>NZ_NPEF01000080.1 GCF_002811955.1 Leptospira ellisii
CGAACACCAACGGAATCGCCCCGCTCATCGCCGACGAGGAAACGTTAGTCGCGCTTCCCTTCCAAAGTCCCGGACCGCCCTTTTCTTCGGAGATAGAACAGAAGGACACAAGAAGAACGGATAAACAAAGTGCTTTTAGATTCGACTTGTACGTCTGAGAGGTCCTCATTGTTCGGTTTTCGGATGTTATTTTAGAATATTAAACTTTTCTTAATTCTTCCGCTTTTTCGATGCAGCGTTCACGGTTGTCGAGCATGGCCCTTTCCACCTTCAACCTGGTTTCCTCGAAACTCTTTTCATCCAGACTTCTCGGCACGTAAATAGGTTCCCCGTAGGAGACGACGAACGTGGTGAAGGGTTTGGGGATCCTATGTTTATCCCACGCGCGTTCCGCGATCCACTGACGGGTACATTCGTAATGAAAGGGAACGATCGGAATCTGAGATACTTGTGCGCAGGCGATCAATCCCGGTTGTACGATAAACGCGGGGCCCCGCGGTCCGTCCGGTGTGATCGCCGCGGGAAGATTTTTTTTGAGGTGTTGAAAAAGCGCCTTCAACGCTTTGGAACCGCCCTTCGAGGAACTTCCCCGAATGCTGTAATTTCCGAAACGATGAACCACTTCGTTGATGAAGTCCCCGTCCTTGGATTCGGATATCAAAACTGCCGCGCCCGCATTTCGGTTTAAATAAGGGGAATATAAAACGTTCGTATGCCAGATGGAAAGGATATACGGCTTTTTTTCCTTGCGGATCCGAAGCAGACTTTCGTCGCCGATGTCGATCCTTTTAGAAGTAAAACCGATCAGCCTCTGAAGATTCACGACTAAAAAGGGAATCAACCAGATCAAAAATTTTCGTTTGAAGGAATTTTTCTCGTCCTTCTTGGGAGATTCTTCCATGTAACACGAGATTTTTTCGAATTCGTAAATTCATCACCTCTTTTTTGGATCGGATCGGTCCGATAGAACGTGCGAATCGGACGAAGTTTTTTCCGGTTCGGAATCCGCGTTTTTTATTAAACCGAAGTAAATCATATATTTCTAAAATGAAGGACGACGTTCGTATCGGATGAAGTTTTCTTCGAAGGCCCTTCCCGTTTTTCTCAGTTTTCTTTCGATCGTTCGATAAAAAACGCGCTTCGCCGCTTCGTTCGACGTTTCCGAATCCGAACTCGTCCGTGTCGAGAGTTTTCCGGGATCGAACCGTTTTTCGAAAGGGCGGGTAAAATTCCGAAAAATCAAAAATTGGATCGACCGGAAATTTCCCATCCCATAAAGAGTTTGAATCAAAAAAACATAGGTTGATCAAATGGAATCCAACTTGCTTACGGCAGTGTTTCTGCCCGTCGCGTTAGCCATCATCATGCTCGGCATGGGAATGGCTTTGACGATCGACGACTTCAAACGTATTTTCGTTCTCCCGAAAGCGGTGATCACGGGATTAACGCTTCAGTTGATTCTCCTTCCGGTCGTGGGATGGTTCATCGCCGACGCCTCCGGGCTCGCACCCGAACTTGCCGTGGGTCTTATGCTTCTGGCGATTTGTCCGGGAGGCGCCACGTCGAACCTGATCACGCACTTGGCGAAAGGAGACGTCGCACTTTCGATCACGTTAACCGCAATCACGAGCTGCATCACCGTCTTTTCGATCCCCTTCCTTTTGAATCTGTCGATGAATCATTTCCTAGGCGCAGGACAGATGATCGCGCTCAACATTCCGCAGACCATACTGCAGATTTTTCTGATCACGGTTCTTCCCGTTTCGATCGGAATGCTTCTGAACGCGAAACGCCCCGACCTTTCCCAAAAGTTCGAAAAAACCGTGAAGATACTTTCCGGCCTGTTTCTCGTATTGATCATCGCGGGAGCCATCGTCCGCGAACGCCAAAACATAATCCCTTTCTTTATCCAAGTGGGTCCCGCTTCCCTGGCGTTGAATCTGATCACCATGGTCCTGGGCTACGTCGGAGCCACCTTGATGAAGGTCACGAAATCTCAGAGGACCTCGATCACGATCGAAGTGGGGATCCAGAACGGAACGCTCGGAATCGCGATCGCCTCCACGATCCTGCACAATCCCGCGATGGCCGTTCCTTCGGCGATCTACAGTTTGATCATGTTCGCGACCGGGGGAATTTTCTCCGCCTGGATGCACAGAACGCCCGACGAAACCTGAACCATCCTTCTCGTGCGGAAGATATATTCTATTTTTTGAATATATCTTCCGCAGAAGGTCCGGATCCTCCCGCGTTTTTTACTTGGAAAAGAAACGACGCGGGTTAAAACGATTCCCGTGAAGACACGCCTCAGAAAAAAAGCGGCTCTGATTCTGCTGTTTTCCTTCCTCTCCTGCACGACGATAGGATTTCACCGCGATTCGATCCGTAAGGATATCGACTTCGGAGAAGAGGAGACGCTCCGTCTCTGCGTATGGAAAGACAAAAAAATCGACGCGGAAGAACTCCGTATTCTCGTTTCCGCCTGGAACGAAGAATTAGAACTTTATAAAATTAGAATACGACTTGCGGAAGTCTTCGATTGGGAGCGCCCCGGCTGGACGGGCTTCGCCATCATGGACCAGGTCTTTCAAGCGCCCCTACCTTCCGGATGCGATCGTCTACTCGCCGTCGCGGGCGGAAAACTCGGCGACACGGTCTTCGAAGTCGTGGGGATTTTTCTCGCGTTTTTCGGAATCCCCAGCTTTCAGGTGTTAGGCGCTGTGGAAACACGCACCGGCACGAGGGGTTACGTCCTGGGACAGACGAGAACCCTTACACATTGGATCGTAGGCGGTCCGGAAAAGACGTTGATCCACGAAGGTTATCATCTTTTAGGATGCGGCCATTCCTTTTTTCTAAGCGATTGTTATCTGAAAATCCGCGAGGTCAAGGAATGGAAACGGAAAAACCGCACCGCGGGCGCGGATTTTTTTCCGTCCCTGGGGGAAGACGGGGACGTGTTCCTGAAAAATCCCTGGGAACGTTAGTCGCTCTTAGACCGGCAACGGCTTAGGCTTTCGAAATCGATCGCGTCGAATCGAGAAGAATCCCTCGGGTTCCCGCAAACTTTTCTTTCAGAACCGGAACGTATTTTCAGGATGGATTTATGGAAGTTTCGGAATCCAGATGGAAACCGTTTTTAGGAGCCTCCCTTATTTTGGCGGGCGCCGTTTTTTTCTCCGCAAAAGCGGTTTTCGTAAAACTCGTCTACCGTTACGACGTGGATTCGATCACCGCGCTGACCTTACGTATGCTGTTCGCCGTGCCGTTTTTCGCCTGGATCGCGATCCGATCCCGAAAACGGGAAAACTCGATTCCTTTGACGAAAAAGGATTGGGGACTGATTCTGATCCTCGCTTTTTTGGGATATTACCTGGCGAGCCTTTTCGACTTCATCGGTCTGGAATACATCTCCGCCGGACTGGAACGTCTGACCCTTTTCGTGTATCCCACGATCGTACTCGTGATCAGTTCCATACTATATAAGAGAAACATAAAGTTAGTCGAAATATTCGCGATCGTCCTGACCTATTCGGGAATCGCGGTCGCTTTCGTCGGAGATATCCGCAACGAAGGACCGGACGCCGTCAAAGGAGTGTTATACGTCTTCGCTTCCGCGGCCGCCTATTCGCTTTATCTGGTGGGGAGCGAATCCCTGATCCCTAAAATCGGTTCCGTAAAATTCACCTCGTATCTGATGCTTCTTTCGGGTCTGATTGTGATTCTGCACTTTTTTCTCGTAAGGGATTTGAGCCTGCTGGTTCAACCGCTTCCGGTGTATGCGTACGGACTGGCACTCGGGGTTTTGACCACGGTGATTCCCGCGTATTTCACTTCCGAAGGGATCCGGATGATCGGTTCGGGAAGGGCGGCGATCGTAGGTTCCGTAGGACCGATTTCCACGATTCTTCTTGCGTGGATTTTTTTGGGAGAACCGATCACTTCCTCGGGACTGACGGGAACGGTTCTCGTACTCGCCGGAGTTCTCTCCATCGGAAGGAAAAAATCGGAAGGCAAATCGGAAACCGCCGACCGGGAAGATTCCGCGAACGTTTCCGGTTGAATCTATATCGAAACCGGATCACTGTGAAACGGGAGCGTCCGCCACACAACGGACCGATTCCGAGTAAGCGGGATTGGTGCTGGCAAGAAACCCGTAACTGATGTCGAACATAAAAGCGCCCTCGCTTCCGGGGTTACGGTTGATGTTGCTCATCCAATACTGGGTGTTGGTCAAGGTGTTGGGAAACGAATTCTCGTCGATCGAAGTGGTCCCCGAAGGCAAATCATAACGTACGATCGAAAGGTATTCCCTCACGCTCGGCATCCTCCAACGGACTCCGGCCGAATTCAGGGAATCGCACGTAACCAAAGCGGACTGCCACGCGGAGGAAAGGTCGCTGACCACGTTCTGACAATTCGAGCCCTCTTTTCCCACCATACATTTCTGCCAAAGAAGATTCGTGTTTTGATCGAGAACCGTTCCGTCTCCGCGATCGACGAAATTCTGAGCCGGAAAATTCCCGCCGGAAACGCAACGAACGCCTAACGCGACGGACTCGTTCGCGTTTTGATTGTTTCCCGTGGAATAGAGCAACGTCCATCGTTTCGGAGGGGAGGAAAGGGGATCGCTTACGGAACTGGACCAAACCTGGTTGTTCCCGTCCGGAAAGACGACCGGATCGATATAAGGCGGATCGTTGTCATACGAGGTTAGAGTAAACAGTTCCCGAATGTCGGGAAGTCTCCAAGAGCGGATTCCCGCATAAGCGGTGTCGTTTAACGCGGAGCAGGAATTGATAGCGTTCGAATAGGTCATCGTGGTAGCGCCTAACGCAGTACAATCCACCGCATTCGTTCCCTGACGACAGAGTTTCCAGATAAGTCCCGTGTTTTTGTCGTAGACGACCGGTTGCGCCGGATCGGCGGCCACCTTTTGAAACGAGGGGGCGATGCCGGGATAATCCCCGTCTTGTCCCGGAAAGGTTGCGTTTCCGCAGGCGATCGTGTTTAACGAATCGTCGGAACAGTCGTTTTGTCCCGCGTCCGAAATCGGAGTAAAAACGCTTACGCTTACCGTATAGGCTCGGACGTTCCCGTTTCCGGCGACGATCATATAGGACACGGGAGAGGAAAAATCGTTTTCGGTGACCCCGCTGATTTGTTGTATCCCGTTTACGAATACGGAAGCTCCGGGAGAAACCGTAAATGCGGCCTTCAGATGTCTCGTCGCGCCGAAAGGAACTTTGGCGGTGATGTCGGTTTCGGTTACGATTGCCGAATAAGAACGAACGAGATAATTTTCGGTGCTCGGAAATTCGAATGTGATCAGTTCGTTGCCCGTGGAACCGAAGACGAAATTAAAACCTCCTTGCAGCAACAAACCCGCGTTTGACGACGCGTCCAAACTGATCCGGCTGGCCTGCGCACAACCGAGAAATGAAAAACATAAAAAGATCCGGAACCCTTTCGATAAAACCATTGTGCGCTATCGTTTGCCGTTTTTTACCGACGAATTCTCCTTTCGATGAAACCAGTTCATCGAATGACGGAAACAACCGATCTTATATCTACGAATCGGGGGCTTCCCCTACCAAGTTCAACAATCAATTCATAAACAGTTGATCGTTTTTTATAAGATCGAATTCAAAATAATTTTGCTTTTTCCACATTTCTTTTTGCCAGGTTTGAAAATTTCGAAGTCCACGTCAAGTGGATAGAAATTGCATTTAGAGCGAGATTTAGTATATATCCAAAACCAATAAGGCGATATCGTCTCCGAAATTTCCGCCGGAATACTCGAAAAGATCCGAAACGATCTGATCGATATAATCCTCGATCGTTTCCGCATCCAAATATTCTTCCAAAATGGAAATCAATCCGGGTAGATCCAAAATATTTCCCTGTCCGTCGAAAATTTCATACATCCCGTCGGAAAAAAATACGATTCGATCCCCGTGCAGAAGATCGATGGCTTGATCGTAGTATTGGGCGCCGTCGAACGCGAGCAGAGGAAGATTCATCCCGTCGAGTTCGATCCTTTTTCCGTCCCGAAACAAAAGGATCGGAGGATGCCCCGCATAGGAGTAGAGAAGGCGTTTCGATTCGGGAATATATTTCACGCGCACCGCGGAGATATGATGATCCACCACCAAGGGTTTGAGATCCTCCACGATACGGGACAATCCCTGCGCGGGACTCAAACCCATTCTTGCGGAATTTTTAAAGGAGATCACCACCATTCCGGAAACCATCGCGGACGAAATCCCGTGCCCGGAAACGTCAGCAAACAATATGTCCACGCTCCCGTCCTGATTCTGTATCGTACTGATGACGTCTCCCCCCACTTTTTCGAAGGGACGGAAATACGTTTCCATCCTGAAAAATCGCGAATCCGGAAACGTCCGATCCACAAGGGATCTCTGCGTGAGTCTTCCCAGTTCGAGGTCGTAGTGCATACGGTCGTAAAAGGCGTTTAACGTACCTTCTTTTTTCTTACGATCGAACGCGAGCAGAATCAGATCCCCGATCAGTCCCAGAATGGAAATCTCCTCTTCGGTCCAGACTCGATCCTCGGACAACATATCCATTCCGAAAAAACCGATCTCCTTTCCTTCGTATCGAAGCCCGATGATGAGCAGCGAACGGATTCCCCGCGGAAGAATCAGATCCCGCAAAAAAGAATCCTCTCCTTCTATCTCCTCCCTCGAATTCAGTGCGACGTACCCGAACTTGCGGATCCTTTCAAACCGTTCCGGGGGAATATTGCCTACGGGTATTTTTTGGAAGTGCTCCACGAAGGAGGGAATTCCTTCGCGGCACCATTCGTACGTGTTGGAAAGATACTTGTTGGAATTGGAATATTCTATGATATACGCGCGATCCGCGTTGCAGATTCTTCCCGCCTTCTCCATGGAATCCCGTACGGCAGTGTCCAATTCCGTAGGGGGAAGCGTGATGAAACTTTTTGAGATCTCCGTGAGCTGGCTTTGGAGAAAGAGCGAATAACGCAGCTGATCCTGGGTTTGTTTAAGCGCCGTGATGTCCCTCTGCGATCCCCATACGTGTTCCAGTTTTCCGTCCTTGATCACTCCGACCACGCCGTTCAAAAAGTATTTCGAATTTCCGAAACGGTCCAACTCCCTCGATTCCACGTCCTTCATATTGTATCCGGACGAAACGAATCGATACAGATGATCCAAGTCTTCGGGAGCGTCGGAGGGAATCAACTGGGAGAGGGACAATCCCATCATTTCGGAAGCGGATGAATATCCGTACATCTTCGCCATCGCGTCGTTGCAGATTCCTAGTCTAGCGCGTGTTAGGAGAAGTTCCACCTGTTCTTTCGGGGGCAGATTCGTGGATATCGGAACGTCCAGATGAAAACACCAGATTCCTTCGGGGCTGTGAAGAAAAAAGTCCCTGTATCTTTCCAACTCGAACGATTCCGACTCGATCCGCATACTTTTTGGTTTCCGAAAAATTCAGCCTTTATTGTTTCCTTCGGCGACAAAGGTCAAAGGTTTTTATCCGGAACTTTGAAAAAGAGGTTCCGTTTCGGAAAAAACGGGAGTTCCCGCGCAACCCCGTGCGTCCGGTTGAAAAGGAGACGTTCGTTCCGAAATCAAGACGGCTCTTGCCGAATTAAGAGCGGGGAGTTCCCACGCTCTTGTCGCAGGAGGGACATCTGGGTCGGAATTTACGGGATTTTTCCGGCAAAGATTCCGTACGAACGATAATTCTACCGTCAAAACGTGCGGGAACTCCCTCCCTTCACCCGAAAAATTTCCGAAAAAACCAAACCGCTCCCCTTTTTTGTCCGGGGAGAATCGTATTCTTAGTTCAGACAAGGAGCCAACACATGAAAACACCCAACACACAATGGATGGACGAACGGATCGAGGAACTTGCGGAAATTCTCGCGGACAAACTGATCGAAGAAATCCGCAAACGAGCGCTCGAAAAACGGGCCGATCAAAAACCGGAAGCCGCATAACCCGAACCGAACTAGAAAACCGGAAAACGAACCAAAACCGAGCGTTCACCAAACCGAAGTATACGAACGATCTTAGAATCTTAGGAGGAAACGAACATGGCGGAATACGCACTCAAGGAAAAAAAAGGAAGTCTCTTTAGTAACGCATCCAAGGAGAAGGAAACACAACCGGATTACACCGGTAAAGTGCTCTTGGAAGGAAAAACCTATCGTCTGGCGGGATGGATCCGTAAATCCGCGACGGGAAAAAACTACCTTTCCCTAAGCATTTCGGAACCCAATCCGGAAAAAAAATCCGAACCCAACGGCGCGGATTCCGGAGACGGGAACGACTTTACGGATATAGAAGAGGATTTTCCGTTCTGAGAAACGAAAATTCGATTTACGATCCGGGTCTAAAGGGAAAAGAATATTTCCTCTCAAGGAGAATCCATTTTTTGAAAACGAAATTCGCATCCAAATTGTTTTCGACCGCGGCGATCCTTTTGTTCATCGTTTCCGCCGCATCCAACTGCGGGTACAATACGATTCAGGAAGAGGACGAGGCCGTTCTCGCTTCCTGGGCGGAAGTATTGAACCAATACCAAAGAAGGGCGGATCTGATTCCCAACCTGGTCAACACCGTAAAAGGATACGCTGCTCAGGAGGAGAAAGTGTTAACCGAAGTGACTCGCGCACGCGCCGGAGTCGGTTCCATCCAAGCCGATGAAAAGACCCTGAACAATCCGGAACTTTTCAAAAAATACGCGCAGGCGCAGTCCCAAATGACATCGGCACTTTCCCGTTTGCTCGTAGTCGCAGAAAATTATCCCCAACTCAAATCCAACGAAAATTTCCGGGATTTACAAGCCCAGCTCGAAGGAACCGAAAACAGGATCACCGTCGCCCGCAACCGATACATCCAGGCGGTGCAGAAATACAACGGCACGGTCCGGAAATTTCCGAGCAACCTGACCGCTAAAATTTTCGGATACGGGACCAAACCTTCGTTCACGGTGGAGAACGAAAAGGAAATCTCCAAACCGCCCGAAGTGAAATTTTAAAATAAGAATATTCAAAATTTTGAAACTGCTTCGTTTCCACATACCCGCGTTTCTTTTTGCGATCCTGTTTTTTTCCGCCTCGGGCTGGAATCCGAACGTGCGAAATCCGGATTCCGCACCGTCGTTTCGGGAGGAATGGAAGGCCGATGCCCCTCCGATTCCGATCCTGCAGACGCAGATCACGGACACCACGTCCACTCTCACCGACAAACAAAAGGCCGTTCTAACGAGCACGTTAGTTGCGTTTGAAAAAAGAAAAGGAAGCCAGATCGCGGTCCTTCTTGTGGGTTCCACCGAAGATTGGACCATCGAGGAATACGCGGTCAAAACCTTCGAAACGTGGAAACTCGGACGCAAGGGAGTCGACGATGGAATCCTGATCGTAGTCGCCATCCGGGATCATAAGACTAGGATCGAAGTGGGTTACGGTTTGGAAGGCGCCGTTCCGGACGTCGTCGCCAAACGGATCGTCTCCGATTTTATGATTCCCCACTTTCGGGAAGGGGATTATTATACCGGAATCACCGAAGGAATCGATAGGCTGATCGCAAAAATCGACGGAGAGGAATTACCGGCGGCGAGCGGAAAGGTGCGCGGAAGCGACCGAAACAACGGCGCCTCCTCCGACCGCGACGTCGAAACGTCCGAAGACGATTCGGAACTTCCGAACAGACTCGTGACCGCATTCATCGTTCTCGTGGTTTTGGGTAAGGTGTTCGGATTCTTTCTAGGAAACGGATGGTCGGGAGGAATCGGCGCGCTTCTATTCGTCGCGTTGGGAATTTTCTGGTCGATCACGTTCTGGCTTTTGATTCCGGGAGCATTGCTGCTTTGGTTTTTTGTACTCGCCAACGGAGGTGGTTTCGGTGGAGGTTCCTCTTGGGGATCGTCTTCCGGGGGCGGCGATTCCTGGAGCGGCGGAGGCGGTTCTTCGGGAGGCGGAGGAGCCTCGGGAAGTTGGTAAGGAGAATGGAACTTCGATGAAACAAAACCGTACGTCCGAGTCGGGAATCTTCCGAAGATCGTCGTTGCATCTTTGGAGTTCCTTACTTTCCGCTCTGCGTCCCTCTTCGGACAAAACCTCTTCCTTGTTTTTCAAACGTTATTTCACTCAGGAAGATTTGAAAACGATCGAGAACGCCGTCGCAAAATCGGAAACGAAACATAGGGGAGAGATCGTCGTCGTTCTCGAAGGTGCCCTTCCCCTCTCGGCCGTTTGGAAAGGGCAAAACTCCGAACAAAGAGCGCGGAAATTGTTCTCTCAAAAACGGATTTGGGACACCGAGGAGAACACCGGAATCCTAGTCTACATACAACTCGCCGAAAGAAAGATAGAACTACTCGCCGATCGGGGAATCTACAAAAAGATCGGACAATCCACGTTAGACGAAATATGCGAAAGGCTGCGGACCGGATTCCGAAAAGGCGCGTATCGGGACAGCGTGATCGAGGCGGTGGAAACCTTCACGAATCTTTTGCAAAAACATTTTCCGGCCGGAGAAACGAATCCGAACGAACTTCCCGATCGTCCCGAGATCATCGGATAAAAAACCAAGACCCCTTTTCTCAAGATCGTCGTTCGAAATCGGCGAACGCGTTCATCACGGAAAAAGCGGACGACTACGGACGTCTTATTCAGCTATTGCGTAGAATGTTTACCATGGAATAAAGACCGTTGCGTCTGGACATGGAAAGATGTTTGTCCAATCCGATCTCTTTTAAAAAATCGAGGGAAGCGTTTTTGATCTCTTCCCTGGTACGATCCGAAAATACCCGGATCAAAAGGGCGATCATACCTCTCGTGATCGTGGAATCGCTGTCCGCTTGAAATCGAATCCTGCCGTCCTTTTCTTCGGAAACGATCCAGACCCTCGATTGACATCCCGGCACCAGACGTTCCGGAGTTTTTGCGGATTCGGGAAGGGAACCGAGTTCGTCCCCCATTTCGATGAGCAGTTGATATCGTTCTTCCCAATCGGCGCATTCCGAAAATTCGGAAACGATCTCCTTCTGTATCTCGTCGATGTCGCTCATGATCTTTGCTTCCAGCTTTTTTAAAAGTGCTCTCCGAGCAATCAGAAAACCGAAGATAGAACGCGGTTATGCGGCTTAAAAACCGGTTTTTCATCGAAGACGACAGCGACTTGATTCCTCGATACGAACCGTCTCTTCCGCTTCCGTGCGTCTCGTTCCTTTTCGGCGTTTTCGCGAAAACCGTCTTGCAAAAAAGCGGATTCCGCTCGGTTTGAAAATATAAATCCACCGAACGGGATCGTTCGAGAATTTATTTTCACGGACGAAAACCGCAAAAGAAAGGTACAACATGATTCGAACAAGGACAGGCAAACTCCTCCTAAATATATTATTGATTATGAATATAATCGAATTTTCATCCTGCTCGGAGAACCAGGCTAAGGATCTGGCTCGGCTGAAGGATGCGGCCACTTCGTTGTTGATCGCCGATCCTGCGATCGGTTCGCCGAACGGAAACAATCCTCCTCCGCCTCCCGGAGAGGAAATAAAACCGGTGCTTCTATCGGTAACCCCCACTCAGGAAAGTCTCAAGATATTCCAGGCCACCGATCTCGGACTTCTGCCGGAAGCGGTGGCGGGACAGGGAGGATGCGGTCCGGTGGACGGATTCGATTTCGAGAATATCTTCGAAGAAGGGGAATACTTCCGGATCAGACAGGTGAAATCGAATACCCCGGGAGCAATCACCGTCGACGCCGTTTTCGATCGGTCTGTGGCGGATCGATTTTACAGACTCAACGCCAGTTTCGGCGGAGGAGGCAGCGGCACATTTCAACCGCATTCGCAGCCGAATGACAATACGGTTCGATTTCAGATAGCGCTAAATCACACTTTTCCGGGGATTTCAAGATTGTCCACCGATCCTATCGGATCCGGAGTCGATAACGAAATCCTATACCACTTAAGCGAAATGGCAAACGGCGGCGCAACCTACAAAGACCACGTCCTCGATTGGAGCAGTTTCGAAAAATTCGAAGCTCCTTTCGATTACACCGCGAAACTTTCCTTCGAATGCAACGGAAACGATTGTTACGCGATCGTAAAATACAGACTCAATTCCTGGGATAACTATAGTCTCGCTTCCGAAATAAACGACGTAAGAGTCACGGTCTTTTTAACCAATCCGACCAATCCATCCCAAACGATCGGAATGGGAATGATCGAATTGCCGTCCTGTTTTCTCGAAGCCAAAGCAGCTCCCGAAAACGTCTGGTTCATCGAAACCAAAATTCGTTTGAACGATTCTCAGATTCTCTACACGCCTCAGGATCTGCAAAATGGAAACTATCTGCTTCGACTTACGGGAGATTTTTACCAGGACCCGGCTCCCGCGGGATCGGGAATCCATTTCCGCTACGGAAACTCGGACATTATCCGGGAATAATCGGCGCACAGAGCCCCTCGTTTTCGGCCGCGGAAAGTCTTCCTTTCCGCGGCGCTTTCTTTTCTTACGGAACAAAAATGTGTTTTCGTAAAGGACCGAACCGAAATTTGATCCTTAAAAAACGCCGCGGACCGGAAAATCCGCCCGAAACGAAGGACGTCTATGAAAGCGTATGAAATCCAGAATCAATTCGGATTGGAGAATTTAAAAATCGTCGATCGTCCCGATCCGAAACCGGGACACGGCCAAGTCCTCGTCCGTTTTCGAGCCGCTTCGCTCAACTATCGTGATTATCTTATGGCGATCGGAAAATACAATCCGAAACAAAAGCTGCCCCTCGTTCCGCTTTCGGACGGGGCGGGAGAAATCGTGGAGATCGGACCCGGCGTTACGAAATGGAAGACGGGAGATAAGGTTTGTGCGAACTTCGCGCAGACATGGCTCGACGGAGCGCCGGACATTCATATGCTCCGTAATACCTTAGGAGGTCCTTTGGACGGAACCCTTTCCGAACTTAGGGTGTTCGGCGAGGAAGGAATCGTTCCAATGCCCGAAAATCTCACCTTCGCCGAAGCGGCCACGCTTCCCTGCGCGGCTCTGACCGCCTACACCGCGATCGTCACTCACGGAAACGTACAACCGGGTGCCACGATCGTGGTGCAGGGAACGGGCGGCGTTGCCATATTCGCATTACAATTCGCTAAAATGTTCGGAGCGCGCGTCATCGCCACTTCGTCGAGCGACGAAAAATTGGAGAAAGTGAAGGCGCTCGGAGCCGACGAAACGATCAACTACGCCGAAAAACCGAATTGGGAAAAGGAAGTCCGCAGAATCACGGATATGAAGGGCGCCGATCTCGTCATCGAAGTGGGAGGAGCCGGCACGCTCCAAAAATCGATTTCGAGCACGAAACCCTGGGGCACCATCGCGCTCATCGGAGTCCTCGCGGGAGGGGAAAGCGATAAACTTTCCCTGTTCCCGATTCTTATGCAGGGAATCCGCGTTCAGGGAATCATCGTGGGAAGCAGACGGAATTTCGAGGATATGAACCGTGCGGTTCAGATCAACGGAATCAAACCCGTCGTGGACGAAGTGTATTCCTTCGAGGAAACTCCGAAGGCGTTCGAAACACTAAAGGCGGGAAAACACTTCGGCAAGGTTTGTATAGAAATTTAATGCGAAATCGTTCCGCATAGGAAACGCGCGTCGTCGAACGCGGAACGGTTTTTATCCCGCTCGTTTGTCCGTTCTTTTGCGGATCTTGTCCCCGCACCATTGGATCAGCTGAACTAGAACCACGAGAATCGCGACCGTGGAAAACATGATCCCGTCCTCGTAACGGTAATAGCCGAAACGGATCGCGAGATCTCCGATACCTCCTCCGCCCACGATTCCCGCCATAGCCGAAAAGCCGAGCAGACTCACCGTCGTCAAAGTGATTCCCGCAACGATACCGGGCAAAGCCTCCGGAATCAGGATCCGTATAATCAGCGTTAGACTTGCCCCCGTGGAAACGGAAGCCTCCAGGATTCCCTCAGGAATTTCGCGTAACGCGGCCTCGACCAATCTGGCGAGGAACGGAATCGCCGCGACGGAAAGGGGAACCGAAGCCGCCAAGGGACCGATCGTAGTCCCCGTGATCCACTGCGTCAAAGGAAGTAAGGCGACCAACAGAATTACGAACGGAACCGAACGAACCACGTTCGCGATCGTATTCAAAACGGAATGAAGAACGCGGTTCCGCAGAAAAATTCCTTTGTCGGTTAGGAAAATCAAAAGTCCCAAAGGGACTCCGGCGAGAACGGCCGCGGAAAGCGAAATTCCCAACATCCAAAACGTCTGGAGAAACGCCTTGACGAATTCCTCGATCGGAAGGTTTTGAAACGTCATAGGATATGATCCTCCACAAGAGCGCCTAACGCGGAAAAGGCCTGTTTCAAATCCTCTGCCTCCCCGCTACGATCCACTTCCAAAAAAAACGTCCCTACCGGTTCCCCCAAAATCGTCTCCACCTTGCTGAAAAGAATATTAGGAGTTCTTCCGGTCGATCGGATCACTTTTGCAAGTACCGGATTTTTGGCGGATTCGCCCTGAAAGATCACCTTCAGAATCCTACCCTTGGCTTGTGCGAACGTCTCAGGAGGGATTTCCCGTTCGGACACGGAACCGACGAGCCGTTTCGCCGCGTCCGATTTCGGATTCGCAAAAAAGGAATACGTACGATCCGATTCCACGATCCTTCCTTTTTCCATGATCGCGGTTCGATCGCAGATCTGACGGACCACTTCCATTTCGTGGGTGACGATCAGGATCGTGACGGAAAGACTTTCCCGGATCTGTTTCAAAAGTTTTAATATGGATCGAGTCGTCTCAGGATCCAAAGCGGAAGTGGGCTCGTCGCAGAGAAGCAACTCGGGACGGTTGGCGAGGGACCTTGCGATCCCCACCCTTTGTTTCTGTCCGCCGCTCAGTTGCGCCGGATAAACGTTCTCTTTTTCGGGAATTTCGACTAACGTTAAAAGTTCTCGAACCCGGTCGCGGATCTCTTTTCCGGAAACGCCCGCCGCCTTAAGAGGAAAGGCGATATTGTCGAAAACCGTGCGGCTGGAAGCCAGATGAAACTGCTGGAACACCATTCCCACGTTTTGTCTATGAAGACGCAACGACCGTCCTTTAAGATCGTCGATTTTTTTACCGGCAAAAAATATCGAACCCGCGTCGGGTCGTTCCAAAAGGTTGGGAAAACGAAGCAGGGTGCTCTTTCCGGCTCCCGTCGTTCCGATGATTCCGAAAATCTCCCCCTTATCGATCGATAGGTTCACACCGTCCACGGCGGTAAAAACCTCTCCTCCGGAAAGGGGAAACGTTTTGGAAACGTCGTCGAATTCTAAAAATGCTCGTTGGGTCATGTCGTTTTAACGCGGGGAAACGTGGTCCGACGTTTCGGACGACGTTTTCCCGATGATATTCGATTCCGCATAACGTCCTTCTTGATCGGCGACTCGGCGTCGAAGGAACCTTTTACTTTCGTTTTAAAAGCCAATCCGGTTTTTGAAAACCGCGGAAATCCGCGTCGATCGTCTTTTCGAATTCCGGAGAATACACGGACTCAACGATGTCCTTCGCGAAAACGGCGTCCTTTTCGTTCGCACGCACGACGATGATGTTCTTGTGTTCTTCGGCGAGCGATTCCAACTTCAAAGCCTTGGTAAGATCCAAACCGGAAGCGATCGCGAAGTTACCGTTCACCGCCGCGACCTCCGCGCTTTGCAAAGAACGCGGAAGCTGGGCCGCTTCCAGAGGTTTGAGATCCAACTTTTTGGGATTTTCGATCACGTCCGCAAGAGAGGCTTTGGCGGGGTTTGCGTCCGGAGATACTTTCAACAATCCTAATTCTTGAAACAGTTTCAGTGCGCGCAGCTGGTTGGTCGGATCGTTGGGAAGAGTGACCGTTCCTCCGACCGGTATCGCCTGAACGGATCCGCTTTTCCCCGCGAAAATCGCCATAGGAGCGGTGGGAACGGAGACGATCGAAGCCAGATTCAGATTCTTATCCTTGGAGAACTTACCCAGATAAACCGCGTGCTGAAATAGGTTCGCATCTATATCCCCGTTTTCTAATGCAAGATTCGGTTGGATAT
>NZ_NPEF01000082.1 GCF_002811955.1 Leptospira ellisii
TTCCCGCGACGGAGAGGAGGTTCTCAATTCGTTGAAGGGGATCGACATACTCATCGCCAAACAGCCGCAAGGTGTGGTCGTAACGGTGAGCGATTCCACTTTTCCTCTTCCGTATTCCAGATTCATCCAGGGAACTTTCGAAACCAGTTTTCAATCCGACGAATCGAAAAGCGATTTCCGTTTTCAGAACGTAAAGGCGGAGAAGGTGCGCGGTTTGTATTCCCTCTTCGGCAAGACCGCGCTTCAGTCCGGAAAAATCTCGGGAGAATATCAAATCCTCATCAAAGGAAAAAAATTCTCGGTAAAAGGCAAAAACCGTTTCAACAACGTTTCCGGCAGAATTCTGCACGATCTTCCCCTCGGTTTGAAGATCCCCGATTTAAAGGACGCCGATCTCGTCCATGAAATGGATCTGGAAATGGACGAATCCGTCGAAAAACACGTCCATACGTTTTCCAAGGAAGAGAATCAATTTCGTCTAACGTATTCGGTCGGTCCTAAAAAACTGGCGAGCTGGGAAACGTTCGTGGATTGGAAAAATCTTCAATCGTTGCGCTCCGTCTTTCAATTTCCGGGGGATTTGGACACTCTGGAAGGTCAGCTGAACCTAAAGGGAAAATGGGAGGAATCCGGGAATTACGGGGATTGGATCAAAAGCGACGTTTCCTTCAGTCTGATGGGTTTTCATTGGAAGGATCCTTACGTCGACGTCCGCTTGGATCAGGCCAACGCCGATATCGTTTCCGGAAATCAGTTTTCCTTCGCCGCCAAAGGAAGTTTGTTTCAGGAGCCTCTTTCCGTGAAGATCACCGGTAAAACTGGTTGGAAAAAATCCCCTCGCGCCAACGGGGCCTTTTTTTATCCCTGGTACAACGACTGGAAATGGGATTTGGAATTGGACCGCATCGTAGTAAAGGATTTTCTTCCCGTTTATCATTCCTGGAAGAATTATATCCGGAACGATATCCGAACCCGTCAGGAAAAATTGATTCCCGAAATCCGGTGGACCAGAACGCCGTTTTACAAATATCTAATGGAGTTTTTCACCGCTACGATCCGTTGGAGACTGAAGTCCTTCCGCTTTAAGGAAAAGGATCTGGGGCGAGCCACTTTAGAGGGAAAGATCGTTCCGTTTTTTTCCAGGCTGGATCTGAAAGGATATCGGGACGAAACGCAATTCGTGGAGGCTTTCGCCAACTTCACCTTCGGTCAGGACAATCCGTATATGGATCTTAGACTGAAGGCGTCGGAACTGCCCTGGGAGGAACCGGTCAACGGATTCTGCGGAGCCTGGATCGTTCCCGAAACGGTGACGTCCGACGTGACGATCCGTCTTTTCGGGGACGACTTTTTGGCGCTTCATAATTCCCTCAACGTGCTCAACAACGTGAGTTACAACCGTTCCAAATTTCAGGACAAACGTTCGCTTCCCCTGAACCTCAGGGAGCCGTTCGATTTCGGATACGAACACAATATCCTTCCCACTCTATCATATTATCGTAATATCTTTTGGAAAAACGAAAGCGCCGATCTCAGCGGATACGGCGCCGTGGAGCCGAACCGAATCCGGATCAGCGCCAACGGAAAACTCAACGACGTTTACGTGAACCGGAAGTTTAGGGAGGAGGCTGGAGAATGCAAACTGGAATCAACCGGAGACAGGTGATCCTTGCGGGAATCGGCGCCATTCTTACGGCGTTACTTTGTCTCGGAATCTACTATTATCTCGTCGGAACCGAAAAGCCGTCCGCGGGCACATTCGAAAATTCTAAAGTAGATTTGATCGGAACCTGGCGCGTCTCCCCGATCGAACCGCTTACCCAGATCCGTTTTATCAGCGACGGCGAGGCCGTCCTTTTGCGCGAGGAGGGGGAAACGAAGTTGTATCTGCGGACGGACAAGGACGGACTTCAACTTCGCAGAAGGGGAGAGGACACTCCGAGCGGTTATTTTTTGTTCCGAGAACTCAAACGGAACACCTGGCAGGGTCTTTGGGGCGACGATCTCGTGGTGCTAAAACGGCTTTCCTCCGAATCCCGTTGATCGCCGACGTACGTTTAACGGACGCAACGAACGTGAAACGCGGCGGTTTTGATCCTCAGGCTGAAGTCTCCGTTGTAACGTAACGCATACGCGTTCGTCCTACTCGTGCTCGCCGCGCTTCCGGTGGAACTCCACACGTATTGAACGATCGGACTGCCCGGTTCCGGAAAATAGACGTTCGGCAGCGTGTAGTTGGGGGAATTGTAATTCACCGTGGATAACAATTCCTTAATGGACGGAAGTCTCCAGCCGGACAAACCGTTGATCGTAATCGTATTACAATAAGTTAATGCGGTTCCCCAATCCATCGTGGCGGCGGAGCCTCCGCTGCAATCCGCTCCCGTGTATCCCGCGACACATTTCTGCCAGAGCAAGCCGGTTCTCGTATCCGAGATCGTATTGTTTCCGTTGTCCTGAAACGGCCCCGAATAACCGATCGCGGGTCGGCTCAGGACGAGGACGGAGAGAAGTAAAAAGACCGTGTTTTTCATGATCAAGCCGCCTAATTCGGATTTCCGGAAACGCAAACCGCCAGAAACGGCGTGACGCCGTCGAAAACGAAACCTTTGCTCGTTATCACGGTTCCGCCGCCCGCCGCGGTTATACCCCATGCGTAGGAGGTGTTGTGAGTGGAATTCAAGTTGGTCGAAGCGCTCCAAAACCTTTGACCGTTCGCGTTGTCGCTCGGAAAGTTAGGAAAATTCGCGATCGGAACGATGAGATAGGAGGTCGTATCCGAGGAAAGGGTGGTGAGTGAGATGAAATCGTCCATCGAAGCCAATCTCCAACCTTTGATTCCCGCATAACCCGCGTTAGCGTTCACTTCGTTTAACAAAAGACACTGCGAGATCGCCTCCGGCCAGGTAAACGTTGTATAGGAACCGGCGCATCCCGCCCCACTCCAGGTCATTCCTTGCGGACATGTTTTCCAGGTTAAACCGGAGGTTTGATCCACCGTGACCGGATCCGAGGAAAAACCCGGATTCAAGAACGGACCGACGAGAATCTGCTGAGCGGGGACGTTCAAAAAGGCTCCGTCCTGACCGGTTCCTGCGCAAGAGATAAGATTACCCGTCATATCGCCGCATATGGGTTGGTTGGAATCGATGACGTTCCGGATCGCGTTGGACGCTCCCGTTTGGAACTGAATATTATAATATCCTTCCGCGTCCCCCGCGATCGAGTTGCCCGCCAAGTCGGTAAGGTCGTCGGCCCGTAATCGGAGCGATACTTTGGAAACCGCGGGAAGAGTCGCGTCCAAGTCCACGTCGAGTACAGTGGCCGAACCCCAACTTCGGACGCCGGCAGGAAGGGAAAGTTCTACGGTGGTTTCGGATCCGACGGGACCGTAGGTTAAAAATGCTCTGATTTGAATCTCGGTATTCTCGGTCATAACTTCGTCGAAGGTGATCAGCAGGTGTTCGTTCGATGCGTCCACGTTCGACGATCCGCCGGAAGGGTTGGAGGAAAGGATCGTAGGTCTGGTCGTATCCTTGGTCACCGAGAATAAAAACGAATCGTACTGATCGAGGGAATCCTTAAAACACAACTTAAAGGAATTATTTCCTTCCGCGAGAATCGAATTGGCAATCGTCGTGGTTTGCGCGCCCGAAGCGGAAACCGTTCCCGAAAGAAGAACCTCGGGCGGGGCGAGCGCGCTACAATCTCCGGAATCGTCCGCGATTTGAAACGTGCCGTTCGTGTTCGATTCCCAAACGAGCGTCGCCGAGCCCGAAGAGTTCACGGGAGAATCCTGAACTTCCGTAAGATCGACCGCGGGAACGATCGGAGCCGTCGGATTGACCTCGTATTCCCACTCTTCGATATCGGAAACGTTGCCGGATCTATCGACGGCTAACGCGCGTATGGTGGTCGTCCCCGAGGGAATCGGGATCGATGCGGAATACACGTTTCCGTTTAGGACCGAAAATGGATCGAAGTTCGGGGAAAGGAGCACGGACGGATCGACCCCCGAAGAAGTGAATACGATCGTATCACATCCGGAAAACGCGTCCGTACAGGTGAATGAAAGCGTTCCCGTACTCGTGTATATTCCGGCCGCCAAGGAGGGGGAAAGGGCAGGAGGGGTCGTGTCGAACACCAAGGGATTGGAAATCTGTTTTGAGAAGATCGAATCCTTAACGACGGAGAGATATAATGTGTGGGTTCCCTCCGAAGGATAGGTTTCCGGAGAGAAGAAAAAATCGATTTCGGTTTCGGATGCGACGATCTCTCCCAAGAAATTCTGAAAGAAGGAATTGGAGGGCGTGCAGGCGGAAAGATCGACACAGGCGTATAACGTGGATCCGGAATGATCCGAGCCGATCGAAAGTCTTAGGTTGAATCCCGTGGAAAAAAGAGGATCGGACGTACTTTCGGAGAATACGATTCCTCCGCGGAGACTTTTTCCGCCGTTGATCGACAACACGGACGGAGCAAGGGGGGAGGCGGGGCTCAAGGAAAGATAGGACGGGATAAAAAAAGAAAAATTCGGAAAAGAGGATTCCATATCCGGTAAACAACCCGCAAAGACGAGAAGAAAACACGCGAAAAGGCGGGGCAGTGCAAATACGTTTTTTATTTCTTTTTTTCGGAGAATCATTCAACAATCCAACACGAAAAATATTACCACAAACCGACGCGACTTCCTCTTGACTTATAAATCAATAACAAGATGGCGTCTAACGTTTACGGAATTTGCCGCGTGAAAAAGGAATGGGGGAGGTGATCGTATTCCCGAATACAAAACCGCTCAGTATGGAAGATGAATTTTCATTGCGGACATTGGTAAACAGGATTACCGCCGCTGGAAAATTTATCTCCGCGACCGATTTGCATACAACGATGGGGAAGTGGATTCTCTTTCGTAGCGGCGGACGTATCGTCCGTGAAATTCCGGCTTTTCTCTTTACACGAATAGGTCGATTTTTATCTTTGTCGCAATTATGAAATATCGGCACCGAATCTTTATCATCGCAATCATTGCATTTGCCCTTACTTGCAAAGGCGGATTTTCCAGTTATGAAGTTTGTAATTCCAAATGCGATGACAATCTGAAGTCCTGTTTTTCGGCCATTACATTTTCTACGGTCGGCTCTTATGCGAGTTCTGTATTGTCCACAACCTATGCGAACATTTCCGAGGATACGATCGATCCTCACTCCACGTTTCTCGAGGCGCAGCCGATTATCACTATGCCCTTTAACTCGACAAGAGGAATCGTTCTCACGGGTTCCGTTTCGGTAGCGAACGAAATCGACATCTATAGTCTTGCAATATCTTCGCTTCCCGGTATTACGTTCTCTGCAAAATCGCTTTCCGGTACGGCAACGTGCAATGCATATGTCGGGCCGGAACAATTCAATAGTGACGCAAATCCGGGATCGTCTTTGACGACTTTAGGCACGATTACGACCCAGGATTTGAATTTTCAGAGTGCCAACTTCAATCGTATTCTTTATGTTCTTTGCACTTCTAACGCCGTTGCCGGTTATTCCCTTCAATTGAGAAGTTCGGAGTTGCCATACGGATCCAATTATATTCCCGTATTAGGGTCCTTTATTTGTTTTGCTAACGAGTCCAGTTGTAAAAAGAACTGTAAGATAAAATACACAGGAAGCGGCGGAAGCAAAAAGAAAGACAACGGACTGAACTCTCCCGATACGGATTTTTTCGAGGATCTTGAATTTTAACCGTTTTAAAGTTAAGATATCCGATTGCGATCGATGATCGAATTCAATGTTCCGGATTGCGTTCGAGAGACGCGTCGGAAAATCAGAATAAAATGAAATTTGCATATGCTTTTCCCGTGTTCCTCTGTCTTTTTGTTTTGAGTTGTAACGGAGTTTATACGGTTTACGAACGGTGCCGCTCCGAATGCGAAAAAAAACGGGACGTCTGCATGTTTGCCTCTAACTTTTTTTCCGGAGAGTTTTCTGCGGTAAATTCGTCGGGATCGTCCAACTTCAACCAAAACGTAACGGAAAACGCCTCCGGACTTCACGATACGTACGCGGCGGCTCAGATCATCACGGGCTATTCGGTTCGTTACGGAGCGAACATCACGTTGAACGGTTCCATCTCCGTTGCAAACGAATCGGATCTCTATAAATTCTATCTGAGAGGCGACGTTGCGACCCGGTATTCTTTGCGTTCCTTGTCCGATTCTCCCTCCGTTTGTTTCGCCTACGTGGGACAAGAACAATTCAATAACGACGTCGTTCCCGATCCTTCGCTTCAGTCTTTGGGTAACTTGACGGATGCGGAGCTTATCTTTCCATTGGCGGAGCATTCCGTTGTATATTTCGCCTGCACTTCTTCCACCGTTCGAAACTATTCCTTTCAGATAAAGACCGATCCCGATCCTTTTCCGGGGGTGGAGGGAGCTCTTATCGGATCCGCGCTTTGTCTTTACGAGGATCGGGTTTGTAAAAAGGATTGTAAGGTCGATCGGTTCGGCGCGTTTTAAAGGCGGAATGCGGAAATATCTTTACTTCGGGAAGCGGCGGAAAATCTTTTATGCAGAGTCTATGAAATGCCATTCTTTGATTTCGGTTTCCCTTTTTCTTTTTTCCTGTTCCAATTTCGTCGGCGACGAATGTAGAAAACAATGCAACGCTTCGTTTAGAAGTTGTTCTTCGATATTGTTTGCGGGTACCCTATATTCGCCCCTCAATCAGCCGCCTGAAATCGTGGAAGAGGATTCGTTTAACAACGATACGTTTTTTAACCGCGCCTTACTCGATTATCCTCAGATAAAACCGATCCAATTAAACGGAAGTATCTCTCCTGCGAACGACGTGGACATCTATAAGATTTCGATTTATTCGAGCGACACGATCGTTCTTCCCGTCCGGAAATCGAGCGGATCCGCGGTCTGTGAACTTTTTAAGGGAGGGGACGACGACGCTAACAACACCGACGTTCCCGGTCCTTCCCTTTCCTCGTTGGGGATTCTATCTTCGAATCTGCTTCAACCGAGATTGAGTTATCCCGATATCCTTTATCTGCGTTGTTCCGACACCGTCGATTCCTCCTATTCGATTTTTTTCGGAATGGATCCGAACGATCCTAACGCGCAAAGCGGGCGCTCTCTGGGGCAGTTTGCCCTCCTTTCCTGTCTTTCCATGAAGCAGGACTGCTCCTCGCTTTGTCGCTGATCCGAAAAAGCGGGAATTCCGCTTAGGGTTTCGGGTTAATTTAGTATTTTAGAATGTACGAAATTATATCCGCGGGCAAACCGCGCGTTACGTTCATTTTTTCGGGTTTGTTTTGATCAATTTGGCGATTTCCCGCGCGGCGTGTCTGGAGGAATTCTCGCTTCCCAGGGATTCCTTTACTTTCCGGATATCCTCGATCGTTTTGTTCCTGTATTTTTTGTTTTCGAGAAGGGAAAGCGACTCTTCCACGATATGAGGAGGGGTGCATTCCGCCTGAACGATCTCTCTGCAGATCTCCCTTCCGGAAAGGATGTTCACCAAACCTATGTTAGCCGTCCGGATGAATAGGGAACCGATCGCGTAAGTGAACATGCTGACCTTATACAGTATGACCATCGGTTTTTCGAAATAGGCCACTTCCAAGGTCGCGGTTCCTGAGGCCACGAGGACGAGATCGGCCGCTTCTATCGCGCGCAACGAACGGTCGAAAAGATATTCTATTTTAAGATTAGGATATTTCGTTTTGGCGTTTTCGATCCTTTCCAGAATATATAACTCCTCTTTTTGGTTTATATTCGGGAGCAGAAAGCGGATCTTCTTTTTTTCGGACTCGTAGTGCTCGTCGATTTTGCCCGCCGATTCGAGCATGTCGCTTAACAATCTTCTGATCTCTCCGCTTCTGGATCCGGGCATCAACGTTACGGTAAAGTGATAATGGATTTTTTCTCCGGTTTCCTCTATGAGAGCCTCTTTACGGAGCTTTTCCCGAAGTCGCACGGCGAGCGGATGGCCTACGAATTCGCAGGGAACTCCGTAACGATCGTAGATTTCCTTTTCGAACGGGAAAAGCACGAGCATCAGATCCACGTTTTCCCTGATCGTATAAATCCTATTGAATTTCCAGGCCCAAAGCTGGGGGGATACGTAAAAGACGACCGTAATTCCGAGTTTTTTCAGCTCTTTGGCCAGGCGAAGGTTGAAACCGGGATAATCGATCAGGATCGCGTGCGTGCAGTTTCGGGCGACCGCTTCGTTTAATATTCTGCCGATCAATTTTTTCAGGAATCTGTATTTGAATAATACGGCCGAAAATCCTATGATCGAAAGTTCCTCCATGGATTCTATGGAATCGAACCCTTCCTCGATCATCCTCTCTCCGCCGACTCCGAACGCCTCTAATTCGGGAAAATTTTTCTTGAGTTCGCGTAATAACTCTCCGCCCAATAAATCGCCGGAATGTTCGCCCGCGAGCATTAGAATTTTCGGATCCTCCTTTCTGGAGGTTCCGCTTTCCCGCTTCGCAAGCTGTGGAACGTTAACGGGTTTTTTTGAATGTGGAGTTGATTTTCGCAAGTTTGCCATCGCCGATACTCAGGATGTTGATTTTCAGTTTTTCTGCAAGGTTAATAAATTCTTCGGGATGGACGATGATGGTTTCTCCCGTCCGCAACGCCAGGGTTCCGCAGTTGTTTTCATACATCGACCGAAGGGTTTCCTCCCCCACGGTGGGAAGATCGAACCTGTGATCCTGATGAAGTTTCGAACTTTTGCATACGGTGGCTTTCCCTTTTTTCGCGTAGGATCCTCCGCGTTTAATGGCGAGGTCCGTTCCCTCTACGGCTTCTACGGCTAACACGGATTTGTCGAGAACGACTACGGTTTGACCGATGTCCAATCCGGCGATCTTCCGCGCGTATTCCATCCCGAATTCGACGTCTTCCAGCTCCTTTTTGTTGAGCGATTTTTTCGTATATCTTCCTTCCGGAAGAAAAAGGGATTGGAGATACGTTTTTTGCGATATGATCGTTATCTTTTCCTTAGCAAATTCCTCGGAGACGGTTTTGAAGATCGAGTAGTCGTGTCTGTTGATCATTCTCGCCAAAAGACTGAGGGCCTTGAGATCGAATTTCAAGTTTTTGAATATGATTTCCTTTTTGACCTTCCCGAGCAGCAGAAGCCGGTCTATGCCGTGACGTTTGCAGAGTTTGAGCAGAGTTCCGATTTTTACGATATGTATGGGGAGATTTCTATCGGCGTATTCCCCCACGCGGAATTCGGATTCGATGATGGATAAAAAAAGTGGATCCTCTCCGGCTGCGAGGGCCTCTTTCATTCCGATGTGTGGAAGTTCTCCCGCGCCTGCGAGTATTCCCAGTCTTCCCAAGTGCTTTAATCCGAAGAAGAAGGGGAAGGCGCGGAACCAGAGGATTCTCCCGTGCCGGAGCCGCTTTTTTTGTAATCGGTGACGTAGAAACCCGTTCCTTTAAAGATGATTCCGGATCCGTTGGAGATCATCCTCTCCACGTCCCCTTTTTTTCCGCAAAGAGGACAATCCTTTACGGGATCGTCCTTCATGGAATGGAACTGTTCGAAGGTTTGTCCGCAGGCTTTACATTTGTAGTCGTAGGTAGGCATATTTCGAAAAACCGATGGTCATACTGTATAAGGGGATGCGTCGCCGGATTCGGCCCGTTCCCTCGGAGTGGAAAGGCAGAGCCTCCATCTGATTCCGGAATTCGTCTCTATCCGTTCCAGCGGATCTATTCCGGAGAGGACCTTTTTTTCCGCAAGAGCCAGGGCCGCGTTAAATCCGTTTCCTGCGTTCTGTAGATTGAGCCGGAATTTTTTCTTCGAAAAATTATCCCCGGTTATATATCGGTTCCTGTTTATGGAGATGCTTTCCGAATCCATTTCTATCTCGAACGCCTTTTGTAATTCGCCCGGAGAACCTGCGAACAACGTAAAGACGGGTAGCGCCCGATTGCCTCCGAGATAGGCCACATAGAATTCGAGATCGCGAAACGGTTCCTCGATCGTTCTGCAAACGAGGTCGTATTTGTTTTGAGCCGAATGAAGGACGATTCCGGTGTCCCCGTCGAGCGCGATCTTTTCCGTGCGGTGGTATTCTCCCTGAAATCCGAGCGGAGCCGCGTTTTCATTCCAACTTTCGAAATCCCAGACGGGCGCGCGGTCGAGGGCGCGGAAGGATTCCTCCATAGATTGTGCGATCGACACGTCCGGCGTGACGTTTTTGAGAAAACCGGAGAAGATCCAACCCACCGCTCCGTTTCTTAGATCCAGAACCTGGTTCCAGTTTCCGCGTTTTCCTGCTATCGTTTCGGTGCGGGAATCCCGATCGAGTATGAATACGGTTTCTCCGCCTTTGAATTGGAATGCGATCGGATTTTCCGTTCCCGGTCCCGTTCTTACGTTCAGATTTTTGCCTTCGATCACCGCCTTACTTGCGTTAAACGGAGAATCCTCGCGTCCCGAAAAGTATTCGAGTAATCGGGCGAGTTTGCCGCGTCCGTCGTCGTCGAGTTCCTTCGCCGATCCCGCGGCTAAGGATTTGAGAAGGGCCTGGTTGTATTCGTCGTATAAGGGCAGGGGATTGGATCCGATCAACTTCGTCAGATATCTTGAAAGCACGTCGGGGGTTTCATATTCCGCGCCGAGGGAAAGTTTTTTACAGAGCGCCCTCGTTTTTAAAAAGGATCCGTCCGGTAAAAAGGAAAAAAAACGATCTTCGAATGTGTAGACGGTTCTTCCGGATACTTCCCGTTTGGAAAATTGGAGACCCGATTTCTCGGAGAACTTCTGCGCCGCCTTTTCCTTTTTTTCGGAAGATACGCCGAGCAGATACGAATTGAATTCCGCCAAAGATAAGGAGGCGTACGAATAATCCTCGAGATCCGGATCCTTTTTTTTGAGGACTTCTAAGACTACGTCTTCCCAATTCCCTTTGGAGAAGTTTTTGTAAACCGAATCGGTTTTGCGCGTGAGAAACTTCCAAACCAGAAAGCCGAACAGAACGGAAAGAAAGAAGGCTCCGATAACGACAAAAAAACTCTTTCTCAATCCCGCCCCGCTTGCGTTAATCCAGGTTCGGCAACAGTTTGTCCCGATCCACTTGAAAGCGTTCGAGAAGCGCGTTTTTCGCCAGATAATAACGTAACAGATCTATGTTGAAGTTCACCTTCGCCTGAGTAAGTCGAAGCTGATCCTGAACGTGCGTATCGAGCGCGTTCTTTACGGACACCGCATCCGCTCTTCCTTGACGGAAACTTCTTAAAATCCCGTTGTAATAGTTTTCCGTTTCGCGTTCGCTGGTGATGTTGTTTTTATAGATTTTATAACTCGCTTCCAGGGCTTCGATCCGGGTTTTCACGTCGTCTCTGACTTCGTTTTTCAGATCCTCTTCCTTTAGCGTCGCTTGACGCATGCTGATGTTGGCGTCTCTGACTCCGGCGTAAACGCCTTTGTCCGCGATCGGATACACGAAATTGAGCTGACCCGTCCATTCCTTATACTTCGCCGTGGTGATTCCGTGGTTGGCGTCGGTGTAGTTATCCTGCGGGGAAACGATGTTCTGCGCCTGGCTCGCTCCGGTTCCGGAAATGGTCAGAGTGGGAAGGCGGTCGTTGTTCGCGTTTTTCAGCGCGGCTTCAGCGATTTCCTTTTGTTTGAGGACGTTTAAAAAATCCGCCCTGTGTTTATAAGCATATTCTAAATCTTTTGTATAGTCCGGTTTTTCGGTCAGTTCTTCCAGAAGATTGGTTTCCTCCGAAAGCGAGGTTCCGTCCGGAATTCTCAGGGAACGAACCAGTTTTCGTTTGGCTTCCTCTTTTTGAACCAAAGCCGTTTCGAGTTGGTTTTCGGCTTGGGCCAAAAGCGCGTTCCACTGATTGACTTCGAAACTTTCGGAAAGCCCGAGTCCTTGTTTACGCACGGTCAAATTGCGGATGTTTTTCGTGTTCTCCACGAGTTGTTTATACGTTTTCACCGCTTGGGTTTTGATGGAATAATCCCAAAAATCGACCAAGGAATCCACGATCACTCCGGAGATCTGTTGGGAGACTTGGTTTTTCGCCATTTCGGCTTGGGATTCGAGAATTTTAACTTCGTTTCTTCCTTTGTATCCGAATGCGTTTTTCAATAAATCCTGGCTAATGGTCGCCCTTACGAATCCGGTGTAAAGGGGAGGAATTCCCAAGGAATTAAAACCTGCAGGAGTCGTGGCCGGATTCTCGAACGCGTTCGAGTCGAATCTTCTCGTTCCAGCCTCTATCTTAAAATACGTTCCGGTCGTTTGCAGCATTTTTTCGATACCGCCCTTGATCGTATCATCGGAGATCTTGGTTCCCGAAAGGAGATTCGCTTGGTTGAACGGCAGAATGTTCTGACTGGATTTTCCGTCGGCTACCAATCTCCAGGAATACTTGGAATCGTTTTTCAGAAAATTCGTATCGGACTTAGCGAGTTCGTAACGAAGATTCTGCAGGTTGTAATTGCTTTCCAACGCGCGTTTGACGGTTTCTTCGGTCGTCAATTTGAGGGTCGCTCCCTGCGCGAAGGAAATTCCCGGAAGGAGGACGAAACTACCCAGGGCGATTCCGATTCGGCCGAGGATCCATGGTTTAGAATTTTTGTTGTGAATGTTCATTCCGTTCTCCTTCTTCGATTTTGAACCGTTGTAGATAAGACCCCGGTTAACCCAGAGCCTTCTTCATTTTTTCTCCGACTTCCGCGATCGATTGGCAGACTTGAATGCCCGCTTCCTGCATCGCTTTCATTTTGGAAGCCGCGGTTCCGAGTCCGCCGCTGATGATCGCTCCCGCGTGTCCCATTCTTTTACCGGGAGGAGCGGTTTGACCGGCGATAAAACCTACGACCGGTTTTTTTACGTGATTTTTGATGTATTCGGCCGCTTCCTCTTCGGAAGTTCCGCCGATTTCCCCGATCATCACGATTCCTTTGGTTTCAGGGTCTTCGTTTAACAACTTGATGGCTTCGGTATGATTCATGCCGGGAACGGGGTCTCCTCCGATTCCGATACAAGTGGATTGTCCCAGACCTTGTTTTGTGATCTGTGCCACCGATTCGTACGTCAAGGTTCCGGAACGGGAAACGATTCCCACGGAACCCGGGCTGTGGATAAAGCCCGGCATAATTCCGAGTTTTTGTTTTGCGCGGGGAGTGATCACTCCGGGGCAGTTCGGTCCCACCAGTCTTGTTTTAGAATTCCGAAGTACGCTGTATACTTTCAGCATATCGTGCGTCGGAATTCCTTCGGTGATACAAATCACGAGTGGAAGTTCCGCAAGAATTCCTTCCAAGATCGCGTCCGCCGCGAACGCAGGAGGAACAAAAATGACCGCCGCGTTTACGCCTTCGTTTTTGATCGAATCCTGGATCGTGTTAAAAACGGGAACCTTGTCTTCCCATTTGCTTCCGCCTTTTCCGGGAGTCACTCCGGCTACGACTTTCGTGCCGTAAGCAAGCATTTGAGTCGCGTGAAAGGAACCTTCCTTTCCGGTGATCCCTTGCACTACGACTTTTGTGTTTTCGTCTACTAATACTGCCATGTATGTTCTCTCTTATTGAATGAGTTTGGCAATCGTGCTTGCCGCTTCGCGGAGATCGTCGACTCCGGTGATTTTCAGTCCGCTTTTGTTGAGGACTTCTCTTCCGAGTTCCGAGTTGGTTCCTTGGAGACGAACCACGAGAGGAACTTTCAGATCCACGGCTTTAGCCGCTTCGATGATTCCTTCCGCGACCATATCGCAACGAACGATTCCGCCGAAGATGTTTACGAAGATTCCTTTTACGTTCGGATCACCGAGGATGATTTTGAATCCGTTGGTTACGGTGGTCTTGTTCGCCCCGCCGCCCACGTCCAGGAAGTTCGCCGGTTCCGCACCCGCGAGTTTTACGATGTCCATCGTCGCCATCGCGAGTCCGGCTCCGTTGACCATACAACCGATGTTTCCGTCCAACTTCACGTAGTTGAGGTTGAATTCGGAAGCCTGAACTTCGAGCGGATCCTCTTCGGTGATGTCTCGGAACGCCGCGTTGTCCGCGTGACGGTAGAGAGCGTTTTCGTCGAGGTCGATCTTACAATCTCCCGCGATGATTTCGTTCTGCTTCGTAAGAATGAGGGGATTGATTTCCAATAGGGAAGCGTCCTCTTTGATGTATGCGTCGTAGATCGCAAAAAGAAGACTTTGAAAGGACTTATGGGATTCCGCGGGAAGTCCCAGGGAAAAGGCAAGTTGTCTGGCTTGGTTTACTTGAAGACCGATTCCCGGATCGACGGAAATTTTCAGGATTTTTTCCGGATGAGTTTCCGCAACTTCTTCGATTTCCATCCCGCCTTCCGTGGAAGCCATGATGATGGTTTTTCGAATGGAGCGATCCAGAAGAATACTCAGGTAGTATTCCTTCGCGATATCGATTCCTTGTTCGAGGTATACTTTCAGGACTTTTTTCCCTTCGGGTCCGGTTTGGGGAGTGATGAGCTGCATACCGAGAATTTTATCGATGGCTGCGGTCGCGTCTTCCTTGGTTTTGGTGACTTTAACGCCGCCGCCTTTGCCTCGGCCACCTGCGTGGATCTGCGCTTTAACTACGACGACGGAACCACCGGTTTTGGAGGTGACTTCGTCATGGGCTTTGGATCCGTTTTCTTTTTTATCGATAACGACTCCGAAGGGAACATTGGCTTTGTGCCGTCTCAGGATTTCTTTTGCCTGATACTCGTGAATTTTCATGAATTAACCTTCATTGAACTTAGTTCAGTGCTTTTTAGGAGGTGAAGTTTTCTTAAAATTCATACTGTTTTCGGCGGGAACTTTGGTGTCAGTAAAAAATTAGAAGGAATTCCGACTTTGAAATTTCTGTTTGTCGGGTAGCCGAAGAACGCACGTTCTGGCCCGATCGGTTGGGATCAGAAATCGTTAGAGGAAGGTGCAAGGGACGAAGTTTGAGGATTGCCGGAGGAATTGCGGTCGGCTGTGCAATTTTTGCGCAAAGAGGAGGGGATTTTTCCGACAAAATCGTGGGAACTCTCACAAACGTTGTAGGATTTCACGGATCATTTCTCCCGGGTCCGTTTCCGGGGTTTCTTTTAGGATTTTTTCGACCTCTTTAGCAGCGGTTTTTTCTTCAAAACCGAGTTGTATGAGTCCTAAAACGGCGATTTCCTTTCTTCGGGCAAGAGCGGCTTCGACCGGATCGACGACTAGGGAAGAAGGGGTCGGAATTCCTTTTGGGGGAGTTCCCGAAAGGAAGAGTTCTAACTTTTTGACGTTTTGTTTGACTTCAAAAAAGATCTTCTCCGAGGTTTTGCCCTTTACCTTGGGAATTTTTTCAAGCTCCTTTGCCTCTCCGGATTGTACGATCCGATACAAATCTTCCGCGGAAAAAAAGGAA
>NZ_NPEF01000083.1:0-13324 GCF_002811955.1 Leptospira ellisii
GCCTTGGCGCAGGCGCACGGAGTGTCCCGTTGTTATTTGTTTAATTATCTTTTGTATTTGGAGGAATCGGAAGTCGGGGATTCTATCGAAGAGATGCTGAATGAGGGAGTTCCCACCTTTCACAAGAACTACAGTTATATCCTCCACCTCGATCTCACCTTCAACCGAGTGACCCGGAAGCTCCAATGCCTCCCCGAGTCCGCTTTTTACACATTCGAATACCGAGAATGGTTCCGAGAGCCGGAATAAACCCACCAGTCAGACTAAAAAATCGCCGAAGGCCGACAGGCCAACCAAACCGGTCTCACGTCACGCGACGCAGCAAACAATTTCTCGATACGTCAAACGCGGGCCGGTCGCACACAATTCTACGATTTGCGTAAGAGCCCCTCGGGTCCGCATTCATAGTTTTGACAAAAAACTTTCTCACAAATCGAGAAACGGATCCTGCTTTTCGGAGGAGTGAAACATTTCATTTTTCAATGATTCGATCGTGACCGGCGAAACACCCTAAAAAAGGAAGGCAACTGTACCTACCGGGACTCGAACCCGGACCACAGGCTCCGGAGGCCTGTACTCTATCCATTGAGCTATAGGTACGTTTACAAATGAGTCTTTTGAAAAGGCCCCGGCTGTCAAATGGAAATCCAAATCGGGTTCGGAAGGGTTTCGCCGCTCTGATTCCCTTTTCCGGAAAGTCCTTGAAAAAGGAGTCAGGTATGAAATCGTCTCCTAAGATATACAGAGGTAGAGATGCGGGTTTCAAATTCGATTCAAAACATACAAACAGTCTGGAGGAGGGCGCTTTACATCCTCCCGATCGTTCTTATATTCGGAATTTTTTCTCCGATCTTTTCCGTCAGCGAAGAGGAGGAGGAGCGACTTCTCGAAAAAGCGCTGGTCGAAAGTGCGGTGACCCCCGGCCAAAAACTCGCAGTGGCCAACTATCTAAAAGCGACCGCGATCGCAAAACGGAGCCGTGCGGTAGAATTGCGCGAATTGGCGAAACTCTCGCGGGGAGAAAAATTTCTTCACGCAAGGGCGCGTAAGGAAAAACTCGAAAGAATGGCGGAATCTCTCGAACGACAAGCAGATCGACACGAGGCCGCTCTCCAGGAATTCCGGATTCAAAATCATTGATGCAGAAATTCTAATATTCTAAGAATTCATACCTTCGCTTTCGTTTCAGCGGCGAAAATGAAACGCTCGGCCGAAAGAGCCCATATCTATGTTTTATCGTCCGTCGTTTCGCTCCGCGCCCTGTCGAATTCGGCCCACTCGACTCCCCCTGCAACCGCGAAAAAAAAAGATCGAATCGAATTCACCTTCCACCGATCAAAATTTCCAGACATTCCTCGACGAGAACCTCCGGCGTTTTTTCTGCGTCGATCCGGATCGTTTCCGGAGGAAGAATTCTCCGATACGAATCATAAATCCGTTCCAGCTGCTGTAAGGTTTCGAAACGTTCCCTGATTTTCGTTCTTGCCGAAAGACGTTCCAAGGCCAGAGCGGGTTTTAGATCCAAAAAGAAAAGAACGTCCGGTAAAGGAAAATTTCTCTCCAAATTTTTTCGAACGATCTCCTCGGGGGAAAAATCCACCTCGCTTTGATACGCCGCCGTGGAATAAAAATACCGGTCGAGCAGAACATTCCTGCCCGATCGCAACGACGGAAGGACGTTTCTTCGCAGAGATTCCTCCCGATCCGCAAGAAAGGCTTCGATTTGATCCTTTCTTTCTAATTCGATTTCTCCCCGCAGGAATTTCCGCAGGTATTGTCCGGTCTCCCAGTGGGTGGGTTCGGTGAAGGATACGGCGGGAATTCCCCGTTCGCAAAGGGCTTCCGTCACCGATTTGCACAAGGTCGATTTTCCACTTCCGTCGATTCCTTCGAAGACTATGAATAACGGTTTCGTCGAACTCATCGAGCCGTTTCCAATTCGATCTTGACAGAATGAATTTTTCGAAAACCGTTTCTCATATCTACATGGATTCGATTTCGGCGAATGAATCCAATAAGATTTTTTTATGAAACGACGCTTTTCCGTTCCGAACATCTTCCTCCTTGTTTCGTTTTTGAACTTGGCGGGAATTTCCTGTTCTCATTCCCGGATTGCGGATACTTCCGTACGCGACGAGGATATTTCGAGCGAATCCGATCCCCAAAGTTCGAACGGCTTTCCGCATTCCAAAGACGTCACTCGGATCCATCATATTTTCGAAGAAGTATATCCGAATTCCTCCTCCAGCTCCGTCCGAATCACCGGGGAAAAACATTCCAAGGTCAAAGGTCTCCATTCGAAAGGAGGTCATCCTCACGAAAGCGTGACCGTCACCATTGGCACGGGGATCGTTCTCAATCAGCAGGGTTATATTCTCACCAACGCACACACGATCCGCTCCTACGATCAGATCGGAATTCGACTCAAGTCCGGAAAATCGTACGAAGCGGTCGTCATAGGTTTGGACAAAAAAATCGATTTAGCGATTTTGAAAGTGGATCCGGACGAGGACATCGTTCCCGTGGAACATCTGGATACCTACTCGCTTCAGATCGGAGAAAAGGCGATCCGGAAATACGTGGACGCGCGGGAGAACATCAAAAGAAATCAGGCGGAGCGCAAACGATCCAAGTTCAAAAAATAAGACGGATTCCGCCGCGGATATTTTCGCAGAAGCGCCCGTTTTTTCCGACGACCTTTTCGCCGTGTTTCGACCGGAGAAATATCGGAAACCCTTTCCCGGACTTTCGGGTCTAATCAACAAACGACGGAGCGATCTTCTTCGTTTCCGTCGTAATCCAATTCTTAATCCGATATGGCGCCGATTCTACCCGTTTTCAAATCCAACTTGACAGTGACGGAAGCGGGTCGATCCTTTCCGGTACCTATCGGAAATTCATTTCAGAAGGAAAGAATTCAATGAAAAACTCGGAAAAACTGAAGTACTTTGCGATCGTCAGCATTTCACTTCTTCTGGGGGCGTTTTTATCTCCCGTTATGTTCTGCGGTTCGAATCAGAACAGTCCTCTGTTCCTCAACGCGAAAGGAGACAAGGAGCCGAGTCCCGCGGTGCGCCACGCGATCACCATTCAACAGGCGTTCGAAGAAGTGTATCAGACCGCTTCACCCAGCGTCGTTTCCATCGCCACCGAAAGAACGCAGAACGTTCCCGTTCATCCTTTCGGTGATCCGTTCTTCGATCAATTTTTCGGAAGAGGGCAAGGCGGAGGCGGTAGGGTTATGAAACAAAAACAAACCGGTCTCGGTTCCGGCATCATTCTCAATACGCAGGGTTATATCCTCACGAACGAACACGTCGTTCGTTCCATGGATAAACTTACGGTTCGTTTAAAAACTGGCAAAACTCATACGGCCGAATTGATCGGTTCGGATCCCGTCATCGATCTGGCGCTTTTAAAAATAAAACCGGATTCGGAGTTGGTTCCGATCGAACTCGGAGATTCCTCCGCGGTGAAAGTGGGGGATTGGGCGATCGCCATCGGAGCTCCTCTCGGTTACGAACAATCCTTGACCGCGGGAATCGTGAGCGCCGTGGGGCGGACGGGTATAGATAACAGCGGAGTTCATTATCTGCAAACGGACGCCTCGATCAATCAGGGAAATTCCGGCGGTCCTTTGTTGGACATCAACGGAAGGGTCATCGGAATCAATAGGATGATCGCTTCGCAAAGCGGAGGTTCCGTGGGAATCGGATTCGCCATTCCTATCAACGAAGCGAAGGCGATCATGGAGGAATTAAAAACCACCGGTAAAGTTAAACGTCCCGCACAACCTTGGCTCGGTGTGGGCGTGGATTATCTTCACGAAGAGGACGCAAAAAAACTCAACCTGCAAGGCGGCGCGGTGGTCGTGCAGATCATGAACGATTCTCCAGCGGACCGCGCCGGCATCCAACTGATGGACATCATCACCGAGATTTCGGGAGCGAAGATCAATTCCCCGGAGGAAGTAGTCGCCACGGTAAAGAAGAGCAAGGTCGGAGACCGGATCACGCTGACGATCGTTCGTCAGGGAACGTCCTCTCGGATCTCGATTCAGCTCAAGGAAAGACCGAACTGATTGGCCAAATCGCATACCTTAAATCCTGAGGAAGAATTCGAAGAGGAGTCGGGCTTACGCCCTTCTCTTCTTTCCGAATTCATCGGTCAAAAGGAAGTTCTCGAAAATCTCACCGTCTACGTGCGCGCCGCCAAAAACCGGAAAAGCGCGCTCGATCACGTTCTTATCTCCGGTCCTCCCGGACTCGGAAAAACCACCCTCGCGGGAATCGTATCCAACGAGTTAGGCGCCCGGCTCACCGTAACCTCCGCTCCGGTCATCACCAAAGGCGCGGACCTGGCCCGGCTTCTCACTTCGCTCGGCGAAAACGAAATCCTATTCATCGACGAGATCCACACTCTGCCGAAAAAGATCGAAGAGATCCTTTATCCGGCTATGGAGAATTATATGATCGATCTCGTCATCGGAGAAGGTGTGACCGCGCAGACCGTGCAGATTCCGCTCAAACCGTTCACGCTGATCGGAGCGACGACCCGAAGCGGTCTGATCAGCGAACCCTTGAAAAGCCGCTTCGGAATCCAACTCAGATTGGATTATTATTCGGATGAGGAGATGAAGACGATCGTACTTCGTTCCTCCAAAATCCTAGGCGTTTCGATCGAAGAGGACGCCGCGTTTGAAATCGGAAAACGTTCGCGTAAAACTCCGCGGATCGCCAATCATCTTCTCAAAAGAATCCGGGACTTCAGCGAAGTGGAGGGAAATCCTTCCGTCAAAAAGGATCTTTGTCTCAAAGCCTTCGACAAGATGGGGATTGACGACTTGGGACTGGATGTTATGGATAGACAGATTCTCGGTTGTATGATCGATCGTTATAAGGGAGGCCCCGTCGGTCTCAAGGCGATCGCGGTCGTTGTGGGCGAAGAGGAAAAAACCATCGAAGACACATACGAGTCCTTTATGGTTCGGATCGGATTGATCAATCGAACTCCCGCCGGTCGAGTCGCGACCGAAAAGGCGTATCTTCAACTGAAGCGGATGGGAGAATTTCCCGGAAACCATGGACAAGACCAAACTCTATTCTGAATATTCCGGAATCCCCGAAGACGACAAACGGCTGATCTACGCCTCCTTTCTGGTTTTGGCGCTCGCCTCCTTTTTCACGGCCCATCTTCTCACACGCAATATGCTTTGGAAAATCCTCGGAAGCGAACCGTTGATGAAGATGGAAAGCAACGAGGAGAAGGAGAAAATCTACGAAGTGCTTCTCGAACAGGATTTCGTGGATAAGAACATCAAGGACGAATACAAGGCGCTTTCCAACGTCGACGCAGCGGGAGCCGGGGGAATTACGAAAAAGGAAGGATTTCATTCCGCAAGTCCGTTCCGGGAATTCGTGATGGGAAGTGTCGCGAGAAGACGTTCCGAAGAACAGCAGAAACAACAATCCTTGGAAAAGAACGACGAAAAGGCGTTCGAAGTGGGAATCTATAAAATCGATCCCGTGCAGACCTCCACTTCCGAAGAATCCAAACAAAGTACGCCCACCTACGGAAAGACGACCAAAATTCCGTTCAACTATCGTTTCGAACAGGACTTCCTTTTTCGTTGGGACGGGAATCAGGCCTTATCCATTCCCAGAAAAAAATTAGCCGGCTACGAATACTTTAAACGGATGCTCAAACAGATCGAAGGAAGTTTCGCCCCGCCCGGCGGAGGAAACTACGCGTATCGCGATATGGCGGGGACCGTCATTCGGGAAGGGATTCTTCCGGGGCAGGTCAAAGTGCTTTTTATGTTGAGCGAAGGCGGTCAAGTTTTGGACACGAGACTGGTTACCAGTCAGGGACAGGACGTGGTCAGTCAAGCCTGTCTCGATTCCATACGGGGGCAGAATTTCGGAAAGGTCCCCGAGGAAGTCAAGGCGCAGGGGCTGATTTTCGGAATCAACTTTATCTTTCCTATGATGCGTTCCCGCTGAACGCGGGGAACGGATTTTCGTTTAACGATTCCTATTTTTAGAATATTCAATTTTATTTATGGACCCCGTCGAAAAAGCAGTCTACGAAAAACGAAAACTGGAAAAAGAGGATCGGGATCTCCGTGACCGGGAGCGGAAACGGGAGGAACGCAATCGGAAATTCCAGGAAAGGATCGAGTCCTTGTTCGGGGCTTTTTTCATGTCGAAGCCTTTTCTGAGTTTCCGATTGTATTGCCGATTTTTCCTCGCGGATTATTGGTTCTTCAACTACACCGTGATCGGGCTTTTGTCCGTTTTGGGAATTCCCACCTTTTACGTGACCTGCGTCGTCCCGTCCTTCTTCCAAGAACCGATCGTGCAGTTCTTCTTTTATCTTTTTCCCGCGATGGCGTTCGCGGAATGGATCCGTTATCTGAACTTTCACAGACGTTTAAAACGGATCGGATTTCCGATCAACGGTTATGAAGCCCTGTATCGGCACGAGGAATTCGACTACTACAAGTGGTTCGAGATCGAGGTGAGGGTTTCGGCCGTAAAAAACGAACCCGCGGTCCAGGCTTTACTCGAATCCTTCTGTATTCGGGCGAAACGTTTTTTTTATCCGCACGACATAGAATCCAAGGACTTAAGAAGATCCTGGGAACACGGTACGTTGACCGCGACCGGGAGCGCCAATTCCCGTCTGATCCTTTTCCTATTCCGATCCCTGATCGTTCAATTGGACGAATTGAACCGTTTTGAACGTTCCGTTGGCGCTGTCGAGGTGACTATACTTTCCGGACCGGTTTTGGCCGAGGCGAAGAGCAATCAGAGTTACGATTAAGTTTTTTGAATATTACTGAATTGGAATTTTTAGTTCGAAAACGTTCTCGGCTCCGATTCGTTTGAATCCGTAATGTGCGGAGAGTTTTTCCGCCCGCATATCGATATTGTCGAGTCCGATCCCGCGTTTTTCGGAGGAGTCCGCGGAAAACGGTTTTCCGTCATCCGATACGGTCAGTTTTAGCAGTTTCGGTTGTTGCGGTTCCTCGATCCATTCGATCCGCACTTTTTTAGCACCGGCGTGACGGAGAATATTGGTCATCACCTCCAAAAAGATCTTCTGCACGTGCAGGCATTGGTCGAGACGGAGGGCGCCGGATACGTCCCGAATGTCCGAATCGATTTCGAGCGTCCCGGTTCCGCGCAGACGTTCCTCGTAACGGCGCATAACGTCCTCCACGAGTTCGCGATGATTCCCCGAATGTTTCATGAGGAAAACGATGTCCCTAACGTTCGAAATGAGATGATTCACCTCCGATTTCAACTTCCGGAGGGTGGGATCCGTCTTGTCCTTCGATTCCAATTCGAACAGGATCGCGGTCAGTTCCGAGCCGATCGAATCGTGTATGTCCGACGCGATCCTATTTCTTTCCTCCGCGCTCAGCTTGAGTTGTTCGTTGTATTTCAACTGCAACTGCGCGAATTCCTTGGCCTTCTCCAGATCGTCCGTAAACCGCGAGGAGACGATGTATGAATTCAACGCGACGAAGGCCACGAGCCCCAAAGGAAAACTGTAGGGGAAAAGAAAGTAAACCTCGTAAAGACCGTAGATCACGTCGTTCATCATCGTAAACGCGAGTACGAAACCGGTGATCAGTATGGTTTTCGCCTGCGGCTCTTCGGCGCGGAACGCCTGAGCGATTCCCCAGATCAGAACGATCGCGTATAACGGAGGAAAGTGCATGTAAACGGAATATAAACGTACTACGTCGACTTCGTTTAACAAAACGATTCCGGAAAAAAAGACCGCGACGCTCCAAATGGAATAATTCATCCATTTTTTCCCGAACTGAACCGGAAACATCCTCGAAAGCATCAGATAGACGGACGGAAAAAACGCCACCTCGCAGAAGAACTCGATACGAATCCTAAGATCGAGGGACAAACTGGGAAAGGCCATGTATTGGATTCCGGAAGTGATGAAGGAATACAAGGAGACCAAAAAACAGAACGCAGCGAAAAACAGGGGCGCCGTGTCTTTTCGATACGAAAAAAAGAACACGATATGGTAGATTCCGAAGGAGCAGATGACGCTGATGAGGATGATCTCCGACCATTCGTCGCGTTTTTCCCTGAGATCAAGACTTTCCCCGTCTCCGATGCGGAACGAATTCCGGATTCCACCTTTGAGATGATTTCCTTTGAAATTGGAGACCACGACCGTGATCAGAAAATTCTCCGAAGGGACGATTTCATTTTTTACTAGAGGATGGGCGATAAAAACCGTCTCCGATGCGTCCACTCCGGTGAATCCGTTGGAATAGACCTTATGATCGTCGAAATAAACCTGATAAACCCCCGGAAGACGCGGAATCGCGATCTTTAGATTGGGGCGTTTCCAGTCGCATAACACACGCAGACGATAGGTCGCGTATCCTTGCAACGGATAGGAAGGATCGTAATCCCTCCAGATTCCCGGAACGGAGCCGTACGAAACCGGTCCTCCGATCGCCGATGTTCCGTCGGCGAGTTCTTTCCAGCGGAATTCCCATTCCCCGTCCAGGGCCGCGGTCGTTTCGTTCAGGTCCACCTTTCTCAGATCGATGATCCCCCGTTCCGCTTGTGGAGGTTTTTCCCGGGAAGGCGATGGAATACAATAAATAAATAATATTATAAAAATATAAAATATTTGGAACCGAACGCGGGACATACTTCGTTACGGATATCCGGGAATGTCGCGGATGATCCCCATTCTTCTTCCCCGAATGATCGCTTCGGAACGGGAATGGACCTCCATCTTTTTGTAGATTTTCTCGATATGTCTGCTGACGGTATGGCTGGAGATATCCAATTCCTCGGCGATGTCGGGAAAGGTCATTCCGAGGGCGACGAAGTTCAGGATTTGGAGTTCCCGTTCGGTCAACCCGAGGCTGTTCTGAATCGGAAGCCGTTTATTCTCCTCCCGCTTTGCGAATTCGCGTATGATCTTATCCGCGATGCGGGGAGTAAGCGGAGCGCCCCCTAATACGATCACTCTCAATTCCGCAAGAAACAATTCCGGGGAAGTGTCCTTAAGAAGATAACCGGAGGCTCCTCCCTGGATCGCTTCCACGATCTTTTCCTCGTCCTCGAATACGGTGTAGATCACATATTTGGTGTTAGGCGTAAGGACCTTGAGTTCCTTGAGACATTCGAGTCCGTTTTTGCCGGGCAATCCGATGTCCAGAATGACGATATCCGGAACTTCGCGGGGAAGGGATTCCACCGCCTCCTGCGCCGCGGAATATCTGCGTAAAAAACGGAAATCCCCGGAGCCTTCGAGCAGGATCCGTAAGTTGGACGCGGTATGATCGTTGTCTTCTAAGATGGAGACGAGATGAAACTTCGCGGGAGATTTGGATTTTTCCGTGCGGGGCATCGGCCTGAATTTAACGATCGCTTCGTCTCGGTAAATGATTTTTCCGATCTTTTATAAATCGGGAGGAGCTCAGGACTTATTCGAAAAATCCGTTCCATTCCTCCTTCGCTTTTTCCCATCTTCGTTTTCGTTCGTCCTTGTCCCGCGTCTTTATAAACAGTCTGGGTTCCGAATCCGGGTAGGTGATTTTCACCCTGTGTTCGTGCAGCACTTCCACGATGATTTTTTTACGATCCGCAGTTTCGGTCAGATAGTTGACTACGCTGTTCATCCTGAGGGGAACCGGCCCGAATCCCAGATCGCATACCCCTTTGCGGAAATCCAGCTCAACGCAGTCCACGGGTTTGTGCCATATATCGCAGAATTTTCCCTCCGGAGGAGGAACGGGTTTCAGTCCGCAGAATATGAAATTCGCATAACAATTAAAAATGATAAGCGAAACGGGAATCCCTCCGGTAAATTTCTTTTTCACCGGTCCGTTTCCGATTCCAGATTGAGTTTGGTTTTCAGGTTCGGTTTTTCGGCGACGATCTCTCGCGCCAATCGAAGGATCTCCTCCTTCCTATCCTCCGTTTTCGGATAGAGATCTTCCAGTATCAAAAGGGCTTTGGGATGAAGATTCTGCAGTCTGAAAATCTTCGCCTCCAGGATCCAGGTTCCCGTCGTGATAAAATCCTCGTTTTCGTTTCTGGCCTTTCTTAAAAAATTCAGAGAGGAAACGTATTGATTGGCGCGGAATTCGGAAAGAGCCGTCAAAAAGTGGGCTTCGCGTTCGGTGATCAGGATCGCTCCGCTCGATTCGGGGCTGGAGAGATTCCGTTTTAAGAATTCGGTGTCCCCGGAAAGCGAACCTCCCAAAAGGGAAACCCAAGTGTACCCCGTTTTGAATTCGGGGGCGAGTTTATCGTAGGCGATCGAATTGAGCAGCGCCGTCAGGGATTTACGCGAAAGGTGTTGTTTTACCGTTTCTCCGAACGCGATCAGAAAGGTATTGTCCGGATTTTCGGAAAGGGAAGGCTCCAGCGCGCGCGCGCGGAGCGAATTTCTGTACATTTCCTCTAAGATGGGGAGATACGAACCGTCCTCCCGGATGAAATCGTTAAATCCGGAGTAGGCAAGCTTGACTAACGTTCCCGAGTCGAAGGAGAATCCGTTGAGCAAAAACGAATAATAATTTCCTAATGCGATGTAGAAATATCCGAGTTCGTCCGTGGGATTGGCCGTCGTATAATCCTTGGCCGCGCCCTGAAAATTCTTCACGGAACCTTCCTCCAAGGTCCCCGCGGAAATCTGCTGCTGAATGGATTTGCGTTCCTTTTCGAGCAGTATCTTTCTGTCTCCGGCGAACAGATTTTTGATATCCTGCCGGAAAAAAAAGCCCGTCGCTCCCGCCAACAACAGAAGCGCCGCAAGGAAGTAGGGTTTATAACTGGTTTTTTTCTTATAACTTTTCAGACCGGATTGGTACAGCATATCAAGTCCCAATTTTTTATCCCTCTATCCAGGGTTCACGTATTTTTTGGAGTCGTCCGAAGCCCTAAAACTTGACATCAAGGCAACCTCTGATTCCGTTGGATCTTATGCCATACGATTACGATTTTGACGAAGAATTTGAAATAGAAACGGAGGACGATGACGTTTCGGACGAAGACGTTGTAACGTTTGCATGTGAAGATTGCGATCACAGATGGGAGGAGGACGCGTACGAAGCGGAGGACTACGGTCCGGAAGGAGCGATTTGTCCGATGTGCGGTTCCTCGGCAGTGATCGAACTTTGACCCCAGCCCGGCGTTATCCGTCTTCTTTCGGGAAAACGGCCGAGCGTGTCGCCGGGTTTGCACTCTTATTCATTCTTGTTTTTCCGCAGAAATTCCTTAGATCCACCGATTTCAGCGACGTTTACGATTTTTACAAAAAGGGAAACTATGATACCTTGGTAAGGGTTTCCCGTCCCGCGCTCAACCGCGAGGAAGTGGATTACAGGATTCTTCTTTTGTATACGGCCGCGGAAAAGGATCCGGAACAGATCGACAAAACACTTCGCAGCATCTACGAACGGAAACGGTCCCATCCCGGAATCTTCTACAATTCGGTGTTTCTGTTTTTGGAACGTTGTCTGGTATTGGAGGACTCCGAGGCCGGGATCCGGTGGGGAAAAATTTTCCTCGAATTCGGAGCGTCTTCGGTACGTTATGCGGAAGGTCTTTACGCCTACGCGTGCATCCTATACGAGGCGGAAAAATTCGACGAGGCCAAACGGGTTCTTATCAAGCTGAAGGAATCCAAGTCCTCGGATCGTCTGAATAAAAAGATTCGGATCCTGGAACTCAGCATCGAAAAAAAAACGGAGGCGCAGACTTGAAATCTCTCAAAGTTCAGACGGGTAAACTCAAGGGGAAATCCATCGAAACGCCTCCGGCAGTAGCGGGTAACACGAACTTTACCCCCGCGATCGTGAAAAAATCCCTCTTCGACGTGGTCGGTTCGCTCGTGCTAAAGGGAAGGTTGATCCCGGAGGAATCCGTGTTCGTGGATTTTTTCGCGGGTTCGGGGCAGATGGCCTTGGAGGCGGTCAGTCGGGGGTTCGCCAGAGTGGTGTTATATGAACTCGCCTGGGAACGATCGGACTCGCTCCGGAAGTTGTTCGACAAAATCGGCGCGACATACGAGGTCTTCCGCAAAGACGTATTCCGTTTTTATGATAAACTAAACGTTCCCGAAAACTCCCGCGTATATTTTATGGATCCCCCGTATTCCTTTTGGGAGAAGAAGAACGACAAGTTCCGTCTTCTTGCGGAGGATCTTCTGTCCAAGGAGAATACGACGGCGGTGTTCGTACAGTCTCCGATTCATCCGGGTTGGGACGGTTTCGAAATCAGAAAGTTCGGAAAGAATTTTCTGAGTTTCAAAATTCGCGAGACGTTCGCTCCCGAAGCGGAGAGGCAAAAGAAGGAAAACGCCGAAGGCGGGGAAGACGAGGGGAGTTTAAAACTCTCCGGAACGGAAACGGTTCGGTCCGACGAAGATTGAAAACGATATCCGTTTTAAAAGCCGCTTTATCTAAAGCGTTCGTCGCCCGAGTTCGTCAAATTTTTTCCGAAAGAATCGTAGAAACGTATCTTCGGTTTTTCTCGATTGGGCTCGGAATATCGATCGTCAGCCTGCTTCTCAATTCCTCCTTTCACGTGATGGGAGTGGATCTTTCCGAATTCAAAGCCCTGTTTTTGTCCTTTGTTCCTTTATTTCTCAAGGATTATTTGAAAACGGCGCTGGCGAGCGGAACCGTTTTCGGAGCGATCGGGCTTTTGATTTCCGCCGGGTTCGAGTATGAAATCCGATCGTTTCGGACGAAGTCGGATCCTCAATCGGCGGACGGAAAAATTTCGCCGATGCGAACCATGGACCCGCAAGACGACGCGCCGAATCCCTTATCAAAACCTACGATCGTTTTTGCGGTTTTCGTTTTTTCGATCTGGTGTCATTCGGTGATCACTTATCCGCAGATGTACGGAGAATTCTTTTTTGATCGGATTTCCTTTCTCCGTTTTTTCCTGTTTTTTCTGACGGATCACATTCCGCCTATCGTTCCGAGGACGATCGCGTTTCTGATTTTGGCGGGTTGTTTTTTTTCCGCGCTGCGGTTTTTTCTGAGCGAAAGGGACGTTTCGTCCGCGATACGGCTCGCGTTGTTCTGCGTGTTTCTCTGGTCCTTCCACGTTTGGGGGAGCGTTCCGGGAATCTTTTCCGTCTCCGTGATATATATCATTACCGGAATATTCAGAATTCATAAAATATTTTTCCTTTTCTGGTTCGCACCAGCGTTGTGGATCGGCTTCTCCGCTTTGAATTTCCCGTCCCTACGGGCCTCCGCTCCTTCCGCCGCGAGCGGAACGGGGGATCATCGATCTGAGAAAGGTGGACC
>NZ_NPEF01000083.1:13334-15191 GCF_002811955.1 Leptospira ellisii
ATTCCGGGAAGCGTTTTGGCGGATTCTCGGTTGAGACCGGAGCGATCCTCCGCGAGCGGATTTCCGAACCTATTGATCCTTTCGGCGGACAGCCTGCGCGCGGATCAGATGGGTTTCGTCTCTGGAAAGACGGACGGCACGCCTAACATCGATTTATTGGCGAAGGACTCGGCGATCTATCTTGATCATCATACCACCATTCCGCGGACCTTCCCGGCCTGGGCCGATCTTCTTACGGGAAAACCGAGTTTTATCCACGGAATCCAGGATATGTTTCCGGACGCGGAGGATCGCTCCGGTCTCAACCGAGAATCCGCCAAAACGCTTCCCGGAATTTTGCGTAGACTCGGTTATAGAACCGAAGCGGTTTCGTCCTTTGCGGGCGACATTTTTTCGAGGGCGGATTGGGGATTCGGAACCGTCAAAGCCCCGACCTTTCACGCGGGTACTCTGACCTCCCAGAGAATTTTGGAATCGCAGATATTCCTTCTTCCGTTTTATACCGGTTCGATTCCGGGCGGCGGCGAATACGACGTTTCCCTGCGCGGTCTTCCGAGTCTGGGCGACGACTCCCGAATCCTTCCGGATCTTTGGGATTCGATCGAGGACGGGAACGGCCCTTTTTTCATCGTGTTTTTTTCCTCGGTCACGCATTTTCCCTTCAGTCCGCCTTATCCGTATTATAAGAAGTTTACGAATTCTGAATATTATGGAAAATACAAATACTATAAATTCGTGGACCCGAGCGATTCCTCTCCGGCGGGTGCGGAGGATCGGGATCAGATCCGCGGGTTGTTCCGGGCCTCTATTTCCTCCTTCGACGATTCCGTGGGAAGGATCGTCCGTAGATTGAAGGAGAAGGGGATCTACGATTCCACTCTGATCGTTTTGACGAGCGACCACGGGGAATCCCTGTTCGAATCCGATCACGGTCACGGTCACGGCGAACATCTGCGGGGGGAAGGCGTGACGCACGTTCCGCTTTTGATCAAATTCCCCGGAGGCAGAGGGGCGGGTTCTCGGTTTTCGGGAATCACCAGTTCTCTGGACTTGTTTCCTACGCTTCTTTCGGAGGTTTCGGAGAAAAGCCGGGACGAGCCGCAGAGGAAGATCCTTCAAAAGGAGATCGAAACTAGGAAGGGAAGGAATTTGAACCGCGTTTTTAACGCGAAAACCTGGGCCGACGATCGCGCGGTTTATTCGGAAACGGGGATCTGGTTCAGCGATCGGGGAAATCATTTCTTTCAAAAGGAAAGAATTTTTTATCCGAACATCATCGGACTTCATTCGATCGAATCCGGCGAATTCCCCTTCATCTCCGTTTCGGATCCGTACGCCAAAGAAAGCGTGATCGTTTCCAAACACCGGGCTTTACAAAACGGAAGAAAAAAATTGATCTACGTTCCCTCCGAAAACGGTGTCCTTTGGAGTTGTTATGATCGGATCGCCGATCCTTGGAACGAACGCGTCCGTCCCGTTTCGGAATGCGCTTCCTTAAAGGATTCTCTGCGATCGTTCTTACTCGATTCCGGAAAATTCAGGAAAGCGGGGGAGTATTTGTTTCCTCTTCGAAATTGATGCTTGAAGGATAGGGCTTCGCCAAAATTCTGTATTTTAATATGCCTAGAAGAGAAGATATCCGCTCTGTACTCATCCTGGGTTCCGGTCCGATCGTCATCGGCCAAGCGTGCGAGTTCGATTATTCCGGAACTCAAGCCGCCAAAGTCCTCAAAGAAAAAGGAATCCGTGTAATTCTACTCAACTCCAATCCCGCCACGATCATGACCGATCCGGATCTGGCCGACGCGACCTACGTCGAACCGATGACGGTCCAAGTGGTCCAGAAAATTCTCGAAA
>NZ_NPEF01000084.1 GCF_002811955.1 Leptospira ellisii
GTCCTGGGAAGTGATCACTGTCACCACGTTTTTGAGACGCTCTTCGAACTCTCCGCGGAACTTGGTCCCCGCCAAAAGAAGCCCCATGTCCAACGAATAAACCTTTAGGTTCTTCAAAGGTTCGGGAACCTTTCCGTCCACTACCTTCTGAGCCAAACCCTCCACGATGGAGGTTTTTCCCACGCCGGCTTCTCCCACGAAGATGGGATTGTTCTTTCTTCTTCTGCAAAGAATGTGAATCGTCCGATCCAATTCGTCCTCCCGTCCCACCATCGGATCCAATTTGCCTTCCCTGGCCTTTGCCGTGAGATCGACGCAGAACGCCTTCAAAGGATCCTGGACTTTTTCGCCGTCCTCGTTGATGGTTTCCTTTTCCCTCTGTTTTCGATCCTTGCGGATTCCGTGCGAGATGTAACGAACTATATCCAATCTGGATATATCCTGGGTTCCTAAAAAATACACGGCGTTGGATTGATCCTCCCGGAACAAAGCCGCAAGTACGTCCCCCGCATCCATCTTTTTGTTGCGCGTAGATTGAACGTGGAACTCGGCGAGTTGTAGAACGTGCTGCACGCCGATCGTGTAAATCGGATCCACTTCTCCGGAGGATTCCGGAAAGGATTCGAGTTCCCGATCCAGATATTGACTCAATTCCTTCCTCAGAAGTTCCAGGTCGGCGCCGCAGGCTTCCAAAACCTCCTTACCCACGCCGTCGTATGTGATCGCAAGTAGGATATGCTCCAGCGTAATGAATTCGTTTCTTCTTTTTTTGGCCTCTTCCCAGGCCTTTTTTAGGGTGCGTTCCATTTCTTCGGTAAGAATCATGATTCTTCTTCTCCTTCCTCCACTTCCATCGTACAATGAAGGGGGTATCCGTGTTGTTCCGCCAATTGTTGGACTTGTATGACTTTGGTTCTGGCGACGTCGTGCGAGTAAACGCCGCATAACGCTTTGCCGGTGATGTGGGCCTTGAGCATGATCTGCTGACTTTCGGCCCGACTTCTGTGAAAGACGACCTGTAAGATCCAAACTACGAATTCCATCGGGGTAAAGTCGTCGTTGAGTATGATGACCCTATATTTGGAGGGGCGTTTGAGTTTGACCTTTTCTTTGGTTAAGGTTTGTTCTTCGATGTCGAAACGGAAGATATCGCTCATAGATTCCGTTCCTTTTTTTCCGAACACGCATCGTCCTCGAAAAGAGGGTCGATCGGCGATTCACGCAGAGGAGATTGTACGTTGGTTTCTTCGATCATTTCCTGCATGTGCAGTCTCTCTTCTTTTAGGAAACGTTCAATCGCATTTCTGGCGCCCGGATGAAAAATAAGATGGGAACTGAACGTGGGAACCGCCGGAAATCCGCGTAAAAATTTGTGTTCTCCCTGGGCGCCCGCTTCGAAAAGACGGAGTTTCTTTTCGATGGCGTATTCGATCAAACGGTAAAAACAACATTCGAAGTGAAGGTGAGGAAGGTATTCCACACAACCCCAATAGCGTCCGTACAGAAACTCTCCCTTACGTAAATTGAACGTCCCTGCGATCGGGGATCCGTTCCGGTCGGCGAGCACGAGTACGAGACGATCCCGCAAACGTTCCCAAGCCAGATCGAAAAAATGCCGGTTTAAATACGCGGATCCCCATTTGCGGGAATGTGTGTCCGAATAAAAATTCCAGATCGAGTCCATATCCTTTTTTTGAATTTGATCCCCTTCCAGGATTCGGATGTTCAAACCATAACCGCGGACGATTTCCCGTTCCCGCTTGATCTGCATCCTTTTTTTGGATTTAAAGTCCGCCAAAAAATCGTTGAAATCCGCGTAGTTTCGATTCTTCCAGTGATACTGATGGGAAAGCCTCGTGACGAATCCGTATTTCCGTAAAACCTCCGCCTCTTCCGATTCCAAAAACAAAAAGTGAATTCCGGACAAACCCGCGTCTTCGGAAAAACGGATCAGTTCCGGAATCAATATCGAAGCGGCTTCCTCCAAAGAAACTTGGGATGAATGCAGGATTCTTTTTCCGTTGGCGGGGGTGAACGGAATCGACGCCAAACCTTTCGGATAATAGCGTAAACCGGACTGCGCGTAAAACTGCGCCCATTGAAAATCGAAGATATATTCTCCGTAAGAATCGTATTTCTTAAAAAACGGAACGGCTCCCCCGAAAACCCCGTCCTTCCAAAATACACAATAGGCGGACTCCCAAGCGGTGGAATTACCGATACAACGGGATTCTTCCAAAGAGGACAAAAAGCCGTATTCTAAAAAAGGATTTTTCGAATCCGAAACGGAATCCCATTCCTCTTGGGAAATAGAAAGAATGGAATCTAAAAATTCGACTCGGACGCCGTTGGGTAAGGAGGAAGAGGACATTCTTTATCTTTGGACGTTCGAACTTGCCGTTTTGTCAGTGATCGGGAGAAAAATGCTTTCGTATCTTTTGAACGGCTCTGTGTGTGATGACCTTGATATTCGATTCCGAAAGTCCCGTCCTTTCTGAAACTTCCCGCACACTCATTCCGTCCAATTTGACGTGCGTAAAAATCAGCTTCTGCCGTTCATCCAAAACCGTCAGCCATTCCCGCAGAATTTCCCGAACACGTTCCGGTTCTTCCCGATCGACTTCCGGTTCGGGAGAAGGAAAATTCTCCAAAAGATCGGTCGTGTAGGTTTTGTCCCCGGTCTTTTTCTTTCGCAGAAAATCGATGGTCTTATATCTTGCGATCGCGAAAACCCAAGGAGCGGGATGTTTTTCGCTTCGATACGAATCCCGGGCCTTGTGTAAACCGATCAAAATCTCCTGGATCAGATCTTCGCGATCCTCTTCGTTTCCGATCCTCGGAATCAAATACGAACGAAGAACGCCCGTCACCAATCTTAGAAACCGTTCGTACGCCCGGGGCTCCCCTTCCCGCGATCGACGGATCAAAGCGGAACATTCTTCCCAGATTTCTTTTTTGGCTGACATGTAACTATCGGCTTGGAACTTTCGAATACGATACTAAGTTCGACTTAAATTCGTCCCAGTTTGATCGGGGAAGAATTTATTGTCCAACCCAATCTTTAAAATCGGAAATTTTCCAAAATTTTGTCCATGGCCTTAGAAAACGGAGAACAAACCACCGAATCCCTGATTCGAAAACTGGGAACCGAGCCGCCTTCCGCGACGGACAACGGACGTATGAAGATCCTCGTCCTGCCGTTGTTGTGTATCACGTTTTTATTAACTCTTCTTTCCTGGTTTCCTACCACCTCCCGGTTGATTCATCTTCCCTCTTTGTTTCCCGATTTCCTTTGGATCGTTGCGACCGGAATCGGATCGTTCTGGATTTTATCAAGGTTGCGTTTTCCGGAGGAATCCTTTTCCGGATGGGCGCGTTTTCCGATTTATTCCGGTTTGATTTGGATCGTATATTCGTTGGGTTTGTTTTGTTGGGATCTGATCAGAGGTCGCGAAATCGGTTCGCATATCGGCAAGTGCTCCGGGATCATCTTGATCGCGAGCGTTCTGCTTTCCGGTTCCGGCTTGTTTTTTCTGCGGAAGGGATTTCCCGGAAAGCCGATCCTGACTTCCGCAGCGCTTGCCGTATTCGGTTTGGCCTCGGCGAATTTTTGTCTCAAGTTCGTGTGCGGAGATCAGACCTCGTATCATATCCTATTTTCGCACGCGGCACCGAGTTTGATCCTGTTTTTCGCCGGCGTTTTCCTATTTCAGAAAATCCTAAAGTGGTAACCCCAGAATCCGGAAGGACTGGACCCCGTCCCGCACTTCTTATATATAATAAATATATAATATTCTAATAAGCAAAGATACCGCCGCGACCCCGGACCTGAATCAGAGAAATTCCCAAGCCGTGCGGAAACGATCCTTTTCTTCCGCGAATCGGATCAATTTCGATAAAAACGCGTCCTCCGAAAGGGTGGAACCGTCTCCGATACAAAGAAGAAGATCCCGGGCGCGCGTCATTCCCACGTTGATCCTTCTGGATTCCTTCAAAAAACCCGACTTGCCTTCGGAATTGGACCGAACGAACCCGAGCAGAATACAACGATTTTCCCTTCCTTGAAAGGAATCGATCGTGGACACGGAAACGTTTCGCAGTCCATTCTCCTGTAGACGTTCGTCCAAAAGACGAACCTGAGCCCGATACGGAGAAAGGATGGTAATCTCCTCCTCCTTCCAACCGGACTCGGTCAAAAGTCCGCACAACCGGATCTGTAAATCGGCCTCGAACGGATTGGTCAGGCTTTCCTCGACGGCGATCTCTTCCGTATCGGTGCCCGAGGTATCGATCCACTGAAATGCCCCGGAAAACGGAAATCCTTCCGGAAACGAGGAATTCCTTTCCGAAGCGGGTCTTCCGGAAACGAGTTTGCCCTCGTAAAATTCCCGGGAGGAAAACTCCGCGATTTCATCCTTCATCCTATATTGTGTATCGAGTAAAAAAACATGCCCGGAGTCCTTCATCCGGGTTGCGGCCTTTTCGAACAGGGTGGTCTCCAGAACGTTTCTTTCGGAGAACAACGTGGGAGGAAGCTGTTTATGATCCCCCGCCAAAATCACCCGGTCCGCTTTGGAGATCGGAATCCAAAACGCCGGTTCCAGCCCCTGCGAGCCCTCGTCCAACACGCATACGTCGAAGTTTTTTCCGCTTAACAATGATTTTGCGGAAGCCACGGGAGTGGAGACGATCACCGGATGCGAGGAGAGAAGACTTTCGACGAGTCCGTTTTCCAGGGAACGGATGGTTTTTTTGAGCTCCTTAACTTCCTGATGCAGGTTTTTTCTTTCCTCCCGTTCCGCCGCACCGAAGTTGCGTTTGTATTTACGGGCTTGCCGGTTCAATTCCACGACTTCCTTTCTGTATTCGTTTAACAATTTTCCGTCCGGATGATGAAAGAGTTTATAATCCAGGGTGGAATGCGACACGGCTTCCGAAATTCTCGCTGGATGTCCCAGACGGAGCGCCGGAATTCCCTTCGCACTTACGGATTCCACAAGTAGATCGCAGGCTGCGTGCGTCGGAGCGGAAACGAGGATCCTTCGCTCCTCTTTGACGAGTTGGATTATGATTTCGGTTAATGTGGTCGTTTTGCCCGTGCCGGGAGGTCCGTGAATCACCGCCGCGTCCTCGCAGAAAACGGATTGAATCACCGCGTTTCTCTGCGATTCGTTTAAGACGCCGCCGATTCGCCCTCTAACGCGGGCGATATCGGATTCACGAGCGGGAATCGGATCCGGTCGTTTGTATCCGAGCAACGTTTCCCTAAGGTGATACAACCGGGTTCCCTTTTTGGCTTCCTTTACCGTTTCGAGGGCTCGGAACATTTCCTGATAGGAAGTTTCATCCGGAAGTAGATCGAAATGACACTTTCCTTCCTCGCACCACTCCGGCACTTCCTCCAAGGCGACCCGCACGGTTTCCGCGTGAACGGAAATCAAAACCCCTCTGACGCGTTCCTCTTCCTTTCCGATCCGCACCGGAACCCCGGATTGGAATTTGGACGGAATTTCTTTCGAGCCGGAAAGACGAAACGTAACGGTCCAATTTCCGTCCCGACCTACGGACTGTTCCTCGTAAACGAGAGGATAGACGGAGATTCCGAGTTTGATCCTGTCCTGCAGGGGACGGGAAAGCCAGTCTTTGGAAAAGAGGGATTCCTCCTCTTTTTTCTCACGTTCGAGAGAGACGCGGACAAAATCCAATTCTTCCAAAGAATCGGAGAAGTCTCGTTCTTTCAAAACCGGTCCGGAGACAGCACTACGATTCTGTAGACCTGGGATTTTTGATCTTCTCTGGTCGGAAGTCCTTCCGCGAATCGAATCGCGCTGGCAAGAGTCGTGCCCGTAGTTTGACCGGCGAAGATCCCTTCTTTCTGATAAAGATCGGATTGATACAAAAGCGCCTGCTCCCGATCCACTCCCACGTATTCATCCACGATTTTCGGATCGAAGGATTCGGGCAATTGAATCGAAGTTTCGTTTTGTATCATCTTACGGATGAATCTGGATTTGGAACTGACTCCCATGATCACTCGCACGGAGGACTTTTTGGATTTCAAAAAACGCCCTGCTCCAGAAAGCGTTCCGCCCGAACCTCCGCCCGCGACGAAAGCGTCCACGTTGCCCGCAAGGTCTCTCCAGATTTCGGGACCTGTGAAAAGATAATGCGCGTTGGTATTGGCCATGTCCTTGTACTCGTTGAGAATGACCGTATTCTTTTCCTTCTCTTTGAGTTCTCTCGCCCTTTTTAGAAGCGTTTCGTCCCAATTGCCCTTGGCTTCCGAGACGACTTCCACCTGCGCTCCGAAGGTCTGTAAATCCTTGATCTTTTGGGGATCCGTGTCCCCCGCCACCAAACAACGGAACTTATATTGACGGATCGTGCTGATCCACGCCAAACTGATCGCGGTCGTATTGTAACCAGGTTGAATGATCTGTCCGCCCGGTTTCAATTCTCCTCTGCGTTCGGAGGAAAGAATCATAGAAAGAGCGGTTCTGTCCTTTACGGAACCGGTCGGATTACAGAACTCCGCTTTGAGATAAAATTCCACGTTGGGAATATGAGAACCGATCTGATTCAAACGGATGAGCGGAGTGTTTCCGATCATCTGCAGAATCGTTTCTTTTACGGGCTTCGCTACGCTTAGCTCCCGCCCGAAGGATTTTTGAATGTTGTTGAGTGCACCGAGAAAACTGTTACCGAATTCGTCGATCGAGCGGGATATTTCGTCAAACATAGGGTTTCGGCAGAATTATATGGCGTACAACCAAGGTTCAACTTCTTTCTGCTTTTTTTCGAACTCCCCGATCTTACTTTCCTGTTTCAAGGTAAGACCGATGTCGTCGAGTCCGTTGTAAAGACAGTATTTACGGAAAGAATCCACATCGAAGTTGTATACTTTTCCCGTGGGTCCCGTTACGGTTTGTTTGTCGAGATCGACCGCAATCTTAGCGCCCACGTTAGCGGAAACGGCTTGGAACAACTCTTCCACTTCATCCGATTTTAAAACGACCGGAAGCATTCCGTTTTTAAAGCAGTTGTTGAAAAAGATGTCCGCGTAGGAAGGAGCGATGATGGATCTGAATCCGTAATCTTCCAAGGCCCAAGGTGCGTGTTCTCTGGAAGATCCGCAACCGAAGTTGTCTCTGGTCAAAAGAACGGAAGCTCCCTTGTATCTTTCCTGGTTTAAGGAGAATTCGGGATTCGGTTTTGTTCCCGCGTCGTCCAAATATCTCCAGTCGTGAAAAAGATGAACTCCGAATCCGGTCCGTTCGATCTTTCTCAAGAATTGTTTCGGAATGATCTGATCCGTGTCGACGTTCGGCCTGTCGAGCAGCGCCGCGATTCCGTTCAATATGGTAAAAGGTTTCATAATATTCTAATATTCCTTTCGATTATTTCCAGTTACGAATGTCCACGAATCGGCCTTCGATCGCGGCGGCGGCGGCCATTTCCGGTCCTACAAGGTGCGTCCTTCCGCCCTTTCCCTGACGTCCTTCGAAGTTTCTGTTCGAAGTGGAAGCGCAACGGTCTCCCGGTTCCAATACGTCGTCGTTCATCGCAAGACACATCGAACAGCCCGGATTTCTCCATTCAAAACCTGCTGCGGTAAAGACCTTGTCCAAACCTTCCTGTTCCGCCTGACGTTTCACTCGTCCCGAACCGGGAACCACGATCGCCTGAACCTTGGAAGAAACTTGTTTCCCTTGGATCGTCTTTGCGGCGGCGCGCAAATCCTCGATTCTGGAATTCGTGCAGGAACCGATAAAGACCTTGTTGATCGTAATGTCCTCGATCTTTTCTCCAGGCGTTAAACCCATATATTTCAAAGCGGATTCGATTCCGATTTTATCGATCGGATCGGTCGCGTCGTTCGGACTTGGAATCGTTCCTTTTACGGAAACGACCTGGCTCGGAGAAGTTCCCCAGGTTACCATCGGAGCGATTTCGTCCGCGTGAAGAACAACCGTAGTGTCGAACTTTGCGCCTTCGTCGGTCACGTAGTGTTTCCACTTCTTCACCGCAAGATCCCATTCCGCTCCTTTCGGTGCGAAGTCTTTTCCTTGGATATAATTGAACGTGATTTCATCCGGCGCGATGAGTCCCGCTCTCGCACCCGCTTCGATCGACATATTGCAGATCGTCATTCTCGCTTCCATACTCAGAGCTTGGATCGCGGAACCGCGATATTCGATCACATAACCGGTAGCACCTGCGGTACCGATTTTACCGATGATCGCAAGAATAATGTCCTTTGCGGTGACTTTGTCGGAAAGTTTTCCGTCCACGCGGATCTCCATCGTCTTCGCTCTTTTTTGAACGAGGGTTTGGGTCGCGAGAACGTGTTCCACTTCGCTGGTTCCGATTCCGAACGCAAGTGCGCCGAACGCGCCGTGAGTGGACGTATGAGAATCTCCGCATACGATCGTCATACCCGGATGAGTGAGCCCCATCTCGGGAGCGATCACGTGGATGATACCTTGGTCCGGATTTTGAAAGTCATAAAGACGGATTCCGTTTTCGTCGCAGTTCTTTTTTAAAGTCTGCATTTGGATCGCGGAAATCGGATCGGCAAGACTGAGATCCCGAGTGCGCGTGGAAACGTTGTGATCCATGGTGGCGAAAGTCGCCTCGGGACGGCGAACCTTTCTGCCCGCGAGTTTGAGTCCTTCAAAAGCCTGGGGGCTCGTGACTTCGTGAATGAGATGACGATCGATATAAATTAAATACGATCCCGCATCTAGTTCTCCAACCAGATGGTCTTCCCAGATTTTTTCGAACATTGTCTTCATTGGATTCTAATACTCCCCGAAAGAAGTCCTTTCGGAATTTGTGGATTGGATTCTTTCCAAAACGTGGAAAGGATCCGTCGTATTTCCATCGTCGGAAGATCGGGTCATTTCGTCTACCCGGATCTATTTTCAGGGTAAGGGACCGGTTTTGGAAGTCGGAAAATTCTTAGCGGGCGCGAAAAACGTACACCGTTTTTCCCAAGCTGATTTCGTCGAAGTCGTACAAAACTCTCGGTCGAAGAACCTTTTTTCCGTTCAAATACGTGCCGCCGTCGGAGATAAGATCGTACAACACGAAGCGGTTTTTGATTTTACGGATACGGGCGTGAACCGGACTGACCCCGGGATCGGAAACGAGAACGTCCGAAAATTCTCCGTTTCCGAGAGTGGTTTCCGCCTTACGGATAGGAACCTGTTTCCCCGGAGAACGTCCTTCTTTTTGAATCAACGTCGCAAGATCGTACGCTTCGGCGGATTCGAATTCCGATTCGTAAACGGGAAGAGAACGGAAGCTGACCACCTGTTCCGGATTCGCGTACGGAGAGGAATGGAACTGATCCCCGTACATTCTCTGATAAACCTCCCGTTCTTCTCCTCGGGCGTGAAACCTTCTTTCGGCGTCTCCGATTTCCGTTTCTCCCGAAACGTCCGACTCCCCTTCTTTACGAAACAATAGAAGAAGTCCGATCAACGTGAGTATGAGCAGAAATCCGATCGTGGGTAAGAATACTCCCGGACTCAAGAGCAGAAAACGGAGCTGTTTCATCGTTCCGGGTTTATAAGAAAAATTGAATTTTCCGCCTCGCGTCGATTCCCAATCCCCTCTCAAAAATTCGCCGTTCCCCTTCCAAAAATCGTCCTGAAACGGGGACTCGTACTGGATCTCCGCGGAATGTTTTCTGAAATATTCCAAATCGCTTAAGAAGCGGGATTGGGAATCCGCGGCCGAGATATCGTAAAACTCCCCGCCGTAGATCCGGATCAATTCGAAATTGGAGAAATTCCTTCTTCCTATGAGTTGAATCGGAAGACCCGAGGTGGAAAGTCCCTGTCGTATCCCCCGGGGAAGAACGTATTCCGCATCGGATAAAAGAAGGGAAAGAAAGGAATCCCTCGTCAGAACTCCATTCAATTTTTGGAATACTAAATCCAGATTGACCCCCGTGTTTCCGTTGCTCAGAGAACCGGGAACCTTCGCTTTGGAAAGCGCGGCTTGTCTGTCCAAATCCTTTTCCACGACGAGCAGATCGTCCGAAAAAAACACAAAGCTAAAACGGTCCTCTTCGCCGGAGGACTGAACCGCTTTTTGTAAAAAACGAGTGTGCGAATTATTCTCCTCCAACGTGATTCCGGATTGAACGAGAAATACCGCGTGGATCGGACGGTTTCCTTCCCGACGCGTGACCTTCGATCCGAGTACGGTTCTGGATTCCGTTCCCGAGGATTCGCGGACGAGAAAGTTCTCCCGTTCGAGCGGATATTGTTTTTTATCGCGTATCGTAAGACGCACAGAAGGAAAGGAGGAAGCGTCCACGTCCTCCAAAAGAAACGGAGACTTCTGCCCCCATACGGGACAAGACAAGACAAAAATCAGTAGGAATAAAAATGCGCGTCCCATAAAAATCGATCGAACTATCTTAGATCAGCTTCCGTATTCAAACAGTTTTTTTCCGTATTCCGAAACGGGAATCAAATCGTTCCGCCCGGATCGCGTCAGAATTTCGGCCCAATTCCCCTGATAGAGTATACTTACAGTATCGGCCAACGCACGGACGATTGAGATTTCATGCGTGATAAAAATGACGGAAAGTCCCTTTTCTTTTCGGAATCGAAGCAGAAGCTGCAATACTCCGGACTCGCTGATCGGGTCCAAGGCGGCCGTGGGTTCGTCCGCGATCAGAACTTCCGCGCCGGAATGGACCGCAAGAAGGATCAGAATCCTCTGTCGTTCCCCGCCGGAAAGGGAATTGGGTCTCGATTCGAACGCCTTTTCGGGTTCGTGTATATGAATGGATTCTAATAAAGGAAGAACGTGTTTTTTGTCCGCGATCGCCGGATTGGTTCTGGAAAAGGCTTCCAAGATCTGCGGACCGGTTTTGCGATACGGATGAAACCCCCAAATCGGGTTTTGAGGAACCAAAGCGATCCGCCTTCCCCGCAGCGCCGTCCATTCCTTTTCGGTCAGATATCTCGCGTCATAACCTAACAAAGAAAAACGATCCGATCTCTGGAACAAAGGAGGATCGATCATTCCGAGAAGACAGGAGGCGAAGGTCGTTTTTCCGCTTCCGGATTCCCCGACGACACAATGAAATTCTCCGGAAAGAAGTTTAAAATCGATCCCCTTTAGGATCGGATTCCCCGGCGTGGACACCTTGAGGTTTTCTATGTCGATTACGGTCGGATTCGAACGGATCAAGAACGGTCATTCCATTTTGAAAAGATTGTATTCCGCGATGCTGCAGAGGATATGTCCGATGAGTATATGCGATTCCTGGATCCGCGCGGTCACCTTACTGGGAACTATCACGTCCAGGTCGGCCAGATTCTTCATCTTTCCGCCGTCGCCGCCTAACAGCGATATGGTTTTTACCCCGCGGGTTTTGGCCTTTTCCAAAGCGAGCAGAACGTTTTTGGAATTTCCACTCGTGGAAAGACCGATCAAAAGATCCCCTTTTTTTCCGAAGGCTTCGATCTGTCTGGCGAACACCTCCTCGTAACCGTAGTCGTTCGAACAGGCCGTCAAAACCGCCGAATCCGCGGAAAGGGAAAGCGCCGGAAGGGCCTTTCTTTCGTTGCCTGATTTATAACGGACCACGAGCTCGGCGGCGATATGGGAAGCGTCGCAGGAGGAACCTCCGTTGCCGCAAAGATAGATCGTATTCCCGCTTTGAAGCGCGTTAGATACCATTTCTCCCGCTTTGGCGACGTCGTCCAAGATAGTATCGATTAATTTCTGTTTGGGGGAAATGGAATCGCGGATCTGACCGAGAGCGATTTCTTTAATGCCCATCTTAGGTTTTACCTCTTTTATTTCGGATCTGTTCGATCATACGGAAAAATTCCTGTTTCGCCGTTTCGAAATCCTGAAGGGAAAGGTTTTCCGTGTTCGGAGAATTCTCCTTTTGGTTTCCGCTAACGTTCAGAAAATACAATTCGTCCGAAATGATCGACTTAAGCCTCTTTGTGGAATTAGACTGGAAGAATTGTTCGAACTCCTGTCCCATATAGACCAAAAGTATCGCAAGAACGCTCGGTTTTAAGCGGATGAGAATCTGCTGTTTCCAAAACGGCTCCCAATCGTAGACGTCCTTCCAGGAATCTCCTAAGGAAGTTCGATCTCCGTAGAGGACCTTCAGATCCTCTTCTATATCGTCGGGTTGAAATCGGGAGAATACGCTTTTTAAATCGGAATGTTCGTAGGAAAGGATACGATTGAGTTCCGCCTCCGGAAGAAAAATCACTCCGGAGATTTTATCGCCTTGTAGACTCAAAAAATTTCCGGTGGAGACGACGATATTGTATTCTCGTCCTCCCTTTTCCTTCCCTTCCAAACGGAACAACTTAGGACCGTTTTTTTGGAGTTTATAAAACTTGGATTCGTATACGACGCCGGAGGATTTTTTACGTGTGACGAAAAAACGGTCCGCCTTTTCGCGAAGCTGGGAAAGTTCGGTTCTGTATCCCAGGCTTTCACGAACCGGAGGAGTTTCACCCGTTTCGGATTTCCGTTTGCGTTTGCGGAAGAAGGGGGAAAACATCCTTCCGAAAAAAGACTTAATTCCCATAATCCTCTTTCAGATTAGAAGGACGTTCCACGAACTTTTCCTCGAGTTCGAATTGTTTCGCGTCCTTTAGAAAAGTGGAATATGCCGAAGAGATTGCGATCACCCAGCCCGGAAATCCGTCCAGAAAGCCGAACTTAAAAAAGTACGTCTCCACGAATTTGGAGAACGGTTTGTAAATCGTTCGTAAAAGGGAGAATTTTTTTCCCTTTCTCTGGCGGGTCAAAGCTACGATCGAAGAGAATTGATTGATGGTATTGACTTGGTGCGTCAGATCCCGAAAACTAAAGTGAACGATATCGCCTTTGAATTTGCCGCCGTTTCCTTCGATGCTGATGTAATCGTGCGGGTTTTCGCCGACCCAAACCGCCTTTCCCTTTTTGAAAAGACGATAACGGAACTGAGGATACCAGCCGCTGTGACGGATAAATCGGCCCATGTGATACGTCAGACGGGAAACCAGAAATCCGTTTACGCTGCCTCCGTCCATTTCCCGCTTGAATTTCAGGATCGAATCCTTCAGTTCGGGAGAAACGCGTTCGTCCGCGTCCAAGGACAGGATCCAATCGAACTTACAAAGCGAAATCGCGTCGTTTTTTTGTTCTATGTGACCCTTGAATTTCTGTTTAAAAAAACGGACCCCCGCGAAGGAACGTGCGATCGATTCCGTTTTATCCGAGCTGATCGAATCCAAAACCACGATTTCATCCGCGATTTCCAGACAGGAACGGATACAGTCTCCGATGTTTTTTTCCTCGTTGTAGGTTATGATCGCCACCGAGATTTTTTTTCCGGCGGAATCTAAGGTAGGATTTCCTTTGGGAGAAGAGGCTTTTTTTTTCTTGGCTGGAATCGATTTTCCCATCTGTCCGAATGAATCCTAAACGGTCTTTTTTCTAATGGTAGAATGAATTCTTTCTCTGTCATTGGTTTTTTAGAGTAATTTTGGAGAACTTCCGAGGCGCCCATGAAAGAAACGGTTTGGAATCGAATGGAAAAGGTTTCTCTTTTTTCCCTTTGTCTTTTTCTAGTCGCCTTTCCGTTATCGGTCAGCGTCTCCCAGATTTTCGCGGGTCTTACGATCGCGGCCGGACTTCCCTTTTTGATTCTCCGAAAAAACGAAGACGATTCGAAAAACGGGGCCCTGCTTCCGTTTCTGTTTTTTTTGGGGATTTATCTTCTCGCATTCTTCTCCTCATTGACGAGAGCGGGAAAAAATCCGATAGGATCCTTCTTTCTAACCTACGTAAAACGTTCCGAGTTCGGGGATTTTTGGATGTTGTTCTTGCTGCCGATCTCAGCGCGGATCGCGTCTTCGGAAAAAAATCGGACCGTTCTCAAACGGTGGATCTTTTTCTCCGCGTACCTGCTCGTCGCAACTGGATGTATCAGTCTGTTCACGGAGGTTCGTCTCGGAAAGTTCGTCTCCAACGGATTCAAATACGCGTTAGGCGACCGACTCCAGCATTTTTCGGGAAACGTAGGTCCGGTCAAATTGTATCTTCCCATCGGAATGATGAACACACACCTGACTTACGGAGGACTTTTGGGACTGCTTCTTCCGGGTTTGATCTTGGAGTGGTTCGGAACCTGGAATCGGAAAAAAGACGCGTTCTTCTGGTTTCAAACCGTCTGCGTCGCGATCGGCCTCGTAGTATTGCTTCTCAACCAAAGCAGATCGATCTGGCTGGGAATCTTCTTCTTATTTTTGTGCTGTTTTTTGCACGGTAACCGTACCCTGCGAAAACGTCTGCCTTCCGTTTCGAAACGGGGAAAATGGACAGCGGTCGCCATCCTTGTTTTGATCCTGCTTTCCTCCGTGTTCCTTCTCAAGGACAATTGGCTTATCCGCAGATCCGTTTCTCAAATATTTGAAATTCATAATACTGAAAACCAAAGATATTACATCTACAAAAACACCCTGCCGATAATACGCGAAAATCCCTGGTTCGGAGTCGGAGGCGGAAACTATACGGAATTCCACCGCCGGCGATCCGAAACGATGATAGCACGGGAAGAGCAACTTTGGTACGAACTTTCCATCACTCCGAGAGGACACGCACACAACGATCTGCTTCACTGGACGACGATCGGAGGTGTTTTCGCGGGAATTTTATTTTTGATCTTCTGGGGGAAACTATTTCTTTCCTTTTTCGGACGGAATCTGGAGGAACGTTTTGAAACGCTCTCATTACGGTCGATAGGAATCCTTGCCTTATTTCCCGCGGGATTTTTTCAGTGTTATCTATTGGACGACGAGGTGGTTCTCCCCTTTTTCGTGTTTTGCGGATTCTTTTTGGCGGGAAAGAATGCCGACGCGGGTTCGTCCGAAACGACTACGGTACAAAACGAAGGCAGCGCAAAGGGTTTCGGACTCGGCGCGGCCTTCCGGAAACGGATCCGGGTCCTGATTCAAAC
>NZ_NPEF01000085.1:0-5911 GCF_002811955.1 Leptospira ellisii
CATTCACCCCAAACAACAACGTTCCATTAAAAATGGATCAAGTTACAAGATGAAACCATTTTCAGATCCCTGATCCGTTATTATAAAATGAAACAAGAAGGGATTCATGAAAAAATATTTTATTTTTATAATATTCTTACTTTCTACGTTCTGTATCGCGCACGCGCCCGAACGGCCGGATCCACCGTTCGTCATTCTGCAATACCTCATAAAATCCACTTCTTCCAATCAAACACAAACTCCTCCACCGGGCGGAACGACCGATCCATGCGGTTCTTCTTTTTCCTTTTCTCCTGCGGCGGTCGTGGATACGGGACAAACCCAATGCTGGAACGGAGCCGGATTCCCGCTTCTTCCCTGTCCCGGAGCCGGTCATGACGGCGACTACGTCGACCTTCCCCGCGCCAGAAATTTCGTCGGCCCCACCCAACATTGTGTCTACCCGAACGATTATACGACATTGGATGCGGTTCACGGTTTGACCTGGAAAATCTGTGCGGAGGGTCAAACCGGGGCGGATTGTTCCGGAGGTGCTATAACGCCGATTAGCTGGGATGACGCCGTCGCCGGTCTGCCGGGAAGCTGCGCTTCCCTCAACGGCTTAAACGGAGGGAACGGGTACGCCGGAAAAACCGACTGGAGAATTCCGACCGCAAAAGAACTGGCGTCCATGATCCACTATTCGAACAACCCGCACTTGGAAACCGCTCAATTTCCCAGCCCGTTTACGGGAAATTCGTATCTAAGCAATACTTCGGTTCCCGCTTCACTTTCGGCTTGGTCGGTCAACTTCAGCGTGACGAATTTAGGAATCGACACCAACTTAAAAAACACTCCTATCAATCTTCGCTGCGTTTCCGGAAATACGACACCCGCCTTTTCCTTTGTGGACAATTCCCTAACTCCGCCGGGCACAAATCTTACGGTCTTGGATCAGAATACGGGACTTTTATGGACCAAATGTTCGCTCGGACAAGCGGGAAGCGCCTGTTTGGGAGCCGCTTCGACTTCGGACTGGAACACCGCCCGCAACGATTGCGAAAATCTCGTTCTGGGAGGAAGAAACGATTGGCGTCTCCCCAACGCAAACGAACTTCTGAGCATCGTGGCTTTTATTTCCCCCGGCCCGTCCATTTCCTCCGTCTTTTTTCCGAATACGTTAGCCGCTCCTTACTGGACTTCGACGACATTCGACAATAATAAAAGTTCGGCGCATATCATCAGCTTTAACAACGGACTCATTGGATCGAACGACAAATCCAGTTCGATTTCTGCACGCTGTGTAACGAGCAATTAAGGACGACGCACGAAGCCCCTCTATGACGAAAAATCCGATCGTTTCTCCGACTTACGAAGATTAGGAACGATAACCCATATCCGATGTCAGCGTGATGGAGGTTTTGGCGAAGTTTCCGATTCCCCTTCCGATTTCTCTTCCCTTACTATCGGTCAAAATCGCTTCCGCTATAATTTGATGACTTGCGTTCTGAACCACGCTTCCCTTTGCGGTTAAGATTCCGGATTGAATCGGACGTAATAACGTTAGGTGAAACGTCGAAGTCAAAACGAATCCGTTTTTGACGAGAGAATTGGCGGCGAAAAAAGCGGCGTCGTCCGCCGCCTTAAAATAAACGACTCCGTGTGCGGCTCCAGCCGCGTGAAAAAAATCTTCCCGGATTTCGATCTGAATTTCCGCGGTTCCTTTCCCTATCTTCAACTTGGGTCGGAAATACGAATTCACGGGAGCGCCGTGATACATATTCTCCAATTTGCGATAATGTTCTTCCGAGGTTTGTTGTGTTGTTTCCGACATAAACGACCGCCTTACAAAATCTTGAACTTTCGGCTCTTCACCCTCGATAAGAAAGGAGTAAGAATCGAAATTTCTTCTACAAGAAAACAATCAAGCCGGATATGAACGATTGCGTTCCTTTTCTCCACAGAAACTGCGGCGATTTTTTGATCCTATCGTTTTTTTAAAATGTGCAGCGATTTCACATGAATCGCCATTTTTAAGGAGCAAATAGTTTTGTAGCAAAATCAATTTTGTCATTATATAACATGAAAAATGATTCGATTCGAATTTCTATCGTTGTGTTTCCCGGAAAGACGTGGGAGTCATTCCGGTTTCCTCCTTAAACGCCCGTAAAAAACTCGTTTTGGAATTAAAACCCGCATCCAATCCCACGCGCAAAACAGGATGATCCGTATCCAAAAGAAGTCGTTTGGATTTTTCGATCCGAAGCTCTCGGCAAAGTTCCAGAAAACTCTTACCGAAATGTCTTCCGATCGCCTGCGAAACGGTATGAATACTCAAGCCGAGTTTTCGCGCCAAAGAAGCGAGGTCCGATTCCGGGTCCAGATAAAATTCCTCTTGATTCAGGATTTGGAATATTCTTCCCCCTATCTCGGAAACCGCCTCTTCGCTTAACAATGATTTTCTGTACTTTCCCTTTTCCGTCGCATCCGCGGTTTCAGCGGTCTCCTTGACGTTTTCCGAATAAACGCGAAACCACGCAAAGCCGATCACCCAAAGACTCAGCGCCGCATTCGAAAGGGTTTCCGATCTTACGCCCGGAAGCGCAGCGAACAGTAAAACCGAAGCGATCAACAGAAAGATACAGATCGAAACGAAACGACGAAACAAGGCGATTTCTGAAAAAACGGTCTCCGAAAATTCCTCCTTAAGAACTCCCAGGCGATAATAAATCCTGACGAACACCGCCACGTTCGAAAGGAGAGTGATCAGCCCGAGCACGGTGCATTCCGGATGAGGTTGAATTCTCTCCCGAAGTATATACGCGAGCTTTTCGTCCGCACTCAAAAGATAATGCGGAACGGAATACGAAAACATCAGAACCGGCACCGCAAAAAAAACCCAATTCCAAATCCTATGATCTTTGGGATATCCGAAATATCTCCGTAAGGCGACGGAGAACAGCGGTGCGGCGAGCGCGCCCAAAGGATAACCGACCCTGGAAATATAAGGAAATTGGAATATGATTCCGGACTGAAACACGAAAGCGATCGAAAAAAGAAGGGCAAGAAACAGAAACGCCCAACCCAATAACGAACTCCTCTTTCCGCGCCGGTTCAGATTGAGGAAGAAAAAAGCCAAAAGCAGGGATTGAACCAAGCCGGCGCCGATTACAAAGGAGCCCAAATCCGGATGAATCAAAAAATTCTCCTCGAAAACGGGTTCCATCCCATGGGGAGGGGCGACCGGAGTTTTAAAACCGGATACTCTGTTCTCATCGGAGAAGATCCATGTCAACAATCGCAACCAAGATTTCCGTTTTCCTTCTTTTATTCTGTGTTCCTTTTTCCTATTTGAACGCGGACGCCGTTTCCATGCAAGGAGGTTTGTCCCAACTTTTTTTAAACGGCTGGAACGTCGCGGGAACGTATTACGGAAAACGTATCGTCTTCGAATATTCCCACGGCTCCGACCTACACTTCGACGCGATGGGCGGCGCCGGTTTGAACGATTCCGAAAGAAAACAGAATCTTACGGTCCATCTTCCCTACACGACCGGTTTCGGAATCGGATTTCTCCTTACTCCGAACTTTGACGTCCGCCTGGAAGTCAAGGAACACTTTTACAGAGTTCGTTCGGAAACGACTCCGGACGAACTCTATCTTTTTCAATCCCTCGGTTTGCGTACCGATCTTCCTATCGTTGGAAACGGAACGGAAAACTGGCTTCCGCCGCTTTCCTCATCGGAAAATTTCATCGATCTAACGGTTCGCAAGTCTATCGAAGCGGAACTGCTCTACGGGGCGCACTACGTCCTCCCCGGCACCGCACATCGTTATCGCACCAGATCGGTCGGTCTCGGAATGTATTATCGTTTTTTTCCGTTAGGCGGACAGGAAGGTCTTATGATAGAGCCGTCTTTGCGGTTTTGGCCGAACGTCTGGACGGATTCTCCAGGCAAGGTCGCGTTCGAAAATCAGTACGGAATTTTGGGCCTACACAAGGCCCACGAACAGGGATTGTTCGCGAACGTTTCGGTGGGATATTATAAAAAACTGGAATGATCGTCTAATGAATTATAGAAGTCTAAATCGATTTTAGAACGGAAACGGACCGAAGCGTTTTAGCGTCGGGTTGCGTCACGGAACCGGTCACAGGAACCCCCAGTTTGGTTACGTTGATCGTTCCGGAAGAGATATTCTCCTTAAAAACGGCCTCCACAACGAACGGATCCTGGGGAACGACCTTCTCTAGGCTGAATACTCCGTCCGACTGACACTGGGGAAACGTATAATGAACCCCCGCCTCCGTGTATGAAGACGGAAATCTTCCGTTGTGAACCGGAGAAACGGACTGCATTTCCGCGGGGAAAAAGGAGGAATTCTGGGAAACCGAATTCCCGAATAACAAAGCATAGGCGGAAGTCGTCGTATCTTTTTCGTCCGAAGAGGATTTCGGAGAACAGGCGACCGCCGTCCAAAAAATCGATACTAGGAAAACGAGGGTAAATCTAAACTTTTTCACAATAATGATCCTCCGGAAACGTCGGCCGACGATTCGCAACCGGCTAACAACGGGAAAGCCGTACGAATCAGTACCCAATTGAATACCGCCCTTTTTTATAACAACCCGTTTTGAAATTATCCACGCGACAATTTTAAAATTTCATTCCCCGAAAACAATTTTATATTCCTAATTTAGGAAGTTTCATTCCGGATGAGGCCGTCGGTTTTTCGAAAACGGGATCCGACGGTTGCGAACCCGCACCCGAGAACGGAACGAAACCGATCCGAGGGGAATCGAAATTCGCCCGCAAGGGAACGAGCCTAAAAACGCCGACCCAAAACATTCAACAATCAGAATATTAATTATTACTAATACTATTTTTATTCCGATAAATTTTTGCGCAAATTTGAAAAGCGAGGGGGTTATACATTCTGCAAATACTTTTCTAAGAGCTTTTTCGTAGGCTAGTGAATCGAAAGCTCAGTCCATACCCGGATTCGGAGTACGCGCACTTCGAGTCCGGGGAATTTTTCGGAGATACTTTTTGTTCTACGACCTCCGTTTTTTTCGATCAAAAGACGTTCGTATTTTCTCCCGGCGTTCGTTCCTGTCTTTTCCTCGTTTTCTCGTCCGTAAATTACGATCTTAAAACGGATGCGCTCCTAAGCCTAACCGGTTTCCGTTCCGACTTCACGCTCCTTACCTAAGGTTTCCGCGAGAATCAAACCTCCGAACACGAAAGCACATCCCAAAATCCGGATCGGACCGGAAGTTTCACCTAACAAAAAATAGGCGATTATCGTGGAGAAAACAGGTTCGAGGGAGAAGATGATTCCCACCCTCGTGGGCGAAACGAATCTTTGGAATTTGGTCTGCAGAAACGTCGTCAACACCGAAGCCAAAAGCGCGTTGTACAACACGCCCGGAATCAACCGCAGATTCGGTTCGAATTTAGCCTCCTCCCAACCGCTCCGATCGAGCAGAAGCGCGGAAACGAAGGCGAACAACCCCGCGACGAAGGATTGATAAAACACGGAAACCCGAATCGGTGTATAGCGGCTGACACGGTCCATCTGAATGATATACGAGGAAAAAAACAAAGCGCCGCATAACGTGATCCAATCGCCCCTTTCGATCCTAAGACCCCCTTCCTTCCCCGCTTCCCCCAAAAAGATAAGACAGATACCGGCGAAAACGACGACCGCTCCGAACAGATTTCCTACGGAAGGCATCCTCCGTTTTATGACCGCCTCCAGAAAAGGAGTAATGACGACTAACGTTCCGATCAAAAAGGAGGATTTCGTCGCGGTCGTGGTTTTCAACCCGACCGTTTCACAGGCGAATCCGAGATACAAAAACAACCCGAGAAAAAAAATCGGAAGTATCCAATGAATTCTTAATTTAGAATTTTTGCACATATTAATCGTT
>NZ_NPEF01000085.1:5921-14997 GCF_002811955.1 Leptospira ellisii
AACCAAACCTTCCCCTTTTTGAATTCCGTCCAGGCGAAAGGCAGAAAAATCAGACTCGCGGTTCCGAACCTTAGGGCGAGAAAGATGGAAGGCGACGTATCCCTCAAACCGAAGATCGTCATGGTGAAGGTTCCGCCCCAGATCAGGGTGCAAAGCACGAGATAAAATTCGTTTCCGAATCGCGAGACGATATTCATTGCGATTTACTTTTCTTTAATATGATTTTCAAAGGTTCCCAGCTCCTGTTCGGTCGAACGACGACCTCCGAACTTTCGTATCCGTCCCTGCTTATCCTCACTTTGGTCTCTTTCCGATCCGGAAAAAGCTGAAAGAAAAAACCGTTTTTCGGATTGGAGGTCCGCCTCTCGTCGTGGAAGTATTTCACCCGTTCGACCTCGATCCTCGCCTCGATCGGAGATCCTTGTTCGTCCTCGATCCTCAAAAGGATCCGTCTCCCGTCCATCATTTCGTTTAACAGAATGTTCCATCCCTCTCGCAGACTGAGATTGATCCGTTCCACGTCCTTATAAACAGGATTCAGATGGGTCGTTTCGAGCAGATACGCGAGCGTTCCGTGGGTGAAGTAGAAATAATCCTGATCCACTCCGTCTATGGGATAGATGTTTTTTCTGGCTTCGAATTCCTTTTCCGGATTCAGCGAAGCGACCGAAGCGGCGATTTTTTTCCCCAATTCCGAGGCCATATCGGGCTCCGGATTGTTCAGCGTGTCGATCGAATACGGCACCAACAGACAATTTGCATATGCATGAAAGCTGATAGACGCGACGAACCTTTCCCGGTCCGCAAGCTCCATCATCGCTTTGGTTTCGGGTTCCGAACCGGGCGAGGGTCCGCGATAAAAATAGTTCGAAGGATTGGCCGAGGAATATCCGCCGCCGGTCTTTCCCCAATAAAAGGGGTAGTTCCGATTGATGTCCACCCCCGGATTGAGTTTTTCGTTGACCGGCCCGACTCCCGGATATCCGTTTTTTCTTCCCATAAGGTGCGAGACGTGCCAAAAGTGACGCGCGCCGTCCGGATTTACGATCGGAACGATCCAGATCCGCATCTTATTTAGAATTTGTTCATATTCTTTCGGATCGGAAAGCACGGAATATATGATGTCGTAGCAGTGCTCGACGGAAATCACCTCGTTGGCGTGATGCGCACAGTTGAACAAGACGGAGATTTTTTCCCCGTCTGGCGTTTCCGAATCGGACAAAACCAACGCGGGGATTTCCCTCCCCCTCGCCGTCTTTCCGATCACCTCGACACGGGCCAGCTTGGAATAGAGGTTGGCGATTCCCGATAAATAATGAATATTTAATATATTATCCTTGTATCCCTTTTTCAGATCGGCCAATCCGGAGAACGATTCTCCGATCAGCTCCTGATAATTGCCCGAATAATATTTGAACGGTAGGGACTGTTTGACGAGGACGATTCCGGTCGAGGACGAGGCGAGCGCTTCCGCTTCCTCCTTGGGAAGCACGGCATAATACGCGTCGGTCTCCTGATAGCTTACGGAATAACGTCCCTCCGTCTTTTCGCGGAATTCCCCCAGACGTCCCGGCTCGATCTTCACGAGAATCATCCTTCTCATGTCGTTCAACGGGGAATTTGGAATTCTCTTACGGAAAAAACCCGCGCAGGAGATCGTTAAAAACGATGTGAAACCGAGGATCAGAACGGTTCGTGTCAGAAGGAAGATGCGAGTTTTCATTCTTTCCCGAAGGATAGAACTAATCTTCACGAATCCCTTTTGGAATCCATATTTTTTTGCGAAAATACGGAATCAAGTTTCGGCCGGTCCCGACTCCGTATAAGATTCCTTCGGGTCCGCGCTGTCCCGGAATTTTCTCTTGATTTGTCCGTTTCGTTTTCCAGTCTATCCTCATTCTAAAAAACCCGAACGGATCTTTTAGAACGGGAACCTTTCCATGAAACCGAAATCTCGCTCCATTCTTCTTTTATTATCGTCTTTGTTCGTTTTATCGATTTCTGCCCGCTGCAAACTGGTCGCTGATTCGGCCTGTGGCGGCCGGGAAATCGCAGGGATGAAATGTATTCCCGCGGGGGAATTCGTCCGCGGAAGCGATAAACACGACGCCGATGAAAGACCGGAGGAGAAAGTCTATGTAAGCGATTTTTACATGGACGTATACGAGGTGACGAACGAGGAATTCGACAAATGTAAAAACGCCGGTAAATGTCAGGAATGTCTGAAAACCGGAAAATGCAATTACATCGGTCCGCGTTATGGGAAACCGTATCTGGGACCCAAACAACCCGCTGCGGGCATCAGCTGGTACACCGCAAAGGAATACTGCGAATGGGCCGGCAAACGCTTGCCCACGGAAGCCGAATGGGAAAAAGCCGCACGGGGTCCCAACGGGAATTTATATCCCTGGGGCAACGAACCCGCAACCTGCGAACGTGCGATCATCGAAGTGGGAGACGTCAAGGGTTGTGTGGCCAAAAAAACCGAAAAGCCGCATCTGATGCCCACCGCAAACGTGGGAACCCGGGCTCCGGGCGTCTACGGACTTTACGATATGGCCGGCAATTCCTGGGAATGGACGCAGGATTGGTATTCCTCCTCCTTCAAAACCTGCGGCGAAGCTTGCAGGGGAAAGGATCCGAAAGGACCTTGCGGAGGAAAGGAAAACTGTCCCGGTCATACCAAGAAGGTTTTAAAAAGCGGATCCTGGTGGTGGCCCGCGGCCTACGCGAGAGGTTCCAAACGCAGGTCTCATATCCCCGAAAATTTTCCGGAATACCATCACTTCGGATTCCGCTGTGCAAAGGACGCAAACGATTAATATGTGCAAAAATTCTAAATTAAGAATTCATTGGATACTTCCGATTTTTTTTCTCGGAAGTTCTTTCTGTTCCGGATCGGAAAAGATCAAGGAAAACCGTTCCCTAAGCGAACAGGACGTCGTCTCCAAAACCGCGGTTTTACGCGACACTCCCCAGGAAACCCTGATCCCCACCAAATGGGACGTAGGCGACACTACCGTCTCCAACGAGGATCGCCTCGACCTTTTGATTCCGCACGTGCAAAACGTAGGCAACGCCTACGTCGGAGTCGGATCCGAGCAGAATCTGACGATCGCCGCGTGGGCCAAATCGGACTTCGTCTATCTCATGGACTTCACCCAGATCGTGGTTCACGCAAACGAGATCACGATTCTGTTCCTCAAAAAAGGAGAAAAGAAAGAGGACTTCATCCGCTTCTGGGGAAAGGAAGGGGAAAAGGAAGCGTTCGAATTGATCGGAGCTTCCCTGACCGATCCGGACAAATACAAGAAGGTTTACAAACAGGCCTCCCCGTTCATTCGGAAACGTCACAGAACCAATCTGATGCTTTCAAAAAAATACGGTTATAAGATGTTCCAGACCGACGACGAACAATATACGTATATTAGAAAATTGGCATTGGACGACAGGATATTGCCTTTGCGGGGAAATCTTCTCGGAAGCGTGACGTTAACCGGAATCGGGAACACGCTCAAAAAAGCGGGACACAAACTCGGAATCATCTACTTCAGCAACGCGGAGGAATACTTCGCTTATCCTCAGGAATTCAAAAATTCCATCATCAATCTTCCTGTGGAGGAAAATTCCCTCGTCGTGAGAACGATATCCGTACGAAGGGATCTGTTTCCCTGGTCGCCGGGATCGGAAATTTCCACGGATAGGGGATTCCACTACTGCGTTCAGAAGATCAATAATTTTCAGAAATGGCTTGCGAGCGGCAAACCCGGATTACGATCCCTGCAAATCATGGCGGAAGGCGGAACCGTGGATAAGAAAAACGGAATCACCGTCGTAGACAAGGAACCCGTCGTCGCACCAGCCCCTTCCTCGCCGTCGGAGGCTCCCTCAAAATCCGCCGGAACGAATTCGACGCCCCGATAACGCGTCTCTTCGATCGAAAGAAAGGACTTTCTTTTCTTTCGATCGTCTCTCTCCGAACGGTAAAACACTTTACAAACCGATCCTAAAAGAATCCACTCCTCTCGCAGAATGAAACGGCGCATAGGAGAATGGATCGTATTCGTCGTTTCCGTATCTTCTTTTTTACTTTCCCTCGACGGCGGTCCTGCGCTGCGGGATCTCGCCTTTAACGCGGACGTATTGTATGCGGCTACGCTTTACCAAGACTTGATCGTCGACGGAAATCCGCTGCGAGGCTGGAGTCTTACCCCTTCCCCGTATTTTTTTCCGGATCTGTTCCTATACTTTTGTCTGCGTCCCTGGATCACGGACGGGATAACGAGCGTATACGTTTCCTTTTTGTCGCAGGTTTTGCTGCTCGCTTTCTCTCTCTTCTATTTTTTAGGTTCGGAAGAGGATTCCGACGAAGGCCGGACCTTCGTCAAATCAGCAGCTATTTTAGTATATTCTTTTTTTCTAATTCTTCCTTCCTTTTTTTACGGAACTTTCCACGTATTCGGCTTCGTATCCCACGGAGGTGCGCTTTCGTTTTCGCTTATTTCCGCGGGATTGTGGATACGGACGAATTCCCGAAAACCCGCTTCGGATTCCGAACGCGGCACCCCGTTCGTTTCCGTTTCCGTCGGCGCGAAAACGGAAACGGTTTCGTATTTCATCAAGGCGGTCCTTTTTTCGCTTCTTCAGATCCTTTTACTCGTTTCCGATCCGCTGTATTTTTTCTTTTTCAGTCTACCTTGCGTCGCTTTGAGCGTTCGGGATTTTTTCTCGTCGAAAAATAGAAGAAGATACGCGCCTTCGCTTTTTTTAGGCGCCGTAACTCTGGCCGGTTTATTCTGTTATAGGGTTCTGATCCGCTCCGACTTCGTTTTTATACCGACCGGATATTACGCGGGAGAGACCTCTTGGAATTTTTGGAAACCGATCGAAGACACGATCCGATATCAAAACCGACCCGATTCCGGCCCGCTTCTCCTACTCACGTTCGTCTATCTTTCGCTTTTTCCGATCCTTTTCTATCCGAAAAAAAGCGCGGACGGCGCAACGGTACGAACGGTTCGAAAAACGACCTCCTCTCGGAGATTCGAATTTTTAATCCTTGCAGTCGCTCTATCTTCTTTAGGAATCTTAGGAACCGGAACGATATCGGGTCTTTTTCGCGGGGAAGGAATCGCGATCCGATATCTGCTCCCTCTGCTGTTTTTTTGGGTTCCCCTGCAGATTCTCGCATGGTCGAAACACCGTTCTTTCTTCGAAAATAAATTATATCTTTTGTATATTCCAATTTTATTATTGATAACGACATCGTTTCTCCGGGGCGAAATCCGCTTCTCCTTATACGAAGATCCGTTGACGTCCTGTTTGGACGAAAAAACGAAGGAATACGGGCTCCGGAAAGGAATGTCCGATTTTTGGACTTCGAGAAGGATCCGCATATTCTCCAAAACCGGCCTGCGTGCGGATAATTTTCTTCCCGATCTTCATCCAGAGTATTGGCAGAATTCCTGGAATTGGTATACGGAATCTTCGGGCGGAGAATACGACTTCGCGGTGCTTCCCGGATTGAATCGGAACGATTTGATCGTCTCTTTCGGGGATCCGAAAACGAAAATCACATGTGATAAAAATGATATTCTAATATGGGACAAAACATCGGCGGAAAAATTCTCACGATTTCGGGAGAGGAAAACCCGCGAGATCGACCTCTGGCACAAACTCACGGGAAGAAAAAGGACGACCCCGTAAAAAAACGGATACGCGGCCGAAGCGGAACGAAATCGACGCGACCGGTTTCGACCGAATATCCTGAAATCACTTCCTTCTTTTTAGAAAACGGACCGTCTTTCGGGATATTGTTCCGAAAAACGGCATCTTAAATTCAATCCAAATCTTTAGAAACGACCACGACGCGCGGATCGTTACCCGAACCGTTGCCGCATCCGGAGAACGCGAAAAAAAGCGCGTTCGTCGCGCGATCATGCGTTATGCTGCTATCGGGCGGAGGTCCGAAAGGAACGCAGGCGTTGTAACCCGTCTCGTCGTAGACGTTACCCGCGTTGGTCCACAAGCCCAAACCGGAAAGATACGTTTTGACCACCGGCTTTAGATTGAAGAATTCGATACAACCCACATACAATCGATCGTTGAACGTGTTGAACGTCATATCGGTGCAGACGTTATCCATAGACGACGAGTTTCCGATAAACTCGTTTCCGAGAGGAACCCATTGATTACCGCTGAGTCTTCTCACGGTGGATTGGATTTTTCCTCCTTCGGAGGAGGTCGTCTTTCTGGACGTCAGCAGAAACGGGACACCCGCGCCGTTGATCTCCAGATCCGGATGTGCGTAGTATTTGGAATTGGGATCCGAAGAGGAAAGAGTGGAGATCGCGTGTTGCGCCGGAATCGAATTTCCTTCCTTGACCCAAAAATAATACGTCGGCTGTCCGGGAATCGAAAGAGGCTGTAGACGGAAAACCTCGAACGAGGACAAAAACCCGTTCTCCGTACCCACGACGATCCGCAACGGATATCCGCTTCGGAAAGCGAGTCTAACGTGCGCCACCGTCCCTGGAGCGGAAAAACCGGGTTGACCCACCGCTTCCCAAACCCCCGCGCTTTGAACGTGGTTATGGATCCGTTTTACTACGGTCACCCTGCCTTCCTGGGTCTGATCCGGATACGCGAAATAATCGCTTGCATAATCCGAAATCATATCCGTGGAACTCTTGGAGGCGGGATAATGCGAAGTCGTAGCGATCTGCGGAACGATCGCCGAAGTGTCGCCTAACGTTGAATATCCGGAACAAGGCGCGTTCAAACATCCCAAAATCGGAGAAGTCAAACTCGTTCCGGCGATCTCGTAATTGTAATCGCCTAAATCCGCGTATCCGTTAAAGGAAAAACCTCGGTTCGTATATCCGGGATTCCCCATAGAAAGCCAGGAATCGGAAAAGAACGGAAAGACTCCTCCTCCGTTATAACCCTCCAAACGATGGATACGGATCCTTTTCTGAGCGACGGCGGGATCCGTACTCGCTTCCGTATAAGCCAAAACCACGTTACGCAAAACGTTGTTTTGCGGATTGGTATTCTGGATCGTCCGGATCCTCAGGTTCGTACCGAGCTCCAAAGCTCCTACGGGAGTATTCGGCAGCAGAAAGCTTCCCGAATGCCTCCAATTCTCCTCCGCGAACACGACGGAAGAGAAACACAAAATCAAAATCGCGATTATGCGATTTATCCGTTTCATTCAGCACCTCTTGATTTTTTTATCTCGCCGCGGCGGGACGAACTTAGGTCGTCTTTTGCCGCGCAGGGAATCAAACAAACGAAAACCCCGAAATTCCGCTCAAAACGAGAAAAGTCCTTGTCCGATTATAAGTGAATATAATTAATACGAATTCAAAAATAAACGATTCCGCATAACTTCAAAAATATATCATATTCTAATATAACTTAACAGAAACGAAAACCGAATCCGGTTTGACGAAGACCCGGACCTTCGATCGCCGGGCGGGGTCGGGCCTCCGCTCAATCTAATCCAAATCCTTCGCGACTACGACCACACTCTCGTCGAAATTTCCGCACGCGGAAAAGGCGAAGAAAATCGCGTTCGTCGCACGATCGTGCGTGATGCTCGTATCGGCGGGCGGCCACAAAGGAACACACGCGGTAAAACCCGTCTCGGCGGGAATATCGCCCAATCCGGACCATTGATTGCCGTTGAAGAAACGCACCATCGGCCGAATGTGATCGAAATTGATACATCCGACGTGCAGACGATTGTTGAACGTGTTGAAAGTCATGTCGGTACACACGTTATTCTCGCCCGTATTATTTCCCAAAAATGCGTTTCCGACCGTTTGCCATTCGCCCGCGTCGAGTTTTTTGACAGTCGATTGGATCATACCTCCTTCCGAAGCGGTGGTCTTTCTCGTGTGCAAAAGAAACGGAACTCCCGCGTTGTCGATTTCCAAATCCGGGTGAGCGTAGTATTTGAAATTCGGATCGGAAGGATTCGTCAACAATACGTGCGCGGTGAAGATCGTATTCCCTTCCTGAAACCACATGGGAAAAGGCGGCTGGCCGGGAATCAAAACGGGCGACAACCGGAACACTTGGATCGAGGATAACAGACCGTTCTCCACGGCGACCACAAGCCGCAGCGAAAATCCTTCCTTGCGCGTTAAACGGACATGAGCGACGGTTCCCGGCGCCGAAATCCCCGGCTGCCCCAACGCCTCCCAAACGCCACCCGTCTGCGGACCGCTGTTATGCTGTCTGCGGACGACGGTAACCTTACCTCCTTGCGCCTGATCCGGATACGCGAAATAATCGTAAACGGAATCGGAAACCATGTCCGTATGACTCTTCGCATTCGGAGAAGCGTAGGATACGTCGATTTGGGGTACTACGGTCCCGGTTACGCCTAACGTGGAAAAATTTCCGCAAGGAGCGTCGAAACAACCCAGAATCGGATCCAACGGATTGGTTCCTCCGATCTCGTAATTATATTCCTCCTGATCCGCGTAACCCGTGAAGGAAAAACCCCGGCTCGTGGATCCCGCGTTTCCGGCGTTCGCCCAAACGTCGACGGAGGAAGGGGATAATCGGCCTCCGTTATAATGCGTCATACGTTTCACGCGAATCGTACGGGGATTGGTATTGGGAGTCGTGCTCGCTTCGGCGTAGGCGAGAGCGACGTTTCCCAACATGGGCGTTTCGTTATTGGTATTTTTGATGGTTACGATCCTGATATTCGTACCCAACTCGGTATTTCCGATCGGAACATTGGGCAACACGAATTGCCCCGATAACCTCCAATTCTCTCCGAATAGGGTTTGGGTAAAGAGTAGAATCAAAATCGCGAACGTGCGACTTACAATTTTCATAGAACACCTCTTTTTGTTTTAGCCGCGGCCGAAGGCGAAATCGCGACCCCGACCTCGGGCGACGCGAGACAAACAAATCGAAACGAGATTTTTCCGGAAAAATCGGAACGCATTTTAATCCATTTATAAGTGAAACGAATTTCCTCGGCCCGCCTCCGCAGCTCCCGGAGTGACGCGCAATTAATTCAATATATTCTAATATAAAATAATAAGAATTTATG
>NZ_NPEF01000086.1 GCF_002811955.1 Leptospira ellisii
CGGATTCGCCCAAATTCAAAAGCGGAATCATCAATTCCCCTCGATAATCGCTGTCGATCGTTCCCGGAGAATTGGGGATCAAAATCCTGTTTTTGGTGGAGAAGCCGGATCGAGGACGGATTTCGAAATGAAATTCCTCGGGAATGGAAAACGCAAGTCCCGTAGGAACCAGAACCACCTTCCCCGGCTCCAAAATCAGATCGGAATCCAGACAAGCGGGCACGTCGTAACCGGCGGAATGTTTCGTTTGGAGCAGAGGAAGCTCCGCGTTTTGTTTTAATTTTTTAACGGCGATTTTCATAAGGAGAGGATTCCATGTTTCCAAAGGGCTGAATTTTTACTTTCGAAAAAGCGGGAAGGATTTTTAAAACCCGGAAAATCGATCCGAATTATAGGGAAAACAACTTCCGCACCGCTTTTTCCTCCTTTAACCCCAGGTTGCCCAAGGCGGAAAGATGCAGTTTCGGAATTCCGAACACGGACTGCGCGAAACGATTCAGATCGTCCAGAGTGATGGAGTAGATTTCCTTGACCCTTTCTTCGTACGAATAATTTCTTCCGTAATATAATTCCATAAGGGCGATCGTATTCATCCTCGATTCGGTCTGTTCGTAACTGATGGAAAGCGTCCCTTCGTGATTGGTCTGCGCGTCGAGAAGTTCCTTTTCCGTGATTCCCCGATCCAGAACGGATTTGATTTCGTCCGAGATCGTCTCCATACACGTGACGAACTTATCTTTCGAAGTGGAACATACGATGCTGTTGATGCCCGCGTCCGCATACGAGGAAGGATAGGCGGTGATCTGATAACAAAGCCCTTTTTCCTCCCTCACCTTCTGGAAAAGACGGGAGGAAGTTCCCCCGCCCAAAATATGCGTGAACAGACTGGCCATCGACGCTTTGTGGAATTCCCTCGCAAAACCTTCCCCGCCCAGAATGAAATAAACCTGTTCCAGTTTCTTTTTTTTGGGGAAGTAACCCCATTTCTTTTTGGGAAGAACGGGAGCGTTGCCTTCCTTTTTTTTGATCCTGCTCCGATGGAAGAATTTTTCCGCCGCCGCAAACACCTGCTCCGGTTCGAAGTTTCCGGAAAGCGCGAGAAACATGTTTTCGGTGTGGTAATACGTATCATAAAATTCTAATATTTTTTTATGATTCACTCCGCCGACGGATTCCCTCGTTCCGATGATGTCGCGGCCCAGGGAATTGTCGGGAAAAAAATTCTGATAATAAAAATCGTGGATATAATCCTCGGGGGAATCCTCGTACCCCTGCAATTCCTCCAAAATCACGCCGGCTTCGTTTTCGATGTCGGTCTGTTTGAGCAGAGGTTCGTAGATCATTTCGGACAACAATTCCAAACCGAGTTCGAGATGTTTGCCGGCGACCGTTACGTGAAAGTAAGTGTATTCGCGGGAAGTGGCGGCGTTGGTAAAACCGCCGACCCGTTCTATATCTTCCGCTTGTTGTTTGGCGGAACGTTTGGCTGTATCCTTAAAGAGCATGTGCTCCAAAAAATGACAATAGCCGGCGTTTTTCTGGGATTCGTGCCGCGAACCGACTCGGACAAAAACTCCGGCCGATACGCTCACCGTATGAGGGGCTTTTTGAAAGAGAACCGTGATGCCCCCGGGCAGAACTTTTCTATGAACGATCTGTGAAAGTTCCTGCTCCAAGGGCGTTTGAAAATCGTTAGACCTGTTCTTCTTCGAGGGCGTCTTTTCTGGAAAGATCGATCTTTCCGGTTTTATCCACGTTCAGAACTTTTACGCGGATGATATCGCCTTCTTTTACGATATCTTTGACCGAGTTGACCCGTTTGAAGTCGATCTTGGAGATATGGCAAAGTCCTTCCTTTCCGGGAAGAATTTCGACGAAGGCTCCGAAATCGGCGATCCGTTTTACTTTTCCTTCGTAGATCTTTCCCACTTCCACTTCGGTGAAAAATCCGTCCACCATCTTGGCCGCTTTTTCAGCGGACTCTTGGTTGGATCCGGAGATGGTAACCCTTCCGTCGTCTTCGATATAAAGTTCGGCTCCGGTCAATTCGGAGATTCCGCGGACGTTTTTACCGCCTGGACCGATCAATTCCCCGATTCTATCTTTCGGAATATTCCGAACGATGATTCTAGGAGCGGTTCCCGCGAGGGAATCGGCTGCCTTGGAAATATGTTTTTCCATGATATCGAGGATATGAAATCTTCCTTTTTGCGCCTGTTCAAATACGCTTTCCAAAACGTCGAAACTGACCCCGGTCACCTTCAGATCCATCTGAAACGCGGTGATTCCCTTTCTGGTTCCGGCGATTTTACAGTCCATATCTCCGAAATGATCTTCCAAACCGGCGATATCGGACAGAACCGCGAATTTTCCGGATGAATCGGAAAAAAGTCCCATCGCGATTCCGGAAACACTTCCGCGAATCGGAACTCCTGCTGCCATCAAAGCGAGCGACCCGGAACAAACGGAAGCCATCGAACTGGAACCGTTGGATTCTAAAATTTCGGAAACGACGCGAATCACATACGGAAATTCATCCGGTTTAGGAAGCACCAATTTAAGAGCGCGTTCCGCCAGATTTCCGTGACCGATTTCCCTTCTTCCCGGACCGGAGGATCTGCGAACCTCGCCCACCGAGAAAGCCGGAAAGTTATAATGCAACATGAAGGACTTTTCTTTTTGTCCCTCGAGGGTTTCGTATCTTTGGTTGTCGGAGCCGGTTCCCAAAGTCACGACGCCCAAAGATTGAGTTTGTCCCCTGGTGAATACGGAGGAGCCGTGCGGACCGGGCAGAGGGTTGACTTCCACGGAGATCTGACGGATTTCGTCCAACTTTCTACCGTCGAAACGAACGCCCTTGTTTAAAACCTGCTCGCGTACGATTTCGTATTCCAACTCGTGAAGATAGGCTTTGATGTCCTTGATCTTATCCGCTTCTTCCACGGTTTGTTTAAAGAATTCCACGACTTCTTTGTTTACGGCGGAAATTTCCTTGTTCCGAGAGGTCTTGTCCGGAGTTTGATTGGCGGCCGTCAATTTGTCGAACGCGTATTCCTTAACCTTCGCAAGAAGTTCCGCGTCGCGTATTTTGAGTTTCACCTCGCGTTTGACCACGCCGATTTTTTTTGCGTATTCTTCCTGGAGCGTTACGAATTCCGCGATATGTTTCTGTGCGAAACGAAGCGCGGCGAGCATTTCCTCGTTGGAAAGTTCTTTCGCCTCGCCCTCGATCATTACGATATGAGTTTTGGTTCCCGCAACGACGAGATCTAAATCGGAATTTACGATTTCTTTCGTGGTCGGATTGAGGATCAATTCTCCGTTGATCCTTCCGATTCTTGCGCCTCCGATCGGTCCGTTAAACGGAATATCGGAAACCGACAACGCGGCGCTGGCCGCGTTTAACGCGTGTCCCGCAACGGAAACGTCTCCGTCCGCGGAAAGAACCTGCACTTGCAGTTGCACCTCGCAGAAATATCCTTCCGGAAACAAAGGACGGATCGGTCTATCGATGATTCTGGAAGTGAGAATTTCGTGTTCGGGGGGTTTTGCTTCCCGTTTGAAATAACCGCCGGGAAAACGACCGACCGAATACAATTTTTCGGTATATTCGCAGGTCAGAGGAAAAAAGTCCTGACCTTCCTTTGCATCGTCGGCCGCACAAACTGTGGCGAGTAAAACAAGATTTCCGGATTTATAAACAACGGCCCCGTGCGCTTGTTTCGCCCAGTTGCCCGTTTCTAAAACGATCGTGTCGCGGCCGAGTTGGCCGGAGATGGTATGTGCCATGGAACTTACTTACGAAGTCCGAGGGTTTCGATCAGCTTTTTGTAACGATCCAGTTCGGTTCTTTTGAGATAATCCAGAAGTTTTTTTCTTTTGCTCACGAGTCTTAAAAGACCGGTTTTGGAATGAAAATCTTTCTTGTGTGATTTGAAGTGTTCGTTGAGTTCCTTAATACGGGCGTCGATCAGAGCAATTTGCACTTCGGTGGACCCGGTGTCGCCCGCTTTGCGGGCGAAATTACTGATAATTTGTTTTTTCTGTTCAGTAGCTATCATATCGTGAATATACCTTTTTACCATTTTTCAGGCGATAGGCCCCCCTTTAAAGCTAATTTTTAGGAAACACTCTTAAATATTTATAATCCAGCTCATGAATCGCGTGTTCGTCCTTTTTGCACCATGCGAGAATCTCCCCCTCCGGAGAAACGAGTAAAAATTCCGTCCCCGGAATCCATTCAAGTTTCGTTTTTCTTCCGTTCAGAACGCTACGGACTTCCGTGCCGGGAATTTCCACGGTCGGAAACTCCAAAATCGATTCGGGAGGGTGGATTTTGACCTTCCCTTCCAGCAGATTTTCATAGGAATCGGCTTGGTTTAAATTCAACCTACCGATGCTCGTACGAACGAGCCGTTCCAAACGCATCGGAAAACCCGCCCGTTCGGAAACGTCCATTACGATCTTTCGAATATACGTTCCCGCGGAAACTCGAATCTTAAAAAAGATCGATTGAGGGGAGAACGTTCCGAGTTCGTATTGATAGATTTTGATTTTTCGGACCGCGGGAACAAGCGCCACTCCTTCCCGAAAAAGATCCGATCTTCTTTTGCCGTTTACTTTCAGCGCGGAAATCTCGGGAGCTTCCTGGGTTTCCCAGGTGGGAACCTGTAGGAACGAATCTCGAAGACGTTCCCGGTTTTCTTCGAACCAAAGGATCGTTTGCTCTTGGGAGACGGATTCCAAAATCTCCCCTTCCTTGTCCCCGGAATCCGTGGATTCGCCCGGTTTGATCCAAGCCTCGTAGGATTTTTCCTTTTCCAAAAATACGCTGGAAAAACTGGTACAACTTCCGATGGGAAGAATCATCAACCCGCTCGCGGCGCGGTCCAAAGTGCCGGTATGTCCTACTTTCTTAAGTCCGAGTTTTTTTCTAGCCTTGACCACAAGATCCGAGGAAGTCATTCCTTCCGGTTTGTGAACGAGTAGAAAACCGGATTCATTCCGTAGACGTGGGTTTTCTTGTAAGTCGAAGCGATTCATCCAAACTCTGAATGTATTCCTCGTCCCAGAGAAATTGCATTCTTGGTGTGATTCTAAGTCCTAACTTTCCGGACAACGTAGTCTGAAACAGACCGGAGGCGCTGTTGAGCCCGGACAATACTTTTATCTTTTTTTTATCGGTGCAGATCGCGGTCACGTAGACACGCATATTTTTTCCGTCTTCCGAAATTTCCGCTCTGTGAACGGAAACCATATGCACCCTCGGATCCTTTACCTTTCCGGAAAGGATCATCATCGCCACGGTTCGAACTGCTTCCGCCTCGATCTTTCTTCTTCGGATCGGATTCACAGTTCGTACCTTCTACTCGAGTTTACGTTTGATAACGGTGACGTTGTAAGCTTCGATGATATCTCCGGTCTTAAACTCGTTGTAACCGTCGATCTGAATCCCGCATTCGAATCCGGAAACCACGTCGTTGACGTCGTCCTTCAGTCGTTTCAGAGACTTGAGTTTTCCGTCGAACTTGATCACTCCGTCGCTGATCACGCGCACATTCGCGGACTTCTGGATTTTTCCGGAAGTAACCATACAACCCGCGATGTTTCCGATTTTCGAAACCTTGAAGATTTCGCGGATTTCGGCGGCTCCGATGACTTCCTCGATCTTTTCCGGTTCGAGAAGTCCTTCCATCGCGAGTTTGATCTCGTCCACAACCTGGTAAATGATGTTGTAATACTTGATCTGAACCTGTTCTTTTTCCGCGAGAGAGATCGTTTTCGGATTCGCACGCACGTGGAAACCGATGATGAGGGCGTTCGACGCGGAAGCGAGCATAACGTCCATATCCACGATGGCGCCCGCCCCGGATTGGATCACGTTCAGTTTCACTTCCGGAGTGGAAAGTTTTTCCAAAGATTCCTTGATGGCCTCCGCGGAACCACGAACGTCCGCCTTGATGATGACCTTCAGTTCCTTCAACGCGCCTTGTTTTATGAATTCGTTCATATTTTCCAAGGTCACCTTGGAAGCGGTTCCCGCAGCCGCACCGGCGTTTCCGATCCGTTCGAATTCGATCCTGTGTTGGGAAATATTTCTGGCTTCCTTTTCATCCGCCATCGCGTCGAAAGGAGCGCCCGCGTCGGGAACCCCGTCCAAACCGGTGACTTGCGCCGGGAAAGCCGGTCCCGCTTCTTCGATCAGATGTCCCAAGTCGTTGTACATCGCGCGCACGCGACCGGAAAAAATTCCCGCGACGAAAGGATCTCCCACACGAAGGGTTCCGTTTTGAATCAGAACGGTGGCGACCGATCCGCGACCCGGATCGAGTTTCGCTTCGATGATGGTTCCTTTCGCTCTCCGTTTCGGATTCGCTTTGAGATCCATCACTTCCGCCTGCAGAAGAATCATTTCCAAAAGTTTATCGATGCCTATGTTTTCCCGAGCGGAAATCTTCACATACATCGTCTCGCCGCCCCATTCCTCCGATTGAAGACCGTGATTGGCGAGTTCCTGCATGATCTTGTCCGGATTGGCGGCGGGAAGATCGATTTTGTTGATGGCGACGATGATCGGAACTTCCGCAGCTTTGGCGTGGCTGATCGCTTCCAAAGTCTGAGGCATCACTCCGTCGTCGGCCGCAACGACGAGAATTACGATATCGGTCACCTTGGCTCCGCGGGCTCTCATCGAAGTGAACGCTTCGTGACCCGGGGTATCCAAGAAAGTGATCAGACCGCGCGCGGTTTTGACCTGATACGCTCCGATATGTTGCGTGATTCCGCCCGATTCCGTATCGATGACGGAACTTCTACGGATCGTATCCAAAAGTTTCGTTTTACCGTGGTCCACGTGACCCATGATCGTGACGACGGGAGGACGAGTGAAATAATCTTCCGGACTGTCCTTTTCGTCCTCGATGATGGTTTCCTCATACAGAGAGACCACCTTGACCTTACAACCGTATTCGTCTGCAAGGAGCGCTGCGGTTTCCGCGTCGATGATATTGTTGATAGTGACCATCATTCCCATTTTCATGAGTTTTCCGATCACGTCCCCCGGTTTGAGGTTCATCTTTTTGGCGAGTTCGCCCACTTGCACATTTTCTAATACTGTAATTTCTTTCGGAACGGAGACCCCGGAAACGCCCGCGACCTTGGTCTTTTTGAATTTCTGTTTAAAGAATTTCGTGTTTTCCGCGCCGGAAAAATCCCTCTTATCGGAGGATGTTTTTTCCTTTCCGTGGTCTTTCTTTTTGCTCGCGCCGGACGCGCCTCTAGCTTGCGAAAGTTCCACTTCTGCGGAAGTGATCGGCATAGGACGACTACCCGGTCCTCCGGAACGATTGCCCGGACCACTGCCCCCGAAACGATTTCCGGGACCACCTTGACCGGGTCCACGATTGCCTTGGTAACCGCCACCTTGACCGGGTCCACGATTGCCTTGGTAACCGCCGCCTTGACCGGGGCCGCGATTGCCTTGGTAACCGCCGCCTTGACCGGGGCCACGATTGCCTTGGTAACCGCCGCCTTGACCGGGGCCGCGATTGCCTTGGTAACCGCCGCCTTGACCGGGGCCACGATTGCCTTGGTAACCGCCGCCTTGACCCGAATTCGAACGGGCAGGAGGTCTTGAAATCGGTCTAGAAACGATAATGCTGGAATCTTCTTTTTGAAACGGAGAACGGGAAGGCGGATAGGAAGAATCTCCACCTTGTCCTTGCGAATCTCTGGAAGGTCTAGGCGCGCCGCCCTGAGAACCCGAATCCGGTCTGCGAACCGGATCTTCGTTTCTGACATCCCTCGTTTGAGAAGGGGCAGGACGAACGATCGGCGACACTCCCGAATCCCCTCTCGGAGGAATCGGATGAGAAGGTTTTGCCGGGGACGAATCCGCGGCCGCTTCTTTTTTGGGAGTCGCAGAAGGGGAAGGAGACGGAGTTTCATCCCCCTTTTTTTTGATAATCAGCTTCTTGCGTTTTCCCGCGTCCGCTGCGCCCTGAAGCGTTTCCTTGATCGTCTTATTCTTATCTTCCATAATTGATACCCTGGTCTTCCGGAGTTCATAAGGCTCCGGACCGAGAAATTCCCCGAAGGGTTTCTCAGTTATCCTCCACCCATTCCACGGATTCTCGGAGTAACTTGAGAATCTGTCCGGCGGTCGTATGTCCGATTCCTTGCAGTTTTGCCAGATCGTCTTGGCTGTATTCGATCAGGGTTTCCAAGTCCTTGATCCCCTCGCTTTTCAAAATCCCGACGATACGGGCTGAAAGTCCGGGAAGATCTTCGAGAGGAGTCAAACCGTCTTCCTCTTCTTCCAACTCGGTCTGAGTTTTGGTTTCTTCGACGGGAGTATAAAAAAGTCGTTCCAACCTTTCTCTCGCCTCCGGAGAAGCCAATTCCGCGTTGTATTGCGCTACTGTTTTGATGTCGATTTTGTATCCGGCCAACTGGGACGCCAACTTCACGTTGGATCCGTTGATCCCGATCGCCAGAGAAAGTTGATCGTCCGGGACGACCACCATCGCCTCCCTTCCGGAACCGTCCACTTTCACTTCCACCGGTTTGGCCGGCGAAATGGCGTTCGCGATAAATTCAGAAGGATCGTCGGAGGCTTCCACGATGTCGATTCTCTCGTTGCCGAGTTCCCGGACGATGGATTGGATCCGCACTCCTTTCATTCCCACGCAGGCGCCGACCGGATCGATATCTCCGCGGGTCGCACGCACCACGACTTTCGTCCGAATAGAAGGTTGTCTGGCTACGTTGATGATTTCCACGAGTCCGTCGTAGATTTCCGGAATTTCCATTTCGAAAAGTTTCCGAACGAAATCCGCGGAAGCTCTGGAGAGAGTGATCACCGGGATCGGTTCTCTCGGACGAAGTTCCACTCTTTGAATGATTGCTTTGAGTCTGTCTCCGCTGTGATACTTTTCACCCGGATTCTGTTCGCGGCGAGGCATGATTCCTTCCACCTTGCCGAGATCGATGCTCATGGCGTCTTTTTTCCATCTCTGGAAATAGCCGTGCGTGAGCTCGCCTTCTTTCGCCTTATACTCGTTATAGAGAAGTTCCTTCTCCATGTCCTTCAGTCTTTGAAAGACCATCTGTTTGGCTTGGCTGGAAATGATGCGGGAAAGTTCCACCGGCTTTTCGCGGAAGGAAACGACCGAACCGATTTCCGCGGAAGAGTCGATCGTTTTAGCGTCTTCTAAACCGATTTCGAGTGCGGAAGAAGGGGCTCCCTCCACCACTGTTTTTGCGATCGCAATGACTACGCTGTCTTTACCGGAGGCGAATTCAACCGTAACGGGGGAAGGAGCGCCGGACGCCTCGGTTTCTTCCAGACCTTCCAGTCCGGATTTTTTCTTATACGCGGTGATGAGGGAATCACGAATGACTCCCATAACCGCTTCCCGATCCAGGGACTTGTCCGCACAAAATTGTTGGATCGCCTCCAACAGATTTCCTTCCGTTTGTGTCTTCTTAACTGCCATATCAAATACTTACGTAGAGATTCCCTTTCAGTATATCCTTGAGGTTCAGAGTCGTCTGCTTTTTTCCGGCAGACTTTCTTCCTTTCTGGAAGTTTTCCAGAATCAACTGATCCCCTTCCCGATTCACGATTCGAAAAATTCCTTCCTGAGGATGGTCCGATTTTTCGGAAAGAAAAACCAGACGAACCGGTACACCCCGGAAACGATCCAGGTCCCCCGGAAGGTCGAGTTTCCGTTCCGCCCCTGCGGAGGAAACTTTCAGAGTGTAATCCAGATCCGGTGAGATCCGATCCAACTCTTCTTTCAGTTTTCTGGAAACTTGCTCACATTCCAGAAGGCTGACTGAACCATACGGATGTTCAAGATTGTCCAAGACGATCTCGATCAACGAGTGGTTAGGCCTTTGGTTGACCTTTAATGAGTACAGCTTAACAGGCAAAAACAGGACGCCATCCAGAATACTACTGATTTCTTCCCTGCTTACTGTCAAACCCCGGCCTTAGAGAGAAAACTCAAAAATGAATGAATTTTTCCTGATATCCTAATCAAACTATTCAGATTTAGCTACCGTGTAAAGTAAAAAAACCCGGGGATTCCCGAGCCTCGGGAAAAGGCAGGATTATTGCTTGTTTTCCAAGCGATACTTGGAATGGTATCGTTACATTCTCACTCCAATCAGGTTTTCATGGGAAATCTCAAATCCGACGCTCTTCTTACCTTCCGCAACCGCGCATTCCGAATCCTCACGATCGGATTCCTCCTTTTCGTTTCCTTCGTATCGGGTTGCACTCGATTCAAGGTGGATAATTACAATTCCTATCTTTACGGAAGAATCAAACTGGGGAATACCCTTACGGATCTACAAGCGAAAGTGTTGAACGGAGTTCCGACCAATCTTCCGCAGACTCTTCCGGTGGTTTCCGGAAAAATCTACGTTCCCGATTTCGAACAATCCCTCTTGAAAGTTTTTTCCACCGACGGAGAAATCAAATTCATATTGGGAACTCTGAAGGAAAAGGCGAGCGATAAGTACAAACTGATTCCCGCAAAAGTCGGAAGGATCGGACTCGTCGCGGTGAACTCGGACGAGGAGATCTACGTCCAATCCAGAATCGGAAAGGAAGAACAACCCAAAAACGATCCGAACGCCGAGGATATATTCCTGAAAAAAAGCGGCTCCTTCGACACGGAAGTAAAGGACGCGATTCCCTCCTCCATCCTTCATTTTTCCGACGCCGGTAAACTCCTGAATACGATCAACGTGGAGGGAATTTCCGGAACCACTCCGTTCGGTTACATAGAAAGAATCGAAGCCGGAGACGACGATCTGTTGTTCGTCTTTCACAAATCGAACGGGGAAATGAAACTTTCCGTCTACGACAAAGGCGCTTTGATTCGTTCGATCGGAGCCTCGGACTTTCAATCGATCGTGCCCGATTCGGAAAACGTACAAACCAGGTTAGAGACGATTCTGCCTCATTCCGAAGGGAAATACGTGGTCGCTTCCTTCAGCCTTTTCGACAGGAAAAATTCCAGATTCAAATCGCGTAAAATCCTGAAATACGATTTAGAATCCAAAAACGTCACCTCGTTAAAGGAGATCCAGGATCCTTCCGAATCGCTGTATTGGATTCTAAAGGACAACAATTTCTTCATCTGGGAAACGGAAACGGAAGAGGAAAGTTCCATCCGTCTCCAAGTGCACGACGACGAAGGGAATCACGTGAACAACATCCGGCTCAACTATCTCCCGCCCCGGGGGTTGTGGAGGGAAACATGGATGGATTCCAGCGACGAAATCTACTCCGCAAGGATCAAATCCGGTTATCTGGAAATCCATAAATGGAAATAAAGTTTTCCGAATATTCAGAATCTCTGTTTTACGATTCGGAAAGCAGGGATCTGGACGGAAAAACGATTCGAACATTCGGAATTTCCGGCTCTCATCTGATGGGCTTCGCGGCCCTCTCCGTCTACCGCTCTTACAGAAAAAAAATCCTCGCGTTCGACAAAATCCACATCCTCTGCGGCAACGGAAACAACGGAGGCGACGGTTTGGCCTTGGCCTTTTTTCTGGCCCAGGAAGGGAAACTCCCGGAGGTCTATCTGAAATCGGGACGGCAATCCTCCGATTCGGAATATTATAAAAATCTGTTTTTGAAGACGGGAGGCGGGATTTTTCCGCTCGAAACGTATTCGCCCGAAATCAAAACGGAAACAGTGTTCGTGGTGGACGCGCTACTGGGAACGGGTTTTCGCCCGCCTTTGGAAAACGAATACGCGAAAACCGCGGAAAAAATATCCGCCCTGTGTTTGCAAAACGGAAAGAACGTGTTCGTGTTGAGTTTGGATACGATTTCCGGATTTACGGAAGACGCTCCTCCTCCGATTCCGGCGGACGCGTTAGCCGAAATCGGAATGAAAAAGTGGAGGAACGTATTCATGCCCGAAACGGTAAAGACCTCATTTCACAGGATCGGTTTTCCGATCGGCCCCGACGCGGACCCGAAACGCGGAAAAACTCCGGATCAATTTCTGTGGAAACGCATTCCGAGACGGACCCTGGAACGGACTACCGCCCGGAAAACGGATTCCCATAAATACGAAAACGGATCCCTGATGCTCGTGGGGGGATCGGAGGGAATGTCTGGAGCGGTCATCTCTTCGCTCCTCGCCTTTCATTCGTTAGGCGGTGGAATCTCCCAGCTTCTCACCCCTTCGGAAAGGACGGTCGTGCAGGTTTTAAAGAAGGATCCTTCGCTGATGGTGGGACCGATTCCTTCCGAAGCGGAAATCCTTTCTCTGCCGTTCGCCAAAAAGGTTTCGACCTTCCTACTCGGTCCGGGACTAAAAACGGAGGAATGTCCGATTTTGGAATTTCCTACCGACAAAAACGTGATCCTGGACGCGGGCGCGGTTTCGGCGTATAAGGGAATAAAACTCCACGACCGTGCGCTTTTTACTCCTCATACCGGGGAATTGGAAACGTTAGTGAATTCTAAAATAACCTCCGTAGAAGCCGGAATCTCGCTCTGCAGGGAATACGTCCGCGCTTTCGGAGCGAATATCCTGTGGAAAAGACATTCTTCTTTTTTAATATGCTCCGACGGAAAAGTCCACGTTTGGAACCGACCCGAACCGAAACTCGCGGTGATGGGAACCGGTGATCTTTTGGCGGGAATCGTCGCCTTCTATTTTTCCAGGAAATTTACGGTTCCTCAGGCGGTCCAATTATCGTATTCTTTGTTAAACGAAGCGGTTCGAAAAACGAAAGGTTTCCCGACCGCTTCCGCGATCCGCAAACTATGGACGAAAAAAGGAGGCTGATATGGGCGGAGGTTATCATTCCCGTTCTCCCGAGGAGTTCCGCAAGTTTCTGGAGGAAAGCCGCAAAAAATCGAGCGGAGGAAAATTCTCCCGAATCCGTCTGATTTTTATCCTCAACCTGGTGTTGGTCGTCTTAGTCATCGGAATGGTAGCGCGGGCGATGAACCCGAGCGCGCTCGGAGTCCAGGCGACTTCCCAAAAGATAAAACTGGATTCGATCTTGTTTTACGCAAAATCGGCCCGCGAAGGTAAAAGCGGATTTCCGACCTTCTTCCTGTTCATGAAGAACGAAAACGAATCCAAGGAACTCAGATTTCCGAACGGCGAATGGAAGTTTAGGATATCCTTAAACGCGCGGGACGGACTCGAATGTATCTCCGACGAATGGGTCGTTTCCGAAAGAAATTTATTTCCGGGAAAGATAGAATTCGCGCGTTTTCGCTGGAACGACGAAACCGTTTCCCGGCTTCCCCCCGACTGTAGAACGGATCCGGATCCGGGGTTTCTGGAACGGATTTTCAATCGCATCAACCGCCAAAGCGGACTAACGTTGCGGCTTTCGATCGAACATGCGGGCAAATCGGAAACTTTGAATATCGAAAATCTCTGAGTTCCTCCCTTTCACTCCCCCACACAAGCGGTTCATTCCCGTTTTCGGTTTCGGATCTCTTTTTTATGGGAATCCTCGGGTTCTTCGGAAAGTTCGTTGTTATCGAACGTTTAATTAGAATGGGGATAATTCCTTTCCGATTCTCGTCGAACGGAAAGCGCAAGGACTTAAAAACTGGAAAATGAAAACGCACACGACCAATTACCTGAATACGTTCATCGAAATCGCCGAGGATTGTCCCGTGGTCACCGGCGAAATCCCTCCCCTAAAAGGGGACAACAAAACCGTAGCCAATCTTCAGTTCGAAATGGTCGAAAAAAATCCGTATAAGTTCACGTCCGACGACGTGTTGTTCCAGGTCTACGCCGACCGCAATAATATTAAAAAAACGGAATATTCTTCCGCGCGGGCGGAATTTTTCTCCAAGGGACAACCCTGTTTTCGGACTTCCCCTTTGACGAAACGTTACGGCTGGGGCGTTCACAGCGATTCCGAAGGGAAAATCGCGGTTTACGGATGTGAAACGGCGGAATACAAAAAATTTTCCCGGGACAAAAAGCTGAAAGTGATCAAGGCCATGAAGTCGGGCGGGAAAAAATGAATCTTCGAATTTCGGAAATCGATTGGATCGCGGTTATCGCGGCCACGATCATATATTGCGCGTTCAGCGGCGCCTGGCACAGGCGATTCGCATTCGGAAAGTTTTGGGAGGACGCGATGGGTTTTCAAAGACCGGAAGGTTGGAAGGAAACCCCCGCCTATTTTATCGTGCCTTCCGTTTCCTGTTTTATCACCTCTTTTGGGATCGCCCTTTTGTTTAAACCGATCGGAGTAAACAACCTCGGCGAAGCGGTAACGCTGGGACTCGTATTGGGGATCGGAGTCGGAACCGCAGTCACGTTCACCAACGCCGTAATCCCCACTATGAGAAAACCGCTCGTCTTCGGGACGATCACAGGAACCGCGCACGCGATCGGAATCGTTTTAGCGACTTCGGTCCAATTCCTGCTCTCGTAATCCGGCCGCGGATCAGGATAAGAACCGCGCGGTCCTTTTTTTCCAGTTCCTCTCGGATTCTTTCATATATTCTAATATTCTAAAATCATTCTCCTTTCCGCCGAGATAGTCCAGAAGTATGCGGTCTCCGACGAGAAGTTCGATCGCCGGTTTGTCGGATCGGAATTCGTAGGCACCGTCCCGATACGCGAAATCGTCGGGATATTCCTCTCGCAGCATGCGGATGAATTTCAAGGTGAAATACAATCCGTGGAACTTCTCCGGCTTTCGCAGCAGAATCTGATAGCCGCCGCATACGAGATCCTTGTGTTTATGAAACGTGGGCACGATGTTAAGCGGTCTCAAAGCGAACCGGTGGGT
>NZ_NPEF01000087.1 GCF_002811955.1 Leptospira ellisii
TTCCCTTTCGCTTAAGTTTTCCTCCGAGTTCGGAGAATCGGATTGGGTTTGGAACGAGATCGCCGTCGCCGTCGAGAGGGATTTGGACGGTTTCATCACCGTCGATAAGGGAATCCCCGATCAAAGGATGATACGTATTTTACTCGCTCAGGAAGTAAACTTCGACGGCATCGCTTAACGGAGACATCTGATCCTTTCCGGTTTGGAAGTGATAAAACCTGTTGTATGCGCCGATTCTGAAATAATAAGCGGTTCCCTTTTTAAGAAAAAGCTGATTTTTTTCCAGGAGGATTTCCGAATTCAACGAAATGATCCGGTTGTCCACGCAAGTAGTTAGTTTATTATAATATTCTTGAATATTAAAGGCCGTTTTTCCGGGGGGCAATCCGGTGATGGGATCCAAAAAGTCCGACGCGGGATGACGGGTTCTGCTTTTTTTATCGGGGACTCCCGCGTTTTCCGGAAACGTGCCGCGAATGATTCCCACCATGCGGTCCGGATGAATTCCGTAGTGTATGAAATATCCGCCGCCTTGAATGACTTCACGTTCTGGATTGGATTTCCAGCTTAAACATACGGAAGGGCCGGAATCGTCGACGGAATTTTCGGCGACCTTAAGTCCGATCGGTTTGACGGGCGGAATCGTTTCCCGGAAAACCATAGCGAGTCGTTTTAATTCCGGCGTCTTATTTCCTGCGGAATCGGATTTGAATTTGATTCTCCATTGATAATACCGGAACGGAAGCAGATCGTCCTTATTCTCGTTTAATCCCAGGAATTTTTTCAGGGAATCCTTTAGAGGGATCCTGTAGACGTCGGGATCGAGAGAATCTAATTTATAAGATTCTAATTTTCTTAAGTCCACTCCGATCCAGGCGGGAGCTTCCGCGGAAGGAGTGAAGGGGACCGGAGAAACCCTGAGATACAGCTCGATCGCCGACGAGACGGGTACGGTTCCCCTGAGTTGGATCTCCTCCAAAAACGAACCGGAATATCTGCTTTTATAAACGGGAGAAACCGCGGCGCCGAATTTCGTTTTCGCCGTATGAGTCTCCGGGTCGAATTCCTGGGGAGGAAAGGGGACGTCCTCGGAAGTCGGATTCGGTTTTCCGCGGAATACGCCGAAATTCTCCATCCAACCGTAGTAGGAACCTGCGATCCGAAAGGAGGTGGTGTCTTCGGGATGAAAGCCGATTCTCGTTAAATTTTTGTTAGGCGGAATCGAACCTCTCGCCGCTTCCTTGCCGTTTTGATAAAGTACAATTTCGTTTTCCGAAGGATTGAAATAGAGTAGGATCCGATTCCATTGGTTTTTCCGCAGCGTCGTGTTGGAGGAAAGACGCAACGATAAATACCGTTTTTCCTCGGTTTCAAAAAAGGAATAGAATCCGATCTTGAGTTTGTCGTCAGCGATTTTTAGATCCCATCCGTACGTGTTTCCCGAAGTTTCGTATAACTTGGAGATCAGAGTGGCGTCCTTTTCCACGGTTCCGGGAAGTACGCTAAAGCTGATATAGAATTCTTCCGTAAGATCAGAGGAGGTCAGAAGACCGGTTCTAGAATGTGCGATTCTGATTCCGGTGCGTTTACCCGAAAACCGCGCGCTTTTTTTCGCGTGCAACACGTTTTCGGAATCGGAAAGATAGGAGGACGAAAGGACTTTATAATTTCCTGATAGATCCTTTAAGTCGGAAGGATCTCCGGAATCGAAGTTCAGATAAAGGTCCGCTCCCGAACTTCTCTCCTTGGTCTGTAATCTGAGAATCTGGTTTTCGACCGTTTTGCCGGAAAGTTCAAGACCGTCCCTTTTCAGTTCTCCGAAGGAGAAGTTTTTGGTTTCCGAATGGATCGACGTGAAAAGCGACAGAAATAAAATCCACGCGGGAGCGAGGAAATTTTTCGGTTTGGATTGTGCGATCGATCCCATCCGGAGTTCGGTCAGTTGAGTGTTTCGAGCTGGTTGACTCTTCTTTCGTGACGTCCGCCTTCGAATTCAGTGCGGAGCCAGGTGCGGACGATGTTGAGCGCCAGTTCCTTACCTATGATCCGGCCGCCTAACACGAGTACGTTGGCGTTATTATGACGTCTGGACATTTCCGCGGTGAACTGATCGTGGCAAAGCGCGGCGCGTATTCCGGAAAGCCGATTGGCAGCGATGGATGCGCCGATGCCCGTTCCGCAAAGGGCGATCAATCCTTCCACGTCTTTGGAAAGAACTTTTTTACACGCTTCCGAGATTATTATGGGATAATCCACGGAGGATTCGTCCTTGGTTCCGTAGTCCACGATTTCCGCCTCTTCCTTAAGTGCGGTGCGGAGAAATTCCTTAAGCTCAAAGCCTCCGTGATCCGAGGCGATTCCGATTTTTTTCATGTTCTAAATTGTTTGTGTCCCGAGTTTCCCCACGTTTCAAGCAAATAATTGCCTTCGCGGATAATTCGCTTCGATGATCGGAGAGCGGACGTTCCCTTATAGAATGTTGTCCCGATATGTTTTGGGCATTGCGTCCCAGAATTCCAACTGAACCAAAAACAGGGAAAGATAAATCATGGCGAAATTGTCTTCGGAGATCTTTTCCCCTTTGAGGGCGAGCGTGACCGCGTCGTTCATCCGGGCCGTCAGCTCCCTTTTCTGTTTGAGATGCAGATTGAGAAGTTCCCATTCGATCGAATTTAAGGAACGGGTTTTTTCGTCCGACAGAACGTAGTTTTCATAATACGAATTCAGCTCCGCATACAAGGTCAGATGACGATTCCAATCCTCGAGAAGGACGGCGTAATCCTCTTCGGACAGATTTTTACCTTGAATACAAGCGACGGATTTATACCTCGACTTTCCCTCCTTGAGCGAAAGCGTTTCCGCAAGTCGCTTTTTTTCTTCGAGGGGAAGCGTCGATTTAAACAGATCCGCCGGTTCGGTCGTATGCTCGGCCGAAAAACAATCCTGCACGGAAATCCGCGTGGAAAAATTCAACGAAGAAGCGGATACGTTACCCGAAACCGAAAGTAATCCGGCCGTAAGAAGGGCGATTCGTCGCAAACCGATCCGTTTCATCAGACCTTGGATTCGAACTCCTTCATAAACGACACGAGTTTTTGAACTCCCGCCAAAGACATGGAGTTGTAGATTGAAGCGCGAAAGCCTCCCACGAGTCTGTGTCCTCCCAATCCGTGAAGACCGTTTTTTTCGGCCTCGTCCAGGAATTTCGTCTCGAGATTCTTGTCCTTCAGGAGGAATACGGCGTTCATCCTGGAACGGGATCTTTTTTCCACGGGGGCGTTATAGAGCGAGGAGGAATCGATGAAGTCGTATAACAATTTCGCCTTCTCTTCATTTACGGCCTCCATTTTCGAGACTCCTCCGAGTTTATCAAGCCATTCGAAAACGAGTTTGGCGATGTAGATGGAATAGGTCGCCGGAGTATTGTATAAGGATTTGTTTTTGATCATCACCGAGTAATCCATCAGCACGGGAATTTTTCTTCCGGAAATTCCGATCAGATCGTTTCGGACGATCAACACGCTTAAGCCGGACGGTCCTATGTTCTTCTGCGCTCCGGCGAAAATCACTCCGAAGTCGTTGATATCGATTTTACGGGAGAGAAGTTCGCTCGTCATGTCGGCCACGAGAGGGATCGATTTGATTTTAGGTATCTCCGGATATTGACTTCCGTAGATCGTATTGTTCGAAGTGATGTGAAGATAGTTTCCCTTTCCGGAAAGATCGGATTCCGTCAAGATCGGCGTTTCGGTAAAATTATTCGAAGTCGCGTCGTAGATAACGTTTACTCCGTTGAACTTCAATCCTTCCTCCCAGGCTTTTTTCGTCCAGATCCCTGTGTGGGCCACGTCGAAACTTTCCCCTTCTTTGAGAAGATTGAGAGGCAGCGCGGAGAAATGCAGAGTGGCGCCTCCCGAAAAAAACGCGACCGAATATCCGTCTCCTATATTCAAAAGTTTGCGAAGAAGGGATTCCGCCTCCTGAAGTACGTCTTCGAACAGGGGCTCACGATGGCTCACTTCCATGAGGGACATTCCGGAACCCTTATAATTCAAGAATTCCGCGGCCGCGATTTCCATCACTTCGTTCGGGAGCATCGCCGGTCCGGCTCCGAAATTGTAAATTCTTTCCTGGAATCGATACATAATCGCTACGGTCGCAGAGGGGAGGTTGGGGATCAACTTTCTTCCAGGAAAGAAGATTGGAAGTAGGGAAAAATCCTTGTCTCAATGGAATGTTTATGAATAGGATATTCCCTGGTCGTAAGACCGTTCGTGGTCGGATTCAAAAGGAGTAATTTAGAATGTTCAGAATTTCGGTTGTCGTCTTGTTCTTAGGTTTATCGTTTTCTTTGGCGTCTCAAGACAATTCCAAACTCGGAGAAAAAGAGGTCCGATCCTCCGGAAGAGTTCAATTCATCAACCGCTCCGCGGCTCGCGCGGGAGAAGAGGTCCGAGGCACGAACGAAAAAGCGGGGATAGGTTTGGCGGAAGCCCTGAAAAAAGAACCGGATAAATCGCACAACCAATCCGGCGTGAGCGTGGTTCGGATTCTTCCGGAAGAGAAAAAATTCGGCGCGGACGTGTTTTCGATTTTGGAAGACAGCGACTACGGTCATATCAACTCGATCCAGAGGATCGTGGCCGGTTTCGTAAAATCGAATTTCGGATACGACGACAAAAATTCGGACATTCTCGCCACGTATATCCTCTATTACAACGCGATCCACAGAAAGGACAAGGCATATGTTGGAAAAAAATATTCCAATTCCGTAATGAAAGTTTTGAGCGTTGGTTCGATCGGAATTTCGAAACGTTATTCCGAGTGGCCCGGTAAAACCCAGATTCTGATTCCCCTCGTGGAGAACGTTTTAACCGGAGACGGTAAGGACGTCCATACCGACGAGCTGGAAGACGAAGTGAACAAGGATCTCGATAAAAAGAAGGAAGGAAAATACGAGAAGGAAAAGTTCGACGATCTTCAGCGGGAAAAAAACAAAAAGGAATTGGAGGAGGTAAACCGCAGAAAAGAGGAGAACAAAAACAAACAGAAGGAACTTTCCGACAAGGAAACCAAAACCGATAAGGAACTTCAGGACCTCAATAAGGATCCCGTAAAGAATAAACAGCAGATAACGGAAAAGAAAAAGGAAAAAGAGCAGATTCAGAAGGAAAAGGAATCCGCCAAAAAAGAAGAACAGAAGCTGAAGGAGAAGGAAAAGGAAGTTTCGAAAAAGGAAGAGGATAGAAAAAGCAACAGTTCCTCCAGCTCCTCGAGTTCTTCCAAGTCGAACGATTCCAAAAGCGATTCCGGAAGTAAATCCGGAAGCGATTCCAAATCCTCCTCGGACGACAAGAAAAGCGAATCCGAGCTGAAAAAGGAATTGGCCGAAACCAAAAAAGAATTGGAGGCCAAAAAGGAAGAGGAAAAGAAAAAGGAGGAATTCGACAAGAACGTCGTCGGAGGCAAAATCCTCTTTCTAAAAACCCTGAAATATCTGGATAAAGGACATTACAACAACGAACTGCAAATACTCGATCCCACCAACGACGATACGATCATCCGGGGCGACTTCAATAAAATCTGCGGAAGAACGTTCGAAATCGTGGACGGAAAGGCGCTCGTGATCGGGTTCGAAGACGGTCACTCGTCCAATCACAAACTCATTCTTATCGATCAGGAAACCTTAAAGCCTACCATTTCCGCGGAGGATAACATTTTTTGGCGTTCTCCGATGATCGTAAAAGGCGACGAAATTTATGCGTTCGAAGAGGTTCAAGAAAAGTATTACCTTTCCCGTTTCGGTAAGGATCTGAAAAAACAGGCGAAATCCTCGGAGGAGATCAGCCCGAATTCGAACGTGACCTTTTACGGGGAAAAAATCTACGTTACCGGCAAGGAAGAAGGTTCCGGCAGCATCCAGATCACCGTTTTTAACAAAGCGGATTTGAAACTGATCAAAAAGATCAAACAATAATCGGTCCTTCGCACCGTTGTAAAAGACGACACGTCGACCGAAAAACGGCCGACCGCTCTAAAACGACAAAAGCCCGCGACGCGGGCTTTTGTTTTTGACTCCTCCGATTCGTTTCGATCTCCGCAACGGGATTTCACATTCGGAATCGATTTCGAAATCGGGAATGAATCTCGAACCTTGTCTTATTTTTTCTTTTTTACGTTCGCGGAGATCGCGGAAATTTCCTGAAGGAATTTGCGGATGTTGGCGCGAGCGGAATTTTCGTTCGCAAGACGAAGTCTGACGACTCCGATCAGAGCGTCTCCCATCGTAGCCTCGCCGGCTTCGTACACTTCGAGTTCCTTGACCACTTCGCCCTTATTGCGGAGCGTGTATTTGATTTTCGTCTTAACGGTGAACGTCGTTCCCACGAAAGGTTGATCCACTTCGAGAATCTGAATCTTCAAAGTCCAGCCTCCGCCGAGGGTTTCTTCGATTTTTTCGAAGAGGTTGGCTTGTGCGATCGAGTCCTTTACCGCGTCGGTGAAGTTGTCGTCCGGAATCTGCGAAGTCCAGAACGGAAGGGTTGTCTTTCCGCCTGTGGACATTTCGATAAAAATCTTATCGCCGATTTTGTTCGGGGCCTTATAGTCTGTGACTCTCATCCCCTCTCTTTCCGCAGGGAAAGCGCAATTGCCGATGATGGCGGCGATCGCAAGTAGAATTAATCTTTTTTTCATTCGAACTTCCTATCGAATCGGATTTCGCCGATTCTCGGACCAATGTCGGATAAGCCTTCGGTGCGTCTATAGAAATCGATTTTAGAGCGCGAAAATCGTTCGAAGACCTCGGATCCGATAGCCGATATTTTAAAAAAATTGAATATTTTAATGCGAACTTGAAACGAAGGAGAAAATAAGAAGCCCGCTTTAAAGGCGGGCCTCGTTTCGGCGCGAACCGAACAACCTCCGGGTCGTTTATCCGGAATATTCGAAGGTTTAGGCGATTTTATCTTAGAGAAGTCAATTCTCTGTAAGCCCGGACGACTCCGTCGGCGATGGTTTTGGTGAAGGTAAGCGCGACCCTCGCCTTTTCCGACGCGATCATAACTTCGTGTGCGTCCACCGAGTTCGGATCGAACACCATTTTTTGCGTAAGTTCGTCGGCTTCCACCTGCAGATCGTTCACCGATGTCATGGCGTTTTTCATCGCCTCGGAAAAACTTTCCGCGACGTAGTCCGGAGAAACGGGTTGTTTTACGTCTTTGTAATGTCTGTCCTCGGTGGTGAAAACGTCCACCTTATCTCCCTTCGGATTGAGAGGATGCGGTTTGTTTCCGTTGTAACCGGAGTTATACGTATACCAAAGGGATGAATTCGAATTGATTTCCATGATTAAGCCCTACCTATCTCCAAAGCCTTGTTGAACATGGCCTTGGATCCGTTGATCATCTGTACGTTCGCTTCGTAGGATCTGGAAGCCGAAATCATATCCGTCATCTCGGTGACGATGTTTACGTTCGGCATTTCCACGTAACCTTTTTTGGGACCGATCTGGATCGAATCGGGATGTGTCGGATCGTAGACCAACCGAAGCGGGGTCATGTCCTTTTCGATCTTCATCACCTTGACGCCTTTACCTTCTCCCGGCGCGACTCCGAACGGATATACCGGACTTCTCCAGCGCGTTCGTAAGTTGATCGGAGTCATAACGACCCGATCCCGGCGGAACGGACCGTCTCCGTTCGTATTTCTCGTAGTCGTCGAGTTGGCGATGTTGTTGGAAATCACATCCATTCTCAATCGCTGCGCGGATAAGCCTGTTGCGGAAATATTGATCGATGAAAAAAGTCCCATGGCTACTTCCTAAAGTGTAAAATTATGTCTCATTGATTTCAATTCAAGAAAATTATTAAAAAGAATTAGGCCATTCTCATGACTTGTTTTAAGTCCCGGTAATTTTGATTGATCCTTTCGGACATCATCATGTATTGCATTTGCGAATTCGAGGCTTCTACGACTTCCTTTTCCACGTCCACGTTGTTTCCGTCGGCCCGCATGGTAGTCAAGTAATCGATGTTCGCCTTCGGTTGAACGGTTCGGTAATCCAAGGGTTTGAAGAATTGAATGTGTCGTTCGTCGGAAATCTGTGTCGGAACCGTTTTGGCGGCTTCGATTTTTTCGGATTCTATGGCGCGTTTTATCATGGATTCGAAAATAACTTCGGATCGTTTGAAGTGGGGAACGTCCGCATTCGCGATATTGTCAGAGATAACCTTTCTTTTAAAAACGGAGTTATTCATTCCCCGTTCGAGAAGGTCTTGGGTTTTCATAAAATGGGTTTTCTCAAACATTATTTTTCTCCCCTCCAAAAAATCGGTTGAATTTGGATTTTTCAGAAGAGATTTTTTTTGAGGAAACCGGTTTTTTCGTCCGAAATAAACGGAGTATACGAGAAAAACGAAAGCGAAACAACGATGTCCGAAACTCCCGAAACAATCGAAATCACCCCGGATCTTTCCATCCTGTTTAACGACTATTACGCCTTTCGAACCATGTTGATGGATGCGATTTCCCGTAAACCGAAACAGATCGTCCTCAATTTGGGGGACATTCCGGTGATGAATTCGATTTCGATCAGTTCTCTGGTTTGGTTTCTCAAAAACGCCCGCTCCGAGGGAATTTCCTGTAAAATCAGTTCCATTCATCCCGATCTTCTCAATACGTTCGAAGTGTTGAATCTAAAAGAATATCTGGATTCTCAGTAAATGATTTCCCTGCGAGACCGATTTTTCGTCGGTTTCGGGAAACTTCCGCGACCATCCGAGGGAAGGAAGTCCAAGATTTTCATTGGACACCGAAGAACGGATTTCTAATTTTGAATCTATGAAAAAAGCCGTTTTGATTTGTCTTGTTCTACTATTCTTTTTGGGCGCTTGTAAAAAAAAGGAAGAGTTGATTTTGGGGAATTGGGTAAAGGTGAAAAATTGTCCCGAAAAAGGGGAATGTCCCAATCCGGATAAGGGCAAAGGAAGTCATCTTGAGATTCTTTCCAACGGTTTAGCGAAATACGATACGTTTCATCTCACGTATAAAATGAAGGACGACGACATTCATTTTAACCTCGCCGATCTCGCTTTCGATTTGGAATACAGAATCGTGAAGGTGAACGATAAGGAACTTCAGCTTCTCAATAAAAAAGAAAATAACGTGGAATATTTCGAGAAGAACTGATTCTTTTCGGAAGAAAGACTATGATTCGCGTTTTCCTACTTTTGGTTTTTCTTTTCGGTACGGGGGTTTTGTTTGCTGGCGACGAAGACGACGTTCCTTCCGGCGGAGGATCCTCTTCACATTCGGAACAAACCCCTCTGGATCCCACCGAGGCCGCGCGTAGAAGGGTTCAAATAGCCGCCCTAAATACGGAAACCGTCAATCTTATCCGCGCGAACAATCTCGCCCGCGCTTCGCTTAACATCGATAAGATCAAAAGACTCGATGAGAATTCGGTCGAATTCAATTATCTCCGAGGCGCTTTGCTTTATGCGCAGGGAAGATATCCGCAGTCCAAAAATTCCCTTTTGCGGGCGATCCAGATTCAACCCGGACACGACCCTTCCTATTATCTTTTGGGGATGATTTTCGTACAAAGAAACAAGTGGCCCCGTTCTTTGGAATACTTTCAAAAAGCGGTCGAACTCTCCAATTACAATCCTTTCTACCGGATGAATCTGGCTTTGGCGTATTTCGAAACCGGGAATTATCTGCGTTCCAAAGCGGAATCGGAACGGGCCGTCGAACTAAAGCCGAATTTTAGGAACGCGAAACTTCTTCTTTTGAAATCCAATTTTCTTCTCGGAAACAAAGCAGACGCCTACGCTCAATGTGTGGAATTCGTAAAGGAAGGTTTCGTTTCGAGGGAATATATGCTGATACATGCAAGGCTTGTGATGGACATTCACCAGAATTATCGGAAGGCGATCAAAATCTATAATCAGTACGGAGAACTTCCGTTTCAGGAAAAACGGTTCCTCGCGCACGCGTATTACAATACCGGCAACTATCGCGCGGCTGCTTCCGCGTATCAGCAGGTAGTTCAGTTTAGGATCGCGGAAGAGGAGGATAAAATCCAATACATCCGTTCTCTTTCGTTCATCAGGGATTATAGAAGACTGGAATCCTTCGTGACCGCTTGGATCCAAGAGGAGCCGGATAAACGTAGAAAAATCCAGGAAGCCTTGGATATCGCGGAACTTCTCAAGGAAAACGATTCCAAAGTGTTTCATATGTTTCCGTCCCGATCCCCGTATTGAGGCGGAATCGATTGGAGGATTTCGTCGTTATTACGCGGATCTTCCGTCGATAAACGCGCGCCCCACCCGTGTAGGGTGGTGGAGGAGAGGCGGCGGGAAAACCTCCGCAAATTTTCCCTATCACAAAATCCCGTTTTCGACAAGCGAAATCCGGCTCTTGTTACCTCCGTAGTAATTCCTACGGTAAGGCCGTTTTTTCGAAATTCATCCTTTCGGTTTGGTCGGAATTCGGATCAGATAAATCACCACTAAAACGCCGATCAACGAAACCAGGATTTTAACGGCCAGGATCGGAATAAAAAAGAATACGGTCGTGCCGATCGTGACGAAGATCATCGAAATCGCGACGATCTTCGCGCGCAGCGGGATCATCTTGTGGATTCTCCAATCGCGTATATAGGAACCGAAATATCGATTGTTCATCAGCCAATTGTAAAATCGATGCGACGCACGCGCGTAACAAGCGGCGGATAAAAGTAGAAACGGCGTGGTGGGAAGGATCGGCGTGAATATTCCCACGATTCCCAAGGCTAAGGAAATCGAACCGACGACGAACAATAAAAAACGAATGAACTTGGATCGATGGAGGCGGACTTCGTCGCTGTAATCTTTTTGTTCCATATTCTAAAGAATTGAAACGCCCGCGGACATTTCAATTCTTTTCGACGGAAAGGTTCTTCGAATTGTATTCGGAAATCGTATTAAGAATAGACTTCGGAAAAATACTCCTCGTCCAAAATTCTCTGCGCGAAAACCCGGAGCAAAATCGGACCGAAAGTCAATTGATTGGCCGCTTCGATCGAAACGACTTCGCAATCCTCGTGCGAAATGAACAGATAACCGGGTTCCTTATGCGCAGTTTTTTTCAACGGATCGCTGAGAATCCAATTTTGTCCGAATTCGACGATACAATCCACGTCGCTTATCGAAAGGTCCTTGTTCTCCAAACGTTCGATGAATTCCTCGTTGTCACCTTCTTCGAGCGCTTCCGGTTCCCATCCGCCCGAATTGATTTTTCCGTCGGAACCGATTCCGAAAAATCCGATCGAACCTCCTCCCAAATCCTCGAAATACATTCCATTATGAATTTGAGCCGTTTTTACGTAACTTTTCGGAAGGCCTTTTTCAGGAGTTCCCGTAAACGGAGCCGAACATCGGATCACGGCGGGTTCGTCGAAATCTGGATCCGCGTATTTTATCTCCACGATCAAAGCGGGTTCTTCTTCGGAGGAATCCACGTTTATTTTTAAGACCCCGCGGGAAAGTTTTTCAAGAACGACCTTATCCTCTTCCGAGTCAGTCAAAAACGAAAAGTGTTTTAAGAACGCCTCCGAAGGATGGGAAGACTCGGCAAGCTCCTTCCAGGTTGCGGCGAAATCGGAAACGGAATTTTCCGCGTATCCCTTCTTCAATTTTTCGTGCACGAGTTTTTCCGCCTCTTTCAGACATTGTTCCTCGTTTTCGAAGGATTTCGTCTGCGTTTGTCCTCCTGTTCCCGCTTTTCCGTATTGAACGGTAAAGGAATTTCCGCTCACTTCTATGTTCCAAAACTTATCCGATGAGTCATCCTTAAAGACGAGCTGTCGCTTCATTGAATTCTCCTTAATTTAAAAAATTATGTTTTATGAATCTATCGGGTCCGTTCTTTTGTGAAGACGGTTCGTTTTACGAATTTCGGACCCCGCACCGGTTCGATCACGGGTTATGGGTCTGAAAGAAATCGACCGCTTCCTGATCGGCCGTCGGTTTTGCGGCGACGTCGTTCGCGTCGAATTGCGAAGTCACCGATTTCGCCTGATCGAAACTGTGATGTGTGTTCGGGTAAACCGTGATCGTAAACGAATTTCCGGTCGCGGCGCTTGCGCCTAACGTTTGCGCTCTCGCGATCCTGTCGTCGCAGTAACCGGAAGTATAAAGCGGATCCAAACCGGCCGCTAAAATTCTTGTATCGGTGAACGGAAGATACGAACCGTCCGCGATTCCGCCGAATGCGTTGTTCAAACCGCATCCGGGATAAAAGGAAACGGCGGCCTGAAAGGGTTTAGGATAAACCGAGCGGTAGGAAAGAGTGGAATTCGTATCCACGGTGGAAAGAACGCTGCTTCCTCCGTGCGACCATCCCAAAAGTACGATCCTATCCGAATCCACAACTGCGGATCGGCGTACATAGTCTAACGCCGCGTAGGCGTCGGTGGGACGATCGATCACTTCCGAAGTGCCGACTCCGGCTCCGTTTCCGCATTGATCCTGCGGTGCGTTTCGCGGAGTAAAACTGTCGAGAAGCAGAGTCGCATATCCGATGGTTTTTCCCCGATCGGCCCATTCCGTAAACAAGGAGCCGACCCCCCGATTCGGATCGTTGTAAGAATACGCTCCTCCGCATCCGTGCATCATAACGATCAGAGGATAAGGACCGTTTCCCTCGGGTTTCGAAAAATAACCCGTGATGACGATTCCCTGCGAGGAATTGTACAAACGAATCTGATAATTGGTCAGTTCGTTTTCCTGATCGATCAGAACGGGACCGTTGATCAAGTTTTGGACGGCTATTCCCTGCGCCGCCGCGAGATATAAAAGTTGCGTTTGTTCTTTTGAAGAGGGTCGTTTCCAAAATTCGAGGTCTTCCAAAAAATCGTCCGGACTACAATTCGAAAAAAAGCAGAGTAAGATTAAGGATAAGAGCGATCTAAAATCTGATAAAGTCATACTCCGATAACAAACTTTTCGCGCGAATTATACGTAAAACGAAGCGACATTTAATCGTATTATAATGCGATTGAGCGTTTTGCAGGATTTCGGATTTTTATTTCCGCTTCGATGGATCGGTCGTGACGGATCGTTTCGACGCGCGTTTCAGGATCGTTCGATCCAGGAAATAAATCGCCGCAGCTCCGCAGAGATACGCGATCAAATCCCAAGGGTCGAAAACGGATCCTACCGTCAACCGGGAAGTTTCCGTTTCGTTCCAACGGAATATTCCGATCGAACGTAAATACTGCGCGGTCTCGACGACAAACGAAACGGTTAATACGAAAACCGATAAACAGAAGGAGGGAAAATCGAAGACCGATTTGCAGAAGGAATAGATCGACATCATCACCATCATATCCCCCATAAATCCGCGTATGAACGGAACCGAATGAAAGGCTTTTACGATCAAGACGCAAAGAGCCAAAAAGAAAATCGTCGATCCGACGTAAATTTTCCTGTCGTAGTTTTCGGATTTTTCTTCAGATTTCAATTTCCGATTTCCTTCGGTTCGTTTTTACGACCTCCGATTTTATTTTCAACGATTCTTATCTTCGTTCGTTTCGGAACATAGCGGATCGATGGAATGTAATTTTACAGAAATCGAAGCGGATTTTTATCAAATTACAATGCGGAGAATTAGAACACGATAAAAGAAAAAGAGTATGTCTGCGCCGATCGTCTAATGCTTGTTAAAGGTTGAGCCTTGTTTTGACCGCGATTGAAACCGCCCGTCCCATCGTGCGCGCGATCAGATTTGAAACGTAATTGTTCAGCGACCGGAAGTTTTCGTTTTCCGCGCCTAAACGTTCCTCGGCTTCGGCAAGAATCCGCACCGGTTCCAGAAGTTTGAATTCGGACGGTTTTTCGGAGGGGAAAGTAGGAAAGGAAGAATCGGAATCCTCCTTTCCGAACGGAAACGAAGCGTAATAATTCGAAGACAACTTTTCCTCGTATTCGTTCCAAGGCAGAGAGGAAAGAAGCTCCAGAAACGGTTTTAGTTCCGGAAGACGGAGAAGCTCGGTTTCCAAAGCACTCACCTTTTCCTCGATTTCGTCGCCGGTCGGATGGTTGGAATAGAAGTTATCCTTTTTTGCTGAAATCGAATTCGCGGATTCTTCCGAGTTCTGTTTCGTTGTTTGATCTGACAAAGGCTTTCTCTTTCAAAGGCACGGGGCCGAAATTCTTGGTTCGAAGGTTTTCTATTTCAACCGACGAACGAATCGTCCAAAAAACGAAAGTTCTGTTTTTTATATCGTCTTAAGACGGTTTTTGTTTTCGCTCTTATCGAAAGGCCGCTTTTATCTTGTTTATAAAACGTTGATATAGTTCGAAACTTTTGAAAGTCATTCCGCTTAATGCGAGAATTTTTTCCGCCCTTCGAAAATCAATTCGATATCCGTAAATTCCGATTTTATACTTTCGACACGAAGGGGGCGAGTGGACGGGTTCTGCCATATTTTTCATCGCTTTTGGCATTTTGGCTTCGTTTGAATCTTTTTGTTACCGTCGATCTGCGTTATGCGCTTTTGATCGAGCCGTCTTGTTTCTGGAAATTTTTAAATTCTCATTATATTTTATATTTGTTAAGCGAAATTATAGATTCTTTGGAGGCGAGTTCACGCTCGATCGCGATTTCGTATGATACTTGGATTAAATTCAGTTTTTCTAATTTAGCGCAGGCCTCCGTCC
>NZ_NPEF01000088.1 GCF_002811955.1 Leptospira ellisii
AACTACGAACAATCCGCCCTTTTGTTTCAGAATCGTCGCTTCGGGAGAATTGGAGATTTTCGGACCGGTCATCAAAGGCAAGCCGAAGGTCGCAGGTTCCAAAACGTTGTGGACCCGATTGTGAAGCGCCCCTCCCACATACGCGAAATCCACCGCCTGATACGCGAACGCCAAAATTCCCAAAACGTCGAATACGATCGTCTGCGCGTCCATCTTTTCGTAGGGAGTGGAAGTCCAGGTCTGATATCGGATGTCCGCATCCTGTAGTCTGTGTTCGACGGATACGATTCGGTCCGGGGAGGTTTTATGCGGAAAAATCCAAAAAGCGAATTCGTTTAACAAATCAGGTCTTTTTTCGCGCAGAAAACCGTGAAAGGCCGCGATCAAGGACTCGCAGGGTTCGTAAGTGGATGCGAATAGTATAATTTTCGAATATGGATATCCTTGAGGACGTTTGAATTCCCTCTTATTGTCTTCGATCTTTTTCAGAACCGTATCGAAACGGGTGTCCCCGAGCACTTTTACGGGAATCGAATCCGGTACCAAGGAACGAAACGCATCGTAGAAAGTTTCGTGGGAGGGATAAATGCCGCTCAAGTTCCGAAATACGGCGCGGGTCAATTTTTCAAAGAGTCCATTCTTACGGTTTCCGATCACCGCCGAACCTAGGACCGTTTTCGTTCCGTGTTTTTTCGCCGACAAAATCAGGTTGGGCCACGTGTCCCAAGCCATCAAAACCAAAACCTTCGGACGGAATTTCGAAAAGATCCAATCGTAGGAAAACGGAGTGTCGATCGGCAGTCGAAACGTTTCGTCCGCGGGAAACGCCTCCAGCTGCGAATCACGAACGCTTTCCGAAAAAACGGACTGAAGTAGAAATACCGAGCGGTCCCTTTTTCGAAACTCCAGCGCCAAGGCCTTACACTGATCGAGTTCGCCGACGGAAGCGGCGTGAAGCCATACGACGGTTTTGCCGTTCAGATCCGGATTTTTTGCGAGGATGCGTTTTTTATCCCGTCTTCGCTTTTGGAAAAAAATTCTAGCGGAGGGGATCAGATACGAAATCGGAACGATCCAGAAAAGAAGAAAGGTCGTCAGAAATTTATAAAGAAAAATCATGGGTCTATGAGCGGAGTTTTGTTTGCGTTCGATCTTATGGATACGTTGATCAAGGATCCGTTCCATTCTGCACTTTATAAAATCCTTCCCCGCGAATCGAGAGAAAAATTCGTCAACGCGAGAGAAAGAGAGGCTTTTATCGAATTCGAAAAGGGCAGGATCGAAGAGGAGGAATTTTTCGAACGATTCTACCTGCCCGAATTTCGAAACGACGACGATCTGCCGGATCCCCGCAAAATCAAGGAACTGATGTTCTCCAAGGTGCGCACGATTTCCGGCACGGTGGATCTGGTCAAACGTTTGAAGGCCGCGGAAAACACGCTCGTTCTCGCGAGCAACTATTCCGTTTGGCACAAGGAGCTCGGGAAATTTTCGGAGATGGAGGAGGTGTTTTCGCTTTTCGACCGGTTGTATTTTTCCTGCGAATTGGGCGCGCGTAAACCTGCGGAGGAATATTTTCAGTGGATTCAGACTGACTTTCCGGACAAACGTTACGTCCTGATCGACGACAACGCGTCTAACGTGGAGGCCGCGGATTACATGGGATGGGACACGTTTAGATTCGATCCGAAAACTCCTTCGACCCTCGAGGAATTCTTTAATACCCAGTACCCCAGTTATCTTTGATCTCCGCGCCCGGATACGCGTCCTCGCGAGTATCCACCAAAATTCCCATTCGATCCAGATAAAAGATAAATTCACCCTTTTTCTGAAACGGTCCCGGGATCAATCGGAAGGCCGCGACCTCGAACGGATATTGTAGACTCTGATTGAGCCGTATGTTCCTCTGCGGAATTTCCAGTTTTTTCTCGATCCGTCTCCAACCGTCGAAATTCAGATCTCCGAGTTCGATCACGATCTCCTTGGATTTGTGTTGCTGCAATACCAGCTGCAGTTTCGCGTTTTGGGAGGAGGCGTGCATCCAAAAAAAGATCCGGGTTGGAACTCCGATCGGAAGACGGATTTTTTCCTTCGGACGAAACTCGATCTGGGAATGTTTCGGATCCTCAAAAAAAGTCTGTATCATCATCGATCGATAGTCGTTCGAAGCGTTTAACGAAGGATACGATTCCCTTTCTTTGGCGAAGGCTTCGTTTTCCGGGATCTGCGAATTGAATCGGATCTCGTTTAAAAAGGAAACTCCCCTGTAAATTTCCCAGGGTCTGTCCCCTTCGAAAGGATCCACGAGAAAAAGATTGTATTGCTTCCATTCCCGCAGTATCTTTTCGAGAATCAGCACGCGACTCATTTCGTCCCGGTCCCGCTTTACCGGTGCGCCGTGCGCTGCGGAATACAGAATCAGACAGAAAAGAAAAAACGCGGACCTGCTGCGGAAGGAAAACGGGGAGCTCACAGGATTCTATTCGGAGAAAATGGGTTCGAAAAACACAAGTTATCCTCTTTTCCCTCCCTTTGGAGCCGGAAAAATCCGATATTTTAAAAAGGTGCATCCATGAAACGAGAACAGTTGAAAATCATTTTGTCCGGCGTTTTAATCTTATTATTAGGATCCTTGATCGTTTACAGTTATTTATTTCGGGAGGATATTTCCAAATTCCTCAAAAAGAAGGAAAGCGAGGAGACGTCCGCGAATTCCAGAACGGATCGTGTGATCCTGAGTCCGGAAGCGAATTCGGAAACTTCCATCCATCAGAACGAACCGGCCCCTCTCCCCACGGAGGAAAAAAATCCGCTTCCTTCGGGAGAACGCACCTACCCGGATTCGGATTCTACGCTTCGTGAAACCGCGCCGAAAGATGCGTTTCGGGAAGAATGGCCCGAGGAAAAACGGAATGCCGCCGAGGAAAAAACGAACCGTGCGGAACGTGAAACGCGGGGGCAGAATAGGATTTCGGACGGAAAAGATGAACGAAAACCCAAACCTTCCTCGGAAGAAAGATGGACTCCTCCTAAGGAAGAATCCGCTTCGTATCGGGATTTCGACGAAGAGCCGAAACGCGGCCGATCCCGCTCCGACTCCGGAAGTACGGAACACAAGCGGAGATCCGGAAAATCGTTCTCTCAAACCGGATCGAAATCCAAAAAACGTTCCTCGGCCAAAACCGGAAAACGCATCCGTTCCCTGGAGAACAGGGTGGATCGTCTCGAAAAAAAATTAGGAATTTCTAATGTTCCCAAAAAACAAAAACGAAAAACCGGGAAACACAACCTCGAAAAGAGGGTGGAAAAACTGGAACGGGAAATGAAACGACTCAAAAAGAACGAAGGCTGAAATGGGCGTAGCGGAACGATATTTTCGGATCCAGGAGGAACTCCGTAATCTGAGACCGGACGATCCTCCCGTTCTCATCGCCGTATCCAAGTTTCAACCCTTGGAAAAAATCAAAGAGGCCGCGGAAGGAGGGGTGATTCACTTCGGGGAAAATCGGATCCAGGAAGGTCTGGAAAAATTCGCCCAGTGGATCCGTCTCGAACCGAATCCTCTGACGCTTCATCATATCGGTCCCGTACAAAGCGGAACCCTGCGGAAATTATTTTCCGGTTATTCGTACGCGCACGGCGTGGGAACGGAAGGCGCGATCGCTGAGTTGGCGGCGCGCGCGCAAAAGGAAAAAAAAAGGATACGATTCTTTTTGCAGGCGAACCTTACGGGTGAAAACGCAAAACACGGGTTTGCAAAACGGGATCTGATCTCCATTCTGGAAAAAAGAGAAACGTTTTCCAATCCATATTGCTCGCTGGAAGGAATGATGACCATGGGACCCTCCGACGGGGATCCGGTTCGGACCAGAGAGGTCTTTCGGGAACTACGCACGATCCGGGAGAACTACTACCCGGCAGGAAAGTTGTCCATGGGAATGTCCGGGGATTACAGGATCGCCCTGGAAGAGGGAAGCGATTTCGTCCGGATCGGAAGCGCCATATTCGGAGAAAGGAACTAAACATGAAACATACCATCGGGATCGCAGGCTGCGGCAACATGGGAGGGGCTATCTATTCCTCCCTCAAGAAACGTTATCCGACACAGGTGCTCGGCTACGATCCGTATTTGACCTCCAATAAAAAGATAGAACTCGTATCCTCCTGGGAGGAATTCTCCTCGCGCTCCGATCTGATCGTAGTCTGCGTCAAACCGGGGAAGGTGACGGAACTGCTCGGCAGTATCCTCGCTCCCAAACGGGTGATATCCGTGGCCGCCGGAATCGGAGTCGAAACCATCCGTAAAAATCTTCCCGACGGTTCCAAGGTCGTACGTGTGATGCCCAACTTACCTCTGTTAGTCGGAGAGGGCGCGATAGGTTATTACGGAGACGCGGAGTTATACGGGACCGTGGACGAAATCTTTCATTCCCTCGGCTTAACCCTTCCCGTCGCTTCCGAGTCCTTATTGGACGCGGTCACCGGTTTGTCCGGTTCCGGACCGGCATACGTCTTTAAATTCATTCAGGCATTGGCGGAAGGAGGGGTTTTGTCCGGCTTGGGTTATCAGGAAGCGTTGGATTTAAGCATTCAAACCGTGATCGGCGCCGCGGAACTTTTACGTAAGGAACGTAAAAAAGATCCGCAAACGCATCCCGAAGTGTGGAAAAACAAAGTCACTTCTCCCGGAGGAACCACGATCGCCGGTCTTGCGGAGTTGGAACGGAACGGTTTTTCGCATGGAGTATTAGAAGCGGTACGGGCAGCCTCCCTTCGTTCCAAAGAATTGGGAAGTTAGACGCGTTTGATTTCATTCCGATTTCGTCCTTTCTTGTTATAGTTTGAGAAAGACGGATTCGGAATGATTCTAACTCTTTCTGGTTAGTTTTATGGAGAAAAAAGACTAACGTTGAAGTATGAGTAAAGATTCATATTCAAAATGAGAAAAAGGATACAAACTTTTCCAGGTTTCCCGTTATTCATGGAAAACAAGGACTTCGGTTTAAAATTTATCTTGAAAAGAAAGAGGGAAGGATTAAAACACTAGCGCGGACAGGATTCGAACCTATGACCTTTGGGTTATGAGCCCAACGAGCTACCAGCTGCTCCACCGCGCGGTGTAATAGAGTCATTATTTGAGACAAGGCCTCGAAAGCAAGAATAAAACTGTAAAAAGAATTGATTTTTAAAGAAAAAATAGATCCGATATCCTCTTGATGGGATTTTTTGGGTCGAATGAAAAAGCCGCTGAAACTCGTTTCGGCGATTATTTGGAAAGGTTTCTTAGTATCCATTTTACCGGAGAACTAACCGTTTGATCAGTAAAGAAAATGATCCGTTGATGATAGAGTATCTGGAAAAGAAAATCTATGATCAAAAACAATTATTAGAAATCAGCAAGGCCCTAAATTCCACATTAGATTACAAATATCTAATGGATGCCATCCTGAATATCTGTCTCGCCCAGCTTCAGACGTTACAGGCGGCCATTTACGTAAGTCCGGAAGCGGATTCCGATTTTTTCGAATTGGATCCGAGTTATAAGGGGTTCGACCTTTCCGAAAACGAAAAGTCGTTCCGCATCAAAACGGACGCGGCCCTGATCCAGTTTCTGGAAACCAGAATGAAGGCGATGACCGTCACCCAGATCGAGGAAAGTATGGGGCGTTCCGTCACGGAAATCGATTTCCTCCGCGGAATCGGCGCCGATCTGATCATTCCCCTCAACGCGAAAGGAAAGGTCAACGGGCTTCTCGTTCTCGGAGAAAAGATGACCATGAGCGAGGTGCAGGAAGAGGACAGGGATTTTTTGACCACCCTTTCCACGTTAGCCGGAATTGCGGTCGAAAACGCGCGTCTTTACGAGCTAGCCACCGTGGATATGATGACCGGTCTGAAAGTGCATCATTATTTCCAGACAAAACTCAAGGAAGAAATGGATCGATGCCGCAAAAAGAAATCGCATCTCACCCTTTTGTTCACCGACGTGGATAACTTCAAAAAGTTCAACGACACACACGGACACCAGGCTGGGGATCAGGTTCTGATCGAAGTCGCGAAACAACTGATCCGTCACGCGGGGAAACACGATACTCCCGCCCGTTACGGCGGGGAGGAATTCTGCCTCGTCATGCCGGGAGCCGATTTGGAACGCGGTTATGAAATGGGAGAAAAAATCCGCAAAGCCGTCGAAGCCAGTTCCGTGAAAAATCCGAACGGCGGGCCGGATCTGAAGGTAACCCTTTCCGTCGGAGTTTCCGAATTTTGGCCCAAGGACAAAAACAACCGGGATCTGATCGAACGTTCGGACAAGGCTTTGTATACGGCTAAACATTCGGGTAAAAACCGCACGGTTTGTTACAAAGAGGAATAGAAACTCTCTTCTTTTTCCGGAATCTGCCGATGAATACGGTATGGAAAAAAACCTCCTGCTGTATCAAGTTCCGCTGACTCAGATCGAAGAGAGGGAACTCACAAAACGGATCCAGGACCGCGCCCTCGGGAAAGAAAAATTTGATTTTTCCCCGTATTCGTGTTTTATTGAATACAAGCCAGCGGACCCGGTGACAGGAATCCAATACAGGGACTGCGTGATCGATTACACACGATGTTCCAACCACAAATGTATCAAAAAGCTGCTCTGAGGATTTTTTTCTCCTATATCCTCGCTTTTCTACTCGGCTGTTCGCTCATTCCCTCGCAGGCACGGATCACTTCCGTGTCCGGGGGGAGCGAAATTCTCCTTCCGTTTCAGGAAAAAAACGGATTCCGTTTCGTTTCTCTTTCCCTTTCTCCCGAAGAAAAACCGCTTCGTTTTCTCGTGGATACCGGTTCCCGTTTTTCCTTTTTGGACGAAAAATTCTTCGGGGAACAGGATCCCAAAAAACGGATCGCCGTGACGTATCCCGGAGGGAAGGACGATTCCGTCCGTCGAACCAAATCGGTCCGTCTGTTTTCGGGGGAACACGCCGTTTTCCGGGATCTGACCGTTCATTCCCACTCGTTTTCGGGGAACTTGGAACTGGACGGCATCATCGGCATGGACGCATTGTATGAGAAAATTCTAATTTTAGAATATCCTAAACTGATTCGGATTTTGGAACCGGCGGGAAACGATTTTTCCGAATCGTTGTTGTCCTCCCATCCCGCATTGGCGCAGAACACGGAACCGCTCCGTTTTTTTTCCGGACATCCGGTTTTGGAGATAGACTACGGAACCGAGGAAAAGGCTGTCCTTCTGATGGATACGGGTGCGGATTTGAGTCTTTTGGAACTTCCCGCTCCGCTTCCCGGTTTGGTCGAGGAGACTTCCTCCAGCCGTCCTGTGCAGATCCTGAATTTTCAGGGAAAACTCCTGAGCGTTCGTACCCGGTTCGTACGCAGACTTTGTGTCGTTTCCACTTCGGATTGTGTGGACAATCTGGAAATTCTTCCTTCCGGACTTCCCGTGGATTTCGCGGGAACTTCGACGGGGGTTCGGATTCAGGGAATTCTCGGGGTAAACTGGCTGAACGAACATAGAATTCTTTTGGACATGAAACGGAGTCTTATAGGTATAGTTGGGAAGGACGGCGGAGAACCGAAATGACGGGCAAGGGCAAAATCATCGTGGCTATGAGCGGGGGCGTGGACAGCGCCGTAACCGCAGGGCTTTTGATGGAGGAAGGATACGAGGTGATCGGAGTCAATCTCCGAACTTGGGAATACGAAGCCCCCGCCTGCGATACCACGAAAAAATCCTGTTGTTCCCCCGAGGATATCCGGGATGCGAGAGACGTGGGTCTCTCCTTGAAAATTCCGTTCTACGTCGTGAAGATGGAGAAGGTCTTTCAAGAGAAGGTGATCGACCGTTTTATCGACGACTACAAACACGGAAAAACCCCCAACCCTTGTGTGGAATGCAACACTTTCGTAAAGTTCGGCGCGTTATTCGAAAAGGCGAAGGCGCTCGGAATCGATAAGATCGCCACGGGTCACTACGCGCGTATCGCGCGGAACGGGGATCGATACGCGATCGCCAACGGAATCGATTCCGCGAAAAATCAGGCTTATTATTTATACGGACTTTCCCAGGAGAATTTAAAAAACGTAATCTTTCCTTTAGGCGAAATGACCAAACCGGAAGTCCGGGAGATCGCAAGAAGAATGGGGCTTCCCGTGGCCGAAAAGGCCGAATCGCAGGAGATCTGTTTTATTCCCGAAAACGATTATAGAAAATTCTTGGAAAAGAAAAACGTGGAATTCACTCCGGGGTTTTTCAAACTGGCGGACGGACGAATCGTCGGAAAACACAAGGGCCGGGAGAATTTCACGATCGGTCAGAGAAAGGGGCTCGGCATAGCCTGGAGGAATCCGCTGTACGTCATCGCAATCGAAGATGACGGTTCCGTAATATTGGGAGAAGAGAATGAAACCTATACGGGTTCCTTCTCCGTGACGGACGCCAACTACCAGGGCATCGCTCCCATCGGCGAGGGGCAATCCTTGGAATGCCGCGTTCAGGTCCGTTACAGACATACTCCGATCCGTTGTAGAATCGTGAAACAAGGCGAGGACCTCGCGGTATTTCCTTTGGAGGAAGTGAGGGGAGTCACTCCCGGACAATCGGCCGTCTTTTATCCTTTGGACGCCGACTATCTTTTGTTAGGCGGAATCATCCGGAAGGGAAGTATTCAAATGCAGATCCGGGAAACCGCGGAGTCCGCGGTTTCCGTTCAAGGTTAACGGGGATTTTTCCTTTTGTCATTGAGTCATAAAATCACAGGCAAAACCATTCTGATCGTGGGCGGAGGTCTTCTCCAGGTGCCCATCATCCAAACAGCGAAGATGATGAAGTTGACCGCGGTGGTCGCCGATATGAACGCCGAAGCTCCGGGGATGAAGATCTGCGACGTTCCGATGGTGATGTCCACCAAGGATATCGAGGGGATGGTGCGGGAATCCAAAAAACTCGCGACCAAAATCAAGATCGACGGAGTGATCACGGCGGGAACCGACGCGAGTATGACCGTGGCCGCCGTGGCGAACGCGCTCGATCTTCCGGGCATCCGTTACGTGGACGCGGAGGCGGCTTCCAACAAAGTAAAGATGCGTGAACGCCTCAAAAAAGCCGGGATTCCTCTTCCCGGTTTCGCCCCCGTTTGGAGTTTGGGGGACACGAGAGAGGCGTTAGAATTTTTGAAATTTCCGTTGGTGATGAAACCCGCGGACAATATGGGTGCGCGCGGCGTCATCAAGGTGGAAAACCGGGAAGAATTACAGGCCGCCTTCAAACACGCGAAAAAATATTCCCCCACAGGGGAAATGATCCTGGAAGAATACATGCCCGGTCCGGAGGTTTCCGTCGACGCGCTCACTTGGAACGGAAATTTCGTGATCACTGGAATCGCGGATCGTATCATAGAACGAGAACCGTTCTTCATCGAGATGGGGCACAACATGCCTTCCGCCTTAAGTCCTTCCGTTTTGAAGGAAGTCGAGGACGTGATGTTTCGGAGTATGAAGGCGCTCGGAATCACCCTCGGCGCCGGTAAGGGCGACATCAAGGTCACTCCCGATGGAGTGAAGGTCGGAGAGATCGCCGCGCGTTTGTCCGGCGGTTTTATGTCGGCCTTCACCTTTCCTCTGTCTTCCGGAATCAACCTGAACCGGGCGGCCATCTTGATCGCGTTAGGCGAAGAGCCGGACAATCTCGCTCCCACCGTGAGCCGCGTTTCCATAGAACGTTGTCTTTTGGCTCCGAGGGGAAAGTTGCTCGCGATCGACGGGGCGGAAGAGGCGCGTAAGATCGAAGGCGTCAACGACCTCTTCTTTATGAACAAGATCGGGGACATCATACAGGAACCCACGAATAACATCGAAAAGACGGGACACGTCATCATCAGCGCGGAGACCCTAGAGCAGGCGGAAGCCGTTTTCGAAAAGGTGAAGGGCACGATCCGATTTACCTGCGACGAACTCTATTCCGTTTCGGAGAAAGAAATCCAGCAGAACGCGAGGATCCGTTTCGGAAAGGATATATGCTGGGTTTGTAAAGTGTGCGACGGAACCGATTGCGCTTCCGGAGTTCCGGGCATGGGCGGTCTGGGAAGAATGCTCACCTTTCAGGATAATATCGCCGCGCTTCAGGAATTTTCCATTCTTCCGAAATACATCCGGGAACACACGCAAGCCTCCGTGGAAACCGAGTTTCTCGGTAAAAAAATCTCCACTCCGATGATGGCCGCTCCGATGACGGGAGCGGTCACGAACATGAACGGAGCGATGGACGAATTCACGTTCGCGGCCACGTTGTTGGAAGGTTGCGGAACCTCCGGCACCTTAGCATGGTTAGGTGACGGCGCCAGTCCGGACAAATATCTCATCATGTTGGAGGCGGTGCGTAAGACGAAAGCGGACGCGGTTCTCGTCTGCAAACCGAGAGAGGACGAAGGTCTTCTGAAGGAGCGTTTTCAGGAATCCGAAAAGGCGGGGTTGTTCGCGTTGGGAATGGACGTCGACGCAGTGAACTTCAAAACGATGACGTTACGCAACATCGCCTCCGTGACCCGGGACGTTTCCAAACTCGGCAAAATCCGCTCCATGACCAAACTTCCGTTTATCGTAAAGGGGGTGATGACTCCCGAAGACGCGAAACTCGCCGTGGATGCGGGTGCGGATTGTATCGTAGTCTCCAATCACGGCGGAAGGGTGCTCGACGATATGCCCGGAACCGCGAGAGTTCTTTCGGGAATCCGCAAAGCCGTCGGAGATAAAATTCAGATCGCGGCGGACGGCGGAGTCCGCAGCGGAATGGATCTGTTTAAGATGATCGCCCTCGGCGCGAATACGGTGCTCGTGGGACGTCCCATGGCCATTTTTGCGGTGGGGGGCGGGGTCGCGGGAATCCGTTTTTTGATCTCCCAGTATACGGAAGGACTTTTACAGTCCATGAACGTCTCCGGAGTTTCGGATCTGCGCGGCATCGGAATCGAATCCCTGTTTCGGAAAAAAATTGACGAAGAAAATTCGCGGACCTAAACAGAAAATCGTTTTACTAACCCGGCTTTTCCGATCCAATATTCAAACCGAAAATCGCGGGCGACGTCTTTCACGTCCGACGAACCGGTTCTCGATCGAATTATCATGGATAAAATCATCAACGATCCGGAAGCGATCCACAAGATCCTTCAATCCTTATTCACGAAATTACCAGTCGCCATTCTCGTAAACGGCAGACCGTTTCCGGCGCGTGTGGTGGGTCTTAAGGATGCGGTTCGTATCGTGGTGACCTTACCTTCCGGAACTGCACCCGAATCCAACCGCACCCTTTTTTTGATCCACAATCATCATCGTTTCGCCGCCAACTTCAAGGTGGAGATGCATAATCCTTCCAACGGAGTGGAACTTCTGCAGGCCAACTCCATCCAAGTTTCCACCGCACAAAGGACGGAACAACGGATTCACGTCGATCCTTCCGCGAACGGAAAAACCAGCCTCACCAACATCATCAATCAGACGAATCTCAGAAAGACCTTGGGATTCGCGGATAAGAAGATCGACGAGATCGTAAAAAAACACGCCAAACTTCTTCGGGAGAATTATCCGTATTCGGGGATCTTCTTTTCGGATCGGATGGACAACCGTCTTCGTCTGATGTACAATTTCGACCAACCCATCTTCATCTCCGATCGGAATTCCCGAGGCGACGGAAGCGGCGGTCCGCAGTTTCTTCCCTTTGCGGAATATCTCAAACTGATCTCCGTCAACAAACTCGAAGCGAGGATCACCTCCGAAATCTCCATCATGATCCGTTATAAGGGATATACGCCCCTGGGCTACATACAGATCCTTTCGGAAAAGGAGCTTACGACGAACGATTTCAATTCCGCTAATATAGCCGCGAATGCGGTTTCAAAGGAGATCATCGCCTCCGGTTTCTTTCAGGAATCGAAGGAGAAGTGCGCCGTGGACAACATATCCCTGCAGGGTCTCGGTTTTTTTCATCCGCAGTCCATATTCTTCTCCAGAAGTTTTACCGTGGGGGAAACGATCTTATTCGATCTCAATCTGGACGCGGAGCGGAAGGGAACGTTCCGCGCGGTGATACGGAACATCAACAACACGGACAAGATGTTCCGTATCGGTTGCGAATTTTTCAATCTAAACGAACGCGAAGAGGGCATCATCCAGACGTATATCGATTCCAAGGAAACCGTATCCTGAATTCGGCTTCCCTCGATTCCGATCCCGGCTCGTCCGATATGCGGGAGAATTTTCCGTCTGCTCTGAGCGTAACCGTCGGTGCGGAGGAGTCGGGGATTCGTCTCGACCATTTTCTCGCCAAAAAATTCACGTATCATTCCAGAACGGTCTGGCGTAAGGAGATCGACGCGGAGAGGATCCTCCTTTCCGGAAAAAAGTCCAAACCGGGCGCGGTGATAAAGGAAGGAGAAACGATCGTATACCTTCCCCGGTTTCAGGAAGAGCCGCCCGTGCGGACCGATTACGGGATTTTGTTCGAGGACGAGTTTCTGATAGCCGTCGATAAACCGGGGGATCTGCCCGTTCATCCCGCGGGAGTTTATCGCAAGGGAAACCTGTTGACCCTTCTTACCGAATCGGGCGTTTATCCGAATTTGTTTCCGATCCATCGTCTGGATCGGGAAACCTCCGGCGTCGTGTTGTTCGCCAAGGATCCGAACACCGCGTCCTCGATCGCTTCTCTTTTTTCCTCGGGGAATATTCAAAAATACTATATTACGAAAGTATATGGAAGTTTTCCGAGACGCGTTCGGGCCTACGGGATCCTGACCGCGGATCCCGATTCCAAAATCAGGAAAAAAAGGAAGTTCTCCCCTTTGTCTTCTCCGACGTCCCGGTTTCGAAAAAGATCCGTACGTTCGCTTCCGAATCAAACGGACGTTTCTTCGGAAGGCGAGATTTGTCTGACCTATTTTAGAAAAATTGAATCTACTTCTTCGGCGTTGAATCCGCTTGCGCCGGACGGGACCAACGGAAATCCCAGCTCTTACGTCCTGTGCCTGCCCGCGACGGGAAGGATGCACCAGATCCGGGCCACGTTATACGGTCTCGGGTTCCCCCTGTTCGGGGATAAACTTTACGGAAAAGACGAGGAGGTATTTTTGGAGTTTATAGAGGGAAAAAATCCGGATCTGATTCAGCGTCTGGGAATGGAAAGGCAGGCGCTGCACGCGTATGCGGTGCGTTTCGTTCATCCGGCCACGAAAAAAAGGATGAGGATACGGGCCCCTTTGCCGGAGGATTTTTATGAACGTTCGTAACCCTGGGCTTTTCGAATCCATGATCCCGGTCATCGTACTCGTGATGGGATTGGGATACGCGGGCGTCGTATTCGGAAACGGCACCGTGGACGGACCGGCGCAGATGATTCTCATCCTATCGGGAACGGTCGCCGCACTTTTGGGAATCCGTCGCGGCACGGGATGGGAATCCCTGGAAGAATACATTCTGGATTCACTGAAGAACGTGCTCAAACCGGTGTTGATCCTGCTCTTGATCGGTTCTTTGATCGGAGTTTGGATCTGGTCTGGAATCGTCCCTTCCATGATCGTATGGGGATTGAAACTCCTCAAACCTTCCTTCTTTTTGGTCACCGCCTGCTTTTTGTCCTCGATCGTTTCCCTGATCACGGGAAGCTCCTGGTCCACGGCGGGTACGATCGGAATCGCGCTTATGGGAATCGGAACCACTCTGGGAATTTCACCCGGGATCGCCGCCGGAGCCGTGGTATCGGGAGCGTATTTCGGGGATAAACTTTCCCCGTTTTCCGAAACCACCAATCTCGCCTCTTCGATCGCGGGAACTCCCTTGTTCAAACACATTCAACATATGTTATATACTACGATTCCCGCCATGACGATCGCGATGATCGCCTTCACGGTGATCGGTTTCGGTTACGCAGGAAACGGGGATTCCGAAGGGAAGGTGGGCGAGGTGATCGTTCTTTTGTCGAACACGTTTCGTATTCATCCTGCCCTGTTCGTTCCTCCGGTTCTTACCTTCGTTTTGATCTATTTCAAAATTCCCGCGATCCCCTCCATCCTTGCGGGAATCGTCTCCGGGATTCTTTCGGGGATTTTTCTACAACATCCGGATCTGGACTTTCAGGCGGTTTATCGCGAAGTATTGACGGCGGCCTCCAAAGGGAACGCCGCCGAAACCGGAAACGAACTTACCGACGCCCTTCTTTCGAGAGGGGGGATGGCTTCGATGCTTCCCACCGTCTGGCTGATTTTTTCAGCGATGTTTTTTGCGGGTGCGATGGAAGGGGCCGGATTCATACAGAAGATCACGAAGGCGATCCTGAGATTCGCCGACACGGATCGTTCGCTTTTGACCGGAACGATTCTCACGAGTTTCGCGTCCAATCTGCTTTCTTCCGATCAATATCTTTCGATATTGGTTCCGGGAAAGATGTTCAAAAAAGCGTACGACGAAAGAGGATTGGATCCGAAAAATCTTTCCCGCGCGCTCGAGGATTCGGGAACGGTCACATCGGCTCTCGTGCCTTGGAATACATGCGGTTCGTTTATGACGGCGGCGCTGGGAGTTCCAGTGGTCGTGTTTTTGCCGTTCGCGTTTTTTAATCTGGTAAGCCCGTTCATCTCCCTGTTGTGCGCTTGGACGGGATGGACGATCCGAAAG
>NZ_NPEF01000089.1 GCF_002811955.1 Leptospira ellisii
TCGGTTCCGTTGATCTTCGTCTTTCTGTCCTCGGCCTCGTAGGATTCGCCTATATAATCCCGTTTAGGCGAAAGAATCGTTCCGAACGTGAAATCCAACCTCTTTAGGATGTGGATCCGGAACGAAACGTCCAAACCGACGCGATCGTTTGAAAGGTGGTCCTTTACAAAATTACGATGTACGAACATAGGAGACAACTGCAGGGAGAATACGTCTCCGAAACGACGCGAAATCAAAAACGAAGCCAGCATACTTTGGCGATCGCGATCCGTCAGTTCGTATGTGTTCCATTTTTTTTCCAATTCGGAATCCAAAACCCCGGAACCGGTGGAGGGGCGCAGATACGGGCCGTAGAATCTTTTTTGTTCCTCGGTTTCCTGACCGAAAACGCCGAAAAAACTCACCATGACTGGAAAGGAGGAATCCTGGGTCAAAAGACGAACCTTGCCGCGCGCTTCGTACGTCTTCTGAAAGGAGGTCCTTGCGATTCCGACCGTGATACGATCCGTGATTCCGTAATCCAAAGAAAGTTGCGTGTTGGCCCCGTTATCCAAACCCAAAAAGTCGTAGGACGTCGCTTTAGCGTTTCCGAATCTATGATTGATCCTAAAATCCAAACCTTGTTTTCCGACGTCTTCGGTGCTCGGCATATGAATCAAGCTGCTTCCTAAAAACGCGGACTTCCTCTGTTCTTGGGCCGTAAGGCCGAAGGAATAAAAGCATACCAACAAAAGCGGGAAGATCTTCCGAAACGACTTCTTCATTCTTTCGATTTCCATAGGATCGAAGTTTCTATTTTGATCTTTTCGTTCAACTTAAGAATCACGAGTTTCGGAATTTCGATCTTGAAATCGGTGAGCAGAATTTCGAAATCCGCGCGAACCAGAAGGTCCTTTCCCCGTTCCTCGAAATTCCCCTGAACTCGGAAGTTCTTTTTGACGATTCCGTGCAGAGTGAATTCGCCTTCCACTACGACCGTTTTGGAGGCGCGATCCCATCGAATGATCGAACCGTGAAAGGCCGCGGCGGGAAAACGGTCCGTCTCCAGATAATTCTCGTGCATATGACGGTTCATCAGTTTGTTCGAAACGTTAAGATCGTTCAGATCCGCGTTGAGAAAGAATTTTTTGGTTTTGAGGTCCGCCTTCCCTTCCGACTTATGCAGAATTCCGCGGATCGTCTCCTGCGGAGCCTCGCTTAAAAAACGGATCTCCGCCTCTTTTACGATCCATTCCTCTTCCTCCTTTTTTTCCGCGTAAAGATCCGCGGACGGAAACGTCCGCGTGATCGCTACGAGAATTATAAAAAAAGAATATATAAATTTTCTAAAATTCAAGGATTCGCTCCTTTTTGAATCCAGCAGAAAACCGCCTTGTTGATGTCGTTGTTGTTGAATATCCTCATGGAACCTGTGTTGATCTTCTGGAAGAGAAGACTGCTTTGCGGATTTCCCGCCACCACTCGGTTCAATACGGCCGTATAGGAGGTTACGTCGAAACCTGCGTTCGCGTTTCCGGGGTTGTGACAATTCGAACAGGTTCCGGAGATTCCCGAAGCACCTAACGTGGCAAAGGCGGGCGCCGGATCGGTGCAATCCGCTGCGGAAAGTTCCTTTAGGGGGGTGGAACCTCCGAGCAGATAACCCAGGCTTCTCAGCGTTTCCTCTTCGTCCGAACTTTTTTTGCTCTGACAATCCTGAAACGACAGGGAGAAAAAAATCGCGATTGCCGCGACGAAAACGAATTTTTGAACGGTTTGCATACTTTTCCTCGATATTTACCTTACGGTGAATTTTACGTAAATCGAATTTACCAACTCTTGTAAAATCAAAAATAAACCGATTCCAATTCTTTGATGAACGAACAAACTACAGGGATTCCGGAAGATTCACGTTTTTCGAAAAAAAACGACGATCTCGGTGGACGGGGATTCCGCTTTGACGAATCTGTAACAAACCGGACGTTGTCTTATGCTTCCCGAATTGCAAACCACATATTTTTTCGATCATCAATCCGAGGAAGTGCTTTCGTTCGTGCGTAAATTCACTTCGCCCGACGTATCTCCCTTGGAAAATCTAAAGACCCTTTATTTGGGAGTTCGGGACGGAATCCGCTACAATCCGTACGATTTTACGGATCGCAAAGACGCATATCGCGCCAGTGCGATCGCAGTCAGTAGACAGAATTATTGTATTCCGAAATCCCTTTTGTTCGCGGCCGGTGCGAGAACGTTGGGGTTCCCTTCCAAGATCGGTTTTGCGGACGTGGTCAATCATTTGGCGAGCGAGCGTCTGGTCCGATATCTGGGGACGTCCGTTTTTGCGTTCCACGGATATGCGGAGGTTTTGATCGACGGGGTTTGGATCAAGGCGACCCCGGTCTTCGATGCGGAGTTGTGTGTGCGTTTCGGCGTGGAACCTCTGGACTTCGACGGTTCCAAGGACAACGTTTTTCATTCTTTCGATTCCAAAGGAAAGAAGTTTATGGAATACATCGCCTATCGAGGTGTGTTCGACGAATTTCCGTTCGACTACGTGATCCAAGGAATCAAGGATTATTATCCCAACGTGCAGGGATTTCAGGGAGATTTGAGAAACGAAACCCCTCTCGTCTGATCATTTCGTTTTAATAATTTAAAACGAAATGATTAAGCCATACGTTTTCCTTTCGGTTTCTTTTTGCCGCCGTTCCTTTTTTGAAAACAAATACGAAGATGAGCGTTTCTTCACATTGTGAAGATCGGAAAATGAAGGGCGTTTCCGCGTGCGGTTTTGTCTTTTTATCGTTCCGTATTATAACCGGGATTCGTTTTTATAGAATTTATCTTTCCTTAATTCCTGTTTTAATTTAGAATCTTTGAAGCCGCGGGACCTCTTCGTCGAATGGTGAATCGGACTTCGGTTTTTATCCCGCTTCCTTCCGAATGAAAATCGGATAGGCTTTGTTTATCATTCGATATGGATGTCCTTTGCTGAAAGTATCATCATTTTGTTAAAAGACTTGACTGATTGCAAAATAAAGTTACTGTTGAGTGCTTCAAAATTCTATGAAACGTATCTACTTACTCATTCAACGGTTGGGAATTCGTAAAAAACTGATGTTACTTTTCGGCTCGGTGATCATTCCGATCACTCTGCTTACCGCTTTGGCCTTATCCAACGTAAAAGCGCGCATCAACGATATAGAAACGATTTACGACGACCGTGTCATTCCTCTGAAACAACTTAAGAAAATCTCGGACCTTTACGCGATCTTTATCGTGGACTGCGTGCATAAAGTGAGAAGCGGTCAGTTTACTCCGGAGGAAGGGGTCCAAAATTTGGACAAGGCCACTCAGGGGATCGAGGCGGAATGGAAGGCGTATTCCTCCACGAATCTCGTTTCCGAAGAAGCGGAGATCATTCGACAACTCGATCCTTTGTTCAAGGCTTCCAACGAAGCCGTAGAGGAAGCGCGGGATCTGATGACGAGAAAGGATTACGAAGGGCTCGGAATTTTCGCGGAACAGAAATTGTATCCGAGGATCGATCCGGTCACTTCGAAGATCGAGGAGTTGATCCAACTTCAGCTGAAGATCACGGATTCGATTTATCTTCGCGCGGAAAAGGAATACAAAACGGGCTGGTTCGTTTTTATCCTACTTTCCGGAATCACTCTCACCTATATTCTTTTCATTTCCATCGTGTATTCGATCCAATTGGTGCGCGGTTTGAATTCGGTTCGGAATTCCATCGTGAATGCGGATTTTTCCCATCCCATAGACGTGGTCGAGGACGATCGGAAACGGGACGAACTTTATCTTCTTTTGATTTCGTTCCGGAATTTCCAATCCAAGGTCAAGGCGATGCTCGGAACCATTCTGAATTATTCCGAACACATCGTCGTCTCCTCCGAACAACTTTCCAAATCCGCGGATCACCTTTCCTCCAACGCACAATCCGAGTCCGCTTCCATCGAGGAGATTTCCGCTTCGGTGGAGGAGATCTCCTCCGGCATGGAATACGTTAACCGAAACGCCGAGTCCCAGTATTCTCTGATCTCCTCCTTCAGCGGGGAAATGCGGGAATTGGAGGGAATGATCAATACGGTGAGCGAGGCCGTTCAGATTTCCCTCGAAAAAATTTCGGACATGTATCGTAGGACCGACACCGGAAAAAAAACGATGGGAGATCTTTCCGAGAGTATGGCCAAGATCGAAGGAAGTTCGGTGGAAATGCAGTCCATCACCGCGATCATCAAGGAGATTTCCGAAAAAGTGAACTTGTTGGCGCTCAACGCGGCGATCGAAGCGGCGCGGGCGGGAGAACACGGAAGAGGGTTTGCGGTCGTGGCAAGCGAGATCACTCGGCTTGCGGAGCAGACGGATTCCAGCGCAAAAACCATAGAAGAGTTGATCAAAACGAGCAACGCCGAAATCGAAACCGGTCGAGGAATCGTCGAAAATTCAGTTCGGGTTTACGCGGAAATTTTGGGCGGTTTGGAACAGTTGAAGGATTCTTCCAATCAGATCGTTGCGACGATGACGTTGCAGCAGGAGAAAAAGGAAAAGATCCGGATCGGTGTGGATCAGGTGGATTCCAAATCCGCGGAAATCAGAAACTCGGTTCAGGAGCAGAAAGTGGCGATTACGGAAACCGCCAATGCGGTTTCGAATATTTCCGTGACGGTCCAGAATAGCGCGGCCAATTCTGAGGAAATTGCGGGAAGTTCCGTTAGTCTCCTGCAAATTGCGAAAAATTTGCAGGAGTCGATGAGCTTTTTGAAAGGTTGAGTTTTGTGGGAACTCCTCGGTTTTTCTGTGTTTGTCTACGGGTAGAGCCGTTTTTTAGTGTAGAACTACGTGTGGGAACTCACACGAAGGAATTCCGATTCTTCGTGTCCATCATCGAATTTTTGTGTGACTGAACGTAGGAACTCCCCTTTTCCGGGTAGTACGGCAAACTGTTCCGGATGAATTTTTCCATCTTACCGCAAAGATATCCTCGTTTTTAGAAAATTCTACTTTATTGTATCTTATGAAAGTGGGGAGTTCCTACGTTTCTTTTTTAGAATTAAAAAAAAATTAGAATCATTCTAAAAAATATTTGCTTCCAAGGCTTTGACAGATACTATGGAGGGGTCTAAGTTTCAAAACGAATTCACAAGGAGAAACAAAATGCCTCAGGTTACATCCCTAGCGCCGGATTTTAAAGCGGAAGCTGTTCTTGGAAAAGAAATTAAGGAAATTAAACTTTCCGATTACAAAGGAAAGTGGGTGGTCCTATTTTTCTACCCTCTGGACTTTACCTTCGTTTGCCCTACTGAGATCATCGAATACGACAACAAACTCGCAGACTTTAAAAAACTCGGAGCGGAAGTTCTTGGGGTTTCGGTGGATTCGGCATTCACCCACCTCGCTTGGAAAAATACTCCGAAAAAAGAAGGCGGAATCGGCGACGTAAAATATCCTCTGATCGCGGATCTTACGAAATCCATCTCCAGAGATTACAATGTTCTTACCGACGGAGGAGTGGCCCTGCGTGGAACCTTCATCATCGATCCCGCCGGGGTGATTCGCCAAGCTACGATCAACGATCTTCCTGTGGGACGTAATATCGACGAAGCGCTTCGTCTGATCAAGGCGTTCCAATTCGTGGAAAAACACGGCGAAGTATGTCCCGCAAACTGGGATGAAGGAAAGAAAACGATGGTTGCGGACCCTCAAAAGTCCAAAGACTATTTCTCAGCAGTAAACTGATTTTTCCTGTCCGCAGGCGAACGCCTGCGGATTCTTGTAAATCGAGCATCTTTGTTCCTTAGGGAGTGGCGAGAGGATCGCTTGTATCTCGATTTCGAAAAGGGGTCCCGTTGTTTTGAGTGCGGGCGTCTAAGTTTACGGATCGCGATTGGGAAACTCAGCAAATCGCTCTCTACGGATCGCGATTGGAAACTCAGCAAATCGCTCTCTACGGATCGCGATTGGAAACTCAGCAAATCGCTCTCTACGGATCGCGATTGGAAACTCAGCAAATCGCTCTCTACGGATCGCGATTGGAAACTCAGCAAATCGCTCTCTACGGATCGCGATTGGAAACTCAGCAAATCGCTCTCTACGGATCGCGATTGGAAACTCAGCAAATCGCTCTCTACGGATCGCGATTTAGGAGGAAAAAAATGGAACAAGTCATAGAAACGGAATCTCTCACCGAGGATCGTTACTATCGTCCCGATAATTTTCCGAAAGGCCTTACGCGTAAGGTCGTCGAATCCATTTCGCATATCAAAAACGAACCGGACTGGCTGACTTCGTTCCGCCTCAAAGCCTTCGAAATCTACGAACAAAAACCGATGCCCACTTGGGGATTTTTTCCCAACTTCAACGTGGACATCGATTCTTATACGCATTATATAGGTTCCAATCAACAAAAGAAAAAATCATGGGACGAAGTAGATCCGGAAGTTCTTAAATCCTTCGAACGGCTCGGAATTCCGGAACACGAACGTAAGTATCTTGCCGGGATCGAAGCGATGAACGATTCCGAAACCGTTTACGCGAACGTAAAAAAGGAATTAACCGATCTCGGAATCCTTTTCTGCGACATCGATACCGCCATTCGGGAATACCCGGACATCGTCCGAAAATATCTCGGCACCGTGGTAAGCGTCGGAGACAACAAATTTTCCGCGCTCAATAGCTGCGTTTTTTCGGGAGGTTCCTTCGCCTACGTTCCCAAAGGGGTGAAAACCCCTATGCCTTTGCAGGCGTATTTCAAAGTCACCGCGGCCTCCTCCGGTCAATATGAAAGAACGTTATTGATCGCCGATGAAGGCGCAGAGATCGAGTATTCGGAAGGTTGTTCCTCGGTTCAGGACAAGGGTACCAACTTTCATACCGCGGTCGTCGAACTCGTCGCGCACAAAAACGCGAAGATCTTCTATACCACGATCCAGAACTGGAAGAAGAATATGTACAACTGGACCGTCAAACGCGGGTTATGCCATGAACGCGGACATATCACCTGGACCGACGTGAATATCGGAGCCAACACGATCAAATATCCCGGGATCGTCCTACAGGGAGATCATTCCACGGGAGACATACTTTCTCTTGCGTTCGCGGGAGGAGGCCAGATTCAGGACACCGGCGCGAGAATCATCCACGTAGGCAAAAACACCCGCAGCAATATATTAGCAAAAGGTGTTTCTCTCGACGGGGGAATCAATTCTTACCGCGGGCTCGTCAAGTTTACGAGTGGTTCGGAGAATTCCTATTCCCACGTAAAATGCGACGGTCTTATGATGGACAACCGTTCCCAATCGCACGCATATCCTTACAACGACGTTTCCGGACAGAACGGAACCCTGAACTACGAAGCCACCGTCTCCAGAATCGACGAGGATCAGCTTTTTTATCTTCAATCGCGCGGACTTTCCGAGGACGACGCGAAACTTCTGATCATCAACGGATTCTGCGAGGGTGTTACGAAACATCTCAACGTGGAATACTCGGTGGAGATGACGCGACTTATCCGGATGATTTTGGAAGACGGGCATGTGATCCAGGAGAACAACGCTTCCGTAGTGGTGTGATCGCGCCGCGGACGTTTTTCATTTTCTTTTCCCGGTTTGCCTCCGGTTTTTATCGCAGCAAGACTTTCATTCGGTTCACGTTCGCCGAATCCGGGGGTATGTCGGTTTAATAAGTTAAAAATTTCTTGACCAGGGTTCGAATCGAATCCACACAATAACCATATGTTCCGTAGGATTTTCCTTCTCGCTGGAATGCTGCTCTTTTCCTTCTGCACTCCGGGAAAGGAACTCGTCAATTCGGGGGTTCCCTATTCCAAAGAATGGTGGGAGACCTTATTCTTACGTTGCGCGCTTTCTCAAACCCCCGTATGTGATTCCCTTTTACCGCCCGATTTACCTCCCGTCTTCACTCCCGATGCGGTCTCGGATACGGGAGTCGACGTCTGCACCGACACAATCGGAGGAAACCTCGCCTGCGGAGGCGCAATTTTTCCCGGGCAGGACGCGGACTTCGTGAACGTTCCCTCCGCCCGTATGTGGCTGATACCGGTCGCGCATCCGACATTTAACATGGATTATACGACTCAGGATCTCGTGCGAGGTTCGATTTGGAAAACCTGTGCCGAAGGACAAAGCGGTCCGACGTGCGGTACCGGAACCAGTATCTCGGCCGATTTTGCGACGGCTCCCACTCTCTGTTCCGCTCTCAACGGGGTGAACGGAGGACAAGGTTACTCCGGAATTACGACTTGGAGACTTCCCGATATACTCGAACTTTCACGTATGTTCAATCTACGGGCTCCGGGCGGAACGGAACCGTTCGCGTTTCCGGGAAATGAAAGTAGGATCTACCATTCTTCCACGCCGGTCTGGAACATTCCCGGCTCGCGTTGGTACGCGGATATGGACGTGGGTTTTTACGACGAGATCAATTCCATCAACGGTAACTATTCGGTTCGTTGTGTTTCGGGAACCCCGCTTTCACCGCCTTCTTTTCGGGACAACGGAGATACGACCGTGACCGACAATCGGACCGGTTTGATTTGGGTCGGCGGGGCCGGGTCTGGAATAGACGATTGGCAGAACGCGCTCGTCACCTGCGACAATCTCGCCCTTTCGGGAAGAAGCTGGAGACTTCCCAACGCCAACGAATTGTTGAGCATCGTGGACTACACCGTCGGAAATCCGTCGATCAACGCCGCGTTTTTCGGAGGAACCGTTCCCCAATATTACTGGACTTCGACAACCTCAGCGTCCAATCTTTCGTTCGCGCACGCGGTTTTTTTCAATTCCGGTCTGATGGGCGGGAACGATAAAAGTTTGAATTTGAATTTTCGCTGTGTCGCCGGACCGGAAGTTTTCTAGTCTCGGGGTATCGCCTTTCGTTTCCCCCGCGGTTTCGATTTCGTGTTCGGTTCTAAAAACCGTTCGATTTTTTTCAAACGATCCGAATCGAATTCGCAAAAACGATAATTCCCTCTAAAATGATCCTTTTCGTTTCGGATCCAGGGTAAAATTCGACGTCTTTTATTAGGAAGCGGCCGTTTTTTTCATGAAATCATTCGACTCTCATATTCTCAATTCCGAATTCTTTCGGCAGATCTTCGAAACCAGCCGAGACGGAATCGTCATCGCGCATCCGGACGGAACTCTATGGGAAACCAACCGTTCCTTTCAAATCATCACCGGTTATTCGCCGGAGGAATCGAAAAAACTCGGTTTTTGGATCTTTGCTCCGGACGTTTGGTCGGAGAACCGTCTCTCCGTTTGGGACGCGAATCCCCTTCCCGAAGAATACTCCCGCGAAATGGAAAAGGAATTGGTCCGTAAGGACGGTTCTACCGTTTTTCTCTGCGTTCAGGTTCATCTGATCCGGGACGATTCCAAAAAGCCGGCCGCCGTATGGGCCATGATACGGGACGTATCCGAACGCAAACGCGCCGATCATATTCAAAAAAAATTATATGAAGAGATCAAGGAGGGTTGGGAGGCGCTTACTAGGATTTTTCTCCTCAATCCTTTTCCGATGGCGATCACAGAAATCGACACGGGCAGACTTCTGGAGGCCAACCGCAAGTTCGCCGAACAGATAGAATACGATATCGAAAGTCTCATCGGTAAAACGACCATCGAACTCGGGGTTTGGTTTTCCCCCGAAATACGGGAAACCGCCGTTTCGATCCTGAAGCGGGACGGTTTCGTGGACGGAATCGAAATTCCTTTCCGCACGACAAAGGGGAAGGAATTCTGGGGGCTTTTTTCCGCGCAACCAATCGAATACAAGGGTAAAACCGCGCTGCTCACGATCACCGTTCCTATGACCGACCGGATCAAGATGGAACGCGAAAAACAGAGGCTTTTGGACGAGGTCAAGGAGAAGGAGGAGATTCTAAATCAGATTTTTAGAATGAACCCTTCCGCGATTACATTATCGAAATCTAATGGAACATATCTCGACGTGAACGATCTTTTCCTCGAATATCTTGGAAAAACGCGGGAGGAGGTGATCGGTAAAACTCCGTCCGAACTCGGCGTGTATTACGACAGCGGGGACAGAAGCCGTATCCTGGAGGCGCTTCAGAACGAAGGTATCGTACGGAATCTGGAAGTGAAGATGCGAACAGCGGACGGCAAAGTCAAAACGATCCTCTTTTCCGCCAGGATCCTGGAATCCTTCGGAGAGAAAAAAATTCTCGCGATCGGTCACGATATTTCCGAGATCAAGGAATCCGCGGAGGACATGGCCGGTCTTGCGAAGGAGCTAGAACGCAACAAGGATCTCTTCCAGAAACTTTTCCAGTTGATCCCTTCCTCCCTCGTGGTGACCGATTTGGAAACGCGTAAGATCGTGGATGTTAACGAACGTTTTCTCGAACTCATAAAACTCGACCGCGACGAGGTAATCGGAAAAACCACGCCGGAGATCCACGTTTGGGACAAGGCCGCCGATTTCAGAAGCGAAGTATACGAGGCGCTTTCCAAAACCGACGAAGTGAAAAATCTGGAATCGGTCTTTATGGCTTCGGACGGAACGACGATTCCCATATTGTATTACGCGAGGATCGTGGAATTAAACGGAAGAAAACAGGTCATTTCCCTCGCCACGGACATCACCGAAAAGAAAAAAGGGGAAGAGGAAAGAAGACGACTCGACGAGGAACTGAGATTGAGCAAGGATCTTTTCGAGAAGTTGTTTCAACTCACTCCCGCCGCCGTTTCCCTTTCCGATTTGGAAACGGGAATTTATCGTCAAGTCAACCAGTCATACTGCGATCTGATCGGTTATACACGCGAACAGATCCTCGGAAAATCGTCGATGGAATTGGGGATTTGGAAAACTCCCTTCGACCGTGCGAGGTTGAGAAAGGAACTGGAGGAGAAAGGTTGGACCGGAGCGATCGAAGCCACGATCCAAAGTTCGGACGGAACCCCGAAACACGTGCTCTCCGGAAACAGGGTGTTCCAACTGGACGGAAGGCCCATGCTGCTCGCGTTGTTGATCGACGTTACGGATAAAAAAATGATGGAGGCGGAGCGGGACGAATACTTCGCGCGTATGCAGGAAAGCAAGGATCTGTTCGAGATGGTCTTCGAAATGAATCCCGATACGATCACTCTGAGCGACATGGAGAGCGGAAAGTATCTCAACGTAAACGAACACTTCTCCGAAATGTTGCAGTATTCGAAGGAGGAAACGATCGGTAGAACCGCAGGAGAGTTGAGCATCTGGAACGATCCCAACGATAAACAGGACGTGTTAAAGACGCTGGAAAGGGAAGGATTGATCCGGGATCTGGAGGTTCGATTCAGAAAGAAGGACGGGTCCTTGGTGGATACGTTGTTCTCCGCGCGTTTGGTCAACATAGGAAATTCACCCGGAGCCATCGCGATCACGAGGGACATCACTCTTCTTAAAAACGCGTCCCGGGAAAGGGAGGAACAATCCAAACGGATCACAATATACGCGCAGGCTTTGATGGCCATGGCAACCGATTCGGAATTCGCGTCCGGAAATACGGAAGCGGGAGCGCAAAAGATCGTAGTGATGGCCTCCGAAATTCTGGATTGCGACCGCGCTTCGATTTGGATCTTCGATAAGCAGAATTCGGATGTCTGCCGCAGCATCGCGGGATGGGATCGAAGAAATCAAAGACAACTTTCCGTCGATACCATCGACCTCGGAAAATATCCCGAGTATTCGGACGCGATCCGTAAGGATCGATTCGTGGACGCTCCCGACGTCGCGGAGGATCCGAGGACCAAAAACTTCGCCGCAGATCACGCGGTCTCCGAAGGCGTGCGTTCCCTGTTGGACGCGCCCTTTTTTCTGCGGGGAAAGATCCGCGGATTTCTGCGCGCAGAACATTGCGGCGAATCGAAACGATGGAAGGGATACGAAAAACAATTCATCGTTACCGTTGCGGAGCAGGTCACACAACTTCTTCTGAATGCGGAACGCAAAGAGGCCAAAGAGGAATTGGAAAAAGCGGTTCTAGAACGGACCTCGGAATTGGCGCTGGCTCTGGAGAATCTTCAAAAGACTCAGGATCAATTGATCCTTTCCGAAAAGATGGCGGCTTTGGGACAACTCGTCGCGGGGATCGCGCACGAGATCAACAATCCGTTAGGCGCCATTGCGGCTCTCAGCGGAGAACTGCGGGCGTACATCGATTCCTCCTCCGAACGTTTGGAGGAACTCGGGGAAAAGCTCGCGCTCGTGGACGCGGAATTCGTACGGGAACTTTCCCGATTGATCCGCAAGGGAATCCAAACCAAGGATAACCCCCTTTCACGGGATAACAGGCGCTCCGCACTTTCGGAGATAAAAAATCGTCTGTCCGCGTTGGGTTATCACAACGCGCACGATTTTGCGGATCGGCTCGTGGACAACGGACTTATCTACGCTTTGGACGAATTCGAGGATCTTTTCTCCGATCCGAAACATTATCCTTTGTTAAAGTTCGCCCTAGAGGAGATACAAACCTATAAGAACATACTATTCATCCGGCTTGCGGTGGACCGTACGTCCAAGATCGTATACGCCTTGAAAAACTACGCGCATATCGACACGGAAGAAACGGAAGGCAAGGTTAAGACCGATCTTGCGGAGAACATAGAAACCGTGTTGACGATCTATCACAATAAGATCAAGGGAGGGGTGGATCTTGATCTGGATTTCGCTTTCCGTCCGGTGATCGAAGCGTATCCGGACGATCTCGTGCAGGTATGGACCAATCTGATCTATAACGCGCTGCAGGCGATGCGATTTAAGGGTAAGATCCGCGTATCGACCGAGGATTTGGGAGAAGAGGTTCTCGTTTCGATCGAGGACGACGGGCCCGGAATTCCCGAAAACCTAAAGGACAAAATCTTCGATCCGTTCTTTACCACCAAAGGGCCCGGAGAAGGAAGCGGTCTCGGTTTGGATATTTCCAGGAGGATCGTAAAAAAACACGAAGGAAGGATCGAACTCCAATCCGAACCGGGGAAAACGGTCTTTCGGGTGTTTCTTCCGAAACATTAACGCGCATTTTGCGAGTAAATCCGATCATCCTATTACGGTAGTCTCCGTTGCAGGTCGCCGGTCCGTTCCCGCGTCAGTCGAATTCTATCTTTTTAATGAACTCCCGGTTTCGGAAAAAATAGGCTTCGTAAGTCTTCTTTTCAGAACCGTAAACCGCCTCGATAACGATCGTATCGGCGTTGATGTCGGCGCCATACCTTTCGATTTGCGTCTTGCGATCCGGATCGAGATCCGACGTCGGAATCACTTGTTCGAATTCTATGCCGTCGTCGATCGTGAATTCAAAGGAAAAGTTGGCGTGCTGCCATCGTATTTTCGCCTCAAGACCTTGCTGCAACGGATTCAGCGAAAAATCCGCCTGTTTATCGGAGACGACGCCGGTTATCGATTGAATAAGCAGCGCGACGCCCGATACGGCCATCGCAGAATATCCGATTTTTTTGAAGAAGACGTCGCTCACCCAGGACAGAACTTTTTTCGCACTCAGAGTGGAGACGATCGCTGCGAACGCGGTTATGAGACCGAAGGCGATAACCTTCGCATTTATTAAACCGAACAGGGCGTAAAGAACGAGTTTAATGAGATGTAATAATATCTCGTTCGCGGCCCTAGTCGCCACGATTTCCTCCTTGCTCATGCCGCAACGCAGATAGAATTTATTGAACAACAGACCACGGCTCCCGTAAGACCCGAAACGAAACCCGCCGCCAAACCGATGGCCGCCAAAATTCCGTTGTTCGGTTTTTCGGAATTCACCAGTTCGTCCGATTTTTTGAATAGAAGAGGGATATTACTCGTCAGTAAAAATCCGATGAGCATCTCAAGATACAATGGATTGACAAACTTCAAAAGCCATACGCCGAACCATACGGCGACTATCGCCGGAGGAACGAACCACCTAACGATGTCCCAACGAATGAAGCGGTGGAAAACCGTCAACCGACTCCAGGAACTCGCGAAAGTTCCGATCGATAAAGCGGCGGGAACGAATTGAATCGGCAAAAAAAAGCCCAATACCGGTATCAATAACAGACCGGCGCCGCCGCCGCAGATCGCGCTCAGCAGAAACGAAACGTAAGCAGAGAAGAAAACGATTCCGCCGTTTAAAAACATTCTTCCTCTTCTTGATTCTCCCTTCGTAATATTATGTACAACGAAGTAGGACGCCGATATTGTCCATGTGAATTTTGCGCCGCCGAGTTCCTTCGGCCGAATTCGGGAAAAAAAATCCGGATCGAGGAAAGGACCTCCGTTTCGAAAGCCGATTTTTCAATAAAATGTTGAATTCCTGCAAAAATTAATTTCTATTGCCTGATGGAAAATAGGCTTCTCGGTTGGTTTTTGATTTTGGGAATCGCGATCTTTATCTCCGGGTGGTTCGTCGCCAAACCCGCTCCGGAATCCGATAATTCGACGGAGCCTTCCCTCGTTTCGGATTTCGTTTCGTTTTTGAAGGAGATGAAAACATTCATCGAATCCTCGAAATCGTCCTCGGTTTCTACGGTGAACCGGGAAGATACCCGGAAGATTTTCGATCACGCGTATCAGGCCTATGAAACGGGGAATTATTCCGAAGCGATCGAAT
>NZ_NPEF01000009.1:0-2970 GCF_002811955.1 Leptospira ellisii
CCTGATCGAAATAACCCAATTCCAAAGCGAGACGGACCCCGTCCAGAACTTCCCCTTTTTCCAAACGTTCGGCGGCTTCGTGAAGTCTGTATCTTTGGATCACCCATTTCGGAGAAACCCCGACGTATTTGTGGAAAAGTCTTTGAAGGGTCCGTTTGTTTACCCTTAAAAGATCAGAAAGACGTTCCACTTTGGCGATTTCCCGATCCTCTAAAATCAGCCGGACCGCGTTTCCGATCCACTCCGCGGTTCGGTCCGGGGCGGGAAGGTTTTGGAAAAAAGTTTTTTCCACGATTGAAATTCTTTCCGAATCGTCGTCCGCGGAAAGAATCGAGGTTTCGATCTTTTTTACGTCGATCGGAAAAACGGAATCGATCGGTACGGAATCGTTCGTGATCGAGCGGACCGGTTTCCCGAAAAACGGATAGAACATTCCCGGTTTGAATTTGATTCCCCAAACCCTTCCTAGATCCTTTAACAGGCTCGAAAATCTGCCCTCCACGATTCCTTGGATTCTTGAATTTCCCCTTTCAAAAACCAGATGGACGCTCGGGTGAGGAAGGGTTTCCGCGAGATACGGTTCCCGTCCGCGCAGATCCCAGGATACGGTCCAATAGTGTTCGATGAAATATTCCGAGGCCGGTCCGGGAAGATATCTCGCGTGTTTGGAAGAAATTTGAATATTCGAATTTCTTAATACTCCTCTCGGCTTGTCCCGTTTGACTTCCATTGTTCCGGATGATCCGTCGGGTTTTGGAGCGGATTTCCGCGGAACCCTTCCTCATTCTAAAAGGAACGGAACGGAGTTTCAACCCGAATCGATTCCGATTCCGGAAAAAAGCGGGGATGCAGGTTCGAAATATGACAATTTTCGGCAACATTCCGCGATATGCGCTCTTGCCGCCGAAATCTTTTTTCGCGGGGAATCCTTTTGAACTTGAATCCGTTTTCATCCTTGCGATCCTGTTTCCGGAAATAAAATTCGTATCATCAGGAAGTGGGGTATGGCTCTTAAAAAATACAACGGCAGCTGTCATTGCGGCAAAGTGAGTTACGAGGTGGATTTGGATCTTTCCAAAGGAACGAGTAAATGCAATTGTTCCTTCTGCTCCAAAGTGAGGAATTGGAGCGCTATGGTGAAACCGGAGGCTTTTAAACTTCTTGCCGGAAAAGACGAACTCGGAAACTATCAGTTCGGAACGAAAAGCGCCAATCATAAATTCTGTAAAAACTGCGGAGTGAGAACGTTTACGGAAGGTTTTATCGAGGAAATCGGAGGAGCCTTCGTCAGCGTCAGCATTTCCACGTTAAACGACATCGATCTTTTGGAATTGATCGAAGCCCCGCTTTGGTTCGCGGACGGTCTTCACAACAATTGGAGAAATAAACCCGCCGAGATACGACATCTCTAACCTTCCGGCGTCCGATAAAAAATCCGGGATGGAATACTTTCGGTCCCGGTTTTGATAAAAAAGGCTTTCCCGGATTTCTAAAACGAAAAGAATTCTGCGTTAAGATGAATTCCAAAATCAAAGTTAGATTCCTTTTCGAGATTCTATTTGCGTTCCTTTTGTCCGTCGCCGCAAGTTCCTGTGCGAGTGCTCCCGTCCTCAATCGACCGTTACAAGGAAACGTGGATCTGCAAGGACATCGGGGCGCAAGAGGATTAAAACCGGAAAACACCTGGCCCGCGTTCGTCGAGGCGATCCGTCACGGAATGACCACTTTGGAATTGGATACGGTGTTGACGAAAGATAAGAAAATCGTAATACACCACGATTCGGAAACCAACCCCGCTATCTGTCAAAAGAAGGACGGGAGCGAGATCGTTTCCGTTTCCCTTTACGAACTAACCTTGGCGGAATTGAAACAGCTGGATTGCGGAACCAAAAAAAATCCCAAGTATCCGGAACAACAACCCGTTCCCGGAACCGAATTGATTACGATCGACGAATTCTTTAAACTCGTGAGCGAAGAGGAGAAAAAAAATCCCGGAAAACCGAAACTGAAATTCAACATCGAAACGAAGTTTCCCAAAGACGATCGTTCTCCGGTTTCCGACGAGATAATGAAGGAACACGCGACCCTTCTCGTACAGGCGGTGGAAAAAGCCAAAGCCGTGGAACGGACTACGATCCAATCCTTTTATCTCAAGGTTCTGCCGTTCGTTAAGGAGAAAAATCCCAAACTTAAAACGAGCGCGCTCTTCTCTCTCACGTATTTTCAAGGAGCGATGATGAAGCTCGGTTTCGGAGACGGAACCAGGGAAAACGCGCTGAATAAGGCGATCGAAGTCAAGGCGGACGTCATTTCCCCTTACTTCTTATACGTGACGAAGGAATTCGTACGGGAAGCGCACACTAAGAATATTTCCGTCGTTCCCTGGACCGTAAACGAAACCGAAGAGATGAGACGTTTAACGGACGCGGGAGTGGACGGAATCATCAGCGATTATCCCGATCGGTTGAAACATGCCGTTCCTCAATGATCGGATTCCAAAGACATTAGAAATTTCTTATATCGTTTCGCGTTTTTTCTTCCCCGAATCTGATCCAAGATCATGTTTCCGATCAAAAACGCGGGAAGTTTCGGCTTTTTTCCCTCTCCGATTCTTCTGAGTTGGAGTCGGATCGCGGCCATCTTCGATAGGGAATTGAACGCGGGGTTGGATAAGCGGGGGATGATCGGATCGATCTTTTCCGATTCGCCCGATAAAAGTTTGGAAGCGGCATCCGGCTCGAACGCGAACGGAGTCGCCATTCCGATCATATCCAACGCGCCGGAACGGACCGCTTCCTCCATGATTTTAGCGGATCGAAATCCTCCCGTGGACATGAGAGGCATTCGTGCGATGGTTCTCGCCTTTTTGGCGAATTCCAAAAAGTACGCTTCGCGTCTTCCGGTGAAAATTCCCGGAAGAATGTTCTCCAAAGTTTTCGGAGTTCCGCGCGCCTTGTCCGAGGACGAAAT
>NZ_NPEF01000009.1:2980-33218 GCF_002811955.1 Leptospira ellisii
GCCTTGCATGGCGGGGGATTCGTAATTGCCCCCGGAAATTTCCAAAAGATCCAATCCTTTTCCGTTCAGAAGTTCGATCACTCGGATCGCGTCCTCTTCCCGAAATCCTCCGTTTTGAAAATCCGCGGAATTCAATTTTACTCCTACGCCGAACGTGCGTTTGACGACGCTTCTGATTCCCGAAACGATTTCCAAAAGAAGAAGCGCCCGATTTTCAAGAGGGCCTCCCCACCGGTCCTCGCGCCGATTGCTGAGCGGAGAAAGGAATTGATTGAGAAGATATCCGTGCGCCGCGTGAATTTCCACTCCGTCAAAACCTGACTCTTCCGCGACGAGAGCAGCTTGAACGAAACGATCTATGATTCTTCGGATTTCGTCCTCGGACAAGGCGCGCGGAACTCCGAAAACTTTGGAGAACATTCTTCCGGGAATTTTCACCGGAACCGCGGAAGGGGCCACGGGGGTTTTCGAAAGAAATCCGAAGGTTTGTCTTCCGGGATGATTGATCTGCATCCACATGCGGGAACCTTCCCTTTTTCCGGCCTCGGCCCAACGTTTAAAATCGTCCAAATCGTTCTTTTTTTGGATGATTACGTTTCCCGGTCCGGTCAACGCGTTCGGATCCACCATGACGTTCCCTGTCAAAAGAAGACCGGCTCCGCTGCGGCCCCATCGTTCGTACAAACGGATCAAGGATTCTCCGGGCAAAAATCGGCGATCCGCTAAACTTTCTTCCATGGAGGCTTTGGCGATTCTGTTGGAAAAAATACCTCCGTTCGGTAGGGTAAGGGGTTCGTGTAAAGGGGATTTCGGTTGAGCGGGCATCGTTTGTCTCCAGTTGGAAATTACTTTCCTACTCATCGGTATTTATTTGAAAATAGGCGTCAAACTAAATTCCTACTGGAAGGTATTTATTTTAAGAAAAGGAGTCGAATTCGTTTGACCCAAGGAATGAATTTGGAAGGATGAATGCGGGACTTCCCTTTTATGTCTAAAACCCTGGGTTGGAAAAAGCTGCCGGAAGACGTTCGCCGGGAATCGATCCTCGCCGCCGCGATGCGTTGTTTTTTCTCCAAAGGGTTTGAAAAAACTTCGGTGCAGGATATCGCGGATACGGCCGGTTTGACGAAAGGGGGGATTTACTTTCACTTCGAAAGTAAGGAGGAAATTCGGGATACTCTGATTCGGGAATTTCTCGATTTGGATCGTTTCGGTTTTCAAGATCCCGAAGTTAGGGCTTTACCGCCGCATCTTCGTCTCAAGGAATTTTTGGAACGTCTTGCAAAACGTCTTACGATCGAAGGCAATTGTTCCCCGCGTTTGTTCGCCGAGGCTACGTCCGGCGGGGGAAATATGGAAGGGGAAATCCTCTCCTTTTACGATTCTTTGGAAACTCTTTTCGCCGAAACGATTCGGGAAGGACAGGCTGCGGGTAAAATCGTCTCCACGATGCCCGCTCCTTTGATGGCCCGTACGATTTTGGCTGTGTTCGACGGGCTCCAGATTCAGGCGGATATTTCCCCCGCTCAAAGGGACTTACAAACGAGGGGGAGAGAGGTTTTAAATTCCTTTTTTAAGAATTTGCTTTTGAACTTGGATCCTTCCTGCGAAAGTTAAGTCGCTGAAATTAAAATCCTCTCCGATTCGACGTCGCTCCGTTCGAAACTTCACCTTCGTTCGTCTTTTGCGCAATCTGCGTGCGCGTTTCCGCTTTAGACGCCGAGCGTTCGTAAGAGAGTATACAATCCGATGCCTAGATAATTTCCGATCGCATATCCGATCAAACCGGTGAGAATTCCGACCACTAAAATTCCCTTATTGCCGATCGCCTGCGCGACGGGAGGCACGAAGGCCGGACCGTAGATGCTCGATACGGAAGTGATGATCCAAGTGTCGACTGGAATTCTGAATACAACCCCCAGAAGCAAATGTAGTAAAACCGATCCGGTCAGAATCGTAATCAGGATGATCAACACCGGACCGAAATCGCGTTTTAATTCCTCCAGATTCGCGAGAAATCCGATCGCGGTGGAAAACACGAGAATCAGATAACTTCCGAATTCGTAGGTCTTTAACTGACGAACCTTGGAATGAAAGGAGATTCCGATTCCCCAAGTCGTGATTCCGAGAAGGATTGAAGGCGCGTAAAGAGAGGAAAAAATCAGAAAGGTGAAGGCGATCGAAACCCCGAAACCGACGACCGCGAGTAAAAGACCGATTCCGTTCGGAAGGATGAGATTTTTCCAGAGCACGGGTGTATGAGGTTTCTCTAATGTTTTTTGCTCTTCCGGAATTTCCCCGACCGAGTTCGTCTTATTCTCCTCCGGTTTGAGAAATAGGGAAAAGAATTTTTTCCCGAAAGTAAGCAGAAACAAAAGATACAAACCCCCGATCACGATATCCACGGTGTTCACCAAGGCGATGGTTTCTTTGGCGGTGCCCAGAGCCATTCCGATCGCGTTCAGATTGGGGGTTCCTCCGGTATACATTCCCGAAAGCATACTGGCTATTTTCGAGGTTTCGGGATGAATTCCCGCGTAGTAATATCCCGCTACACCGGAAACGATCGCGACGGAAACCGCGGAAAGTAAAAAGGAGAAGAGCGCTAAACGGGCTTCTCCGAGACCCTTTCTAAAATCGGTGGAACTTAGAAGTAAGGGAATTGCCAAAGGAATCGTGACGTCGGCGAAGGTGAGGGGGATTTCCTTGGGAAGCCAGCCTTTGGGGACGAAATTTCCGAGTAGAATACCCGCGATGTAACATACGGAAACCGGGCCTAAAATGCCGATCCATTTTACCGTTTTGGTCAGTCGGATGGCGAGCCACGGAAACAAAAGCAGAAATAGGGTGAGAAAAACCGCGCACAAAATTGAAACGATCGATTCCATTAGAGTTCCTGAATATAAAATCTCGATTTCCGCGGATCCGCACTTCGAAATCGTTTCCGATTTTTAGAACGAATCCGAAAGTCTCCGGTCCTGATCGGGATCGGAAAACTTTATGGGACAGGCCGGACATTACGTCCGAGTTTCCGGCGCTTTTTATTTTTCGGACCGGAACAAACTCTTAACTCTTTCTTTTGGAAAAGTATCGAAAGGCGATTTCTAAAATTCAAGCAGAAAAGAAGTTTAGGGTTCGATCGGTGTTCTTCTTTTTGTACGAAATTCTAAAATTTTGGCGAAACGGTTTATTTTTTTATCCGTATTCTTTTTTAAAAAATCGGAACCGATTCTTCGATATCAAACGGTCCTATATGAAATGTTCTTGAAATCCCGCTTTTTACCCGTATGGGTTCTGTTTTCCATTCTACTTTTACCCGGATGTCCCGGAGCGCAAAACGAAACGGGGGCGAAAAAAATCGCTGAGATCCCGGTTCCCAGAGGAAGCGAACGGGTTTCCTTTCCCAAGGATTCGTTTTCGGAATTCGTCCGTAATCTTCCCCTCAAATCCGAAAAAACCCTTTGGACGTTTCAAAAAAGGAACATCCTCGGACGTTACGATGCGATCGGGGTTCTGGATTTGCCCCTTCTTTTTCGGGACGACTTGGAACAATGCGCGGATTATTCGATGCGGGTTTGGGCGGAATACCACAAACAAACCGGAAATCTGGATCGATTGTATTTATTCGACTACAACGGAAATAAAAAGGGGTTTCGTCAAAGCGGACTTTCCTATGCTTCCTTTTTGAGAAAGGCGTTCGCCTCCTCCAACTCTTTTTCGCTGAAACGCGGAGCGTCTCCGATTTCGGAATCGGATCTGCGTCCCGGGGATCTTTTCGTTCAAAACGAGGACGGGGGTATCGGGCACGTATCGATGATCTTGGATTCGGTCAGAGATTCGAACGGAAAAAAGATGTTTTTGATCGGGTTCAGCTTTATGCCGGCCCAGGAAATGCACGTGGAACGCGCTCCGAAGGGATTCGGTTCCTCCGGTTGGTTTACCTACGAAGGTTTCGTGAATCACCTTAAGGAATCGTATCCGTACGGAACTCCGGTGTTGCGGCGTTTTTCGGATTCCTGAACGGAACGCGGGAATCCGAAGATTCGCTCTTTTTAATTCGGTTTAAACCGATTTCGTTTAAATCGAACTCGATACGGCGACGTTTCCTTCCGTCCTCCATTCTTTCCAACCGATCGCGATTCCCAGGATATGCCCCGCAAAGGCGAGTGGAACCATAAACAAAGGCAGAAAACAGACGGGGTATTGCGTCACTACTATGTTAGGCGGATCCGTAAATAGGATTCGGAACGGAAACGGGGCCGAGGCGATTCCCGTGAAGACCGTCACTCCCAGAACCGCGATCGCCGTAGCGTTCCATCCTAAGATCCATTTTTTGGAAAGAATTCCTTTCGAAACGAGAAGGAAAAGGATCGGAGCGGTGATCGGAACCCAAACGTCGAAGTTTCTGCCCTTGATCGTCATGATATCGGAGATCAATCCTTCCCGGACCAAAAGAACGATCAGCACTTCCGGAAGAATTCTCCAGATCTGAAACAGACAAAGATCGGCGGATCCGAGCCGCGTTAGATTTCGATGCGCCCGTTTCGTAAAACCGAAACCTACGAAAAGGATCAAAGTCGATAGGACTCCGATTAAAAGCCTCGGAGGAAGATCGAATCGGAAGAAGAATTCCCGAAGTCCCAAAAACCATTGTCCGATTAAAAAAGCTAAAACGACAAGGAATCCGTATGCCGGTTCGTTCAACGGTTCGGAGACGCTCTTTCGCATAAAAAAGACCGAAAGGATCGCAACGAGCGTTCCGCAGGACGCGAGCGTAAACGCGGAAATATAAACGGGGATAGAATTTGTTTCCATGGAAACCTCCGCGTAAGAGGTTAGCAGGTTTCGGGGAACGGGACCATGGTTTGGTCGTCACGAATCGGATTTTTCGCCGTGACGATCGTCACGGTTTCTTATACGAATGCAGAAATACGGTCAATCTTTGGAATTTTTCTTTTCCGTCGGATTCCTTTTCGCGATCGATCGTTTTACCGTAAAGATTCACTAAATGATTCCTTAATGTTCCGTTCGCGATCCCTAAAAAAAATCCGATCTGTTTTCGAGTATAACCTTCCGCTATGAGTTCGCAGATTCTAAGTTCCTGTTTGGTCAGACCTTTCCGAGTTAAGAAACTCAAATCCAAAAGTTCCGTCGTTTCCTTTTTGCGGAACAGACGCAGAACGACCCAGGAAGCGCCGACTCCGATCGCAGAAAGTAGGATCGTTTGCAATCGTGCGGATTCTCCGCCGAAAAAAAATACGGAAAGGGATCCGCAGCCGAGCGCGACGCTCGCGCTCGCCGATAATTCGGCGACCTTGTGGAAAAAAGATTCCGCCCGATCCCTCGAAAGATAAACGGAAATGAAAACGCTGACGATCGTGTCGGCGCCCATTCCGAGCGGAAAAACGTTCCATCCGAAAAGGGGAAGAAAGTTCGTTCCCAGTCCCAACCACCAACATAAAACCAAAAACGGAATCCAACCTTGTACGGGAGCTTCCTTCGGTTTTAAAAGAACGAACAAGGAAAGAATAAAACCGATCCCGAAAAAGCCTCCCACCAGAATTCTGGCTCGAATTTCCAAAACGGGGAACCGGCCCCATGAATAGGATTTCCATTCCCGAATCAGAACCGATTTTTCCGAAGCAGAATAATCCCACTCGATCAGAAAAATCAAAGCGATCGCGATCGCAATCAAGGTCGCGGTTGTCGCCGATGCTACCTTTCTTCCGGAAAGAATCCTACTCAGACAAAGCAGCAGAGGAGGAACGAAAAAAATGAAATGCCGGAAGACATGAAAGAATAAGTAGGCCCGATCGGGAGACGAAGAGGAGAGCAGAAAGAAAAGGGAAAGGTTACCGCCCGCCAACACCGCGAGAAGGATTCGAAAATAATTTCCGAACGAATCTTTGTCCTTCCATAACGCGAAGAACGCCGCGAGATTCGCGAACATCGCCGTAAGAGGGAACAGTTGAACGATTTCCATACCGCCGATCGATCATTCGAAAGAATTTAGAATGATCGCATTCTCGAAAACTTTTTTTTGCTGTAAAGATCTTTCCGATGTCCGAGTTTTGATTTTGGAACGATAAAAAAAACGATCCGCAATCCGACCGAACCTTCGGAGTTTAAAACGAAATATGAAACGAACCGCATCGATCCTCGCTCTTCTTTTTACGATTTTTCTTTCCTGTTCGAAAAGTCCGCAAGAAGTCGACGACCTTAACGAGGAAAGTCTGAACGTCTCCCTACATCTTCAAAACAGATTGAACGTTTTGGTTTCTAAAATTTCCCCCGCGACCGTGAGCGTTTTTCCCAAAGGAAGTTCGCCCGGATCGACGGCGATCGGATCCGGATTTTACATCGATTCGGAAGGACATGTCTTGACGTGTCATCACGTGATTCGAGGCGGATCGGAATTTCTGATTCAACCCGCAAGATCGGGAAAGCTGATCCGCGCGAAGTTGATCAAGGAGGATCCCGAGTCCGATCTCGCGTTGTTGGAGTCCGCAAACGAAGAAGTACAAACCCCTTTTATACCGGTTCCTAAGATGAACGTACCGAAGGAAGGAACCGTATATCTTTCGTTCGGAGCGGCTTACGGACTTCCCGATTCCGTATCCAGCGGAATCGTTTCCTTTCCGCAACGTTCCAAAGTGGATCCCGCACATCCGGAAAAAGGATTCGTACAATTGAGTCTTCCCATATATCCGGGCATGTCCGGAGGCGCGATCGTGGATCTCCAAGGGAATTTAATCGGCGTTCAACGATTTACTTATAATACGGGAGGAAATTTTCCGATCGGACCGGGTTTTGCGATTCCTGCGGGACATGTTTCCAACTTCTTGGAATCCTCCGTTCAGTTGCGCGAGAACAAAATCAGAGTACAAAGAGGTATCGTTGAAATTCCGTTCGTAACTCCGCATTTGATCGAAAAATTAAAACTTCCGTATCCGCTCGGAATGATCGTAAGTTATGTCCAAAAGGATTCGATCGCGGAAACGGCGGGAATTCAAAGGTATGATTTTATAACGCACGTTAGAGGGAAAAAAGTCAATACGTCCCCCGAGTTTTACCGTGAAATCGCCTCCGATCCGGGAGAAGTGGAGTTGGAATTTTTCCGAAACGGGAAACAAATGAAGGTCAATTTGGGCGCTTTGCCTTCTAAATAAGAAATTTAATATTTCCTGAAAAAAAGCGTCGACTGCGTGTCCTTTTTGACTTAGACAAGGGATAAAATTTTAAACCCATTTTCTCGGAGAAAAAAAATGAAGACGAACAAGAGTTTGATTTTCTCTTTGATTCTTTTGACCGCGTTCATCGCGTGTAAAAAAGATAAGAAGGATGATAGCACTCAAAATTTGGCATTGTTGGCGCTTTTGAATAACGGAACCAGCGGACAACTCAGTCCGGAACAAAAATCCGCAAGTTCGACCGCAAACGGAGCCGTCAATGCGGCGACCGCTGCACAGAATAACGGAGGCGGTATGACCGCATCCAACGATATTCAAACCGAACAAATGCTCGTAGCGCGCATTTTCGAAAACGGAATGGATCCGATCGTGGCGAGAGAGACTTCCTCCCAAATCGCGGCTCTGCATAAGGATAAAAAGGAAAATCCCGTTCACCTAACGGCAATTACATCCAATTCCACCGGAGTTAGTCCGAACCTTACTTATACCTTTTCCGGCGACGTTCCGGGGAACGGTATCAACGTAACTTCCACCGATATCGGAGCGTTTCTCGGAGTTCCGGGATGTTCGATCGACATCATCTCCGCATCCGGAGCCCAAGGTACGGCGACGTTCGCCAACGGGACTTTAGCGTATACCGGTAGCGGAAATGCGGGTGCGTTTAACGGAACGGGTGCTATGACTGCGGATGTGACCTTCAACAATTACGGTGTGTTTTACACGGATTGGTTGGCGTTCATTCAATTGGCCAAAAATCCTCCTTCTTCCACTCCGGATTTGTCTACTTGTGAAGGAATCAAATCGGTTTTCGGCTCGGTTTACAGCATCATGAACAAGTATGCGGTCATCAATTCCGGAGACGCTTCCATCGTTTACAACAGAACGTATTCCGGTCAGTCTTCGACTTCCAGCGTGGTTTCGAACTCCAAGTTCGATGCTACGGTCAATTCTCCCGCAGGTTTGAACATGACCGAGTACGAAGGCGCAGTTGCAGGAGCCGCAAAAACGGTAACCTTGCAAAACGTTAAGTATGCATACGAATCTTCGATTGCGATCAGCAATCCATCCGCGCCGGTTGCGAGCGGAAGTTTCAGCATTACCTTTTCGGGAACCGTAAACGGAGTTGCGATCGATCAGATTTTTTCGTTTAACTTCTAAGATTTAAAAATCTTAAAATCGGTTGTAAAGGCCCTCCCTAAAAAGAGGGCCTTTTTTTTCTTGGGAAAGTCCGCGAAAATCCTGTTATTTTGTTACTAACGAGATTACAACCCGTCTAAGTAGAGATTCTAAATTCTTTACTTTCGGAGTAATCCCCAATGAGCACTCAAGCAAACGTTTCCACGGACCTTTTCGGGTCGACACGACTTGGAAATTTAAATCTGCAGAATAAGATCGTAATGGCGCCGATGACAAGATCCAGAGCCCTCGGTAATATTCCCAATTCTACGATGGCGGAATATTACGCACAAAGGGCGGGCGCCGGTTTGATCGTGACGGAAGGAACTTCTCCTTCTCCCAACGGACTCGGATACGCACGTATTCCGGGGTTATTCAGCCGAGAACAAGTCGAAGGCTGGAAATTGGTTACGGACGCGGTTCATAAAAAGGGCGGGAAAATTTTCGCTCAGCTGATGCATACCGGAAGAGCGAGCAGTATCGGCAATCTTCCTAAAGGCGCGGAAGTGTTGGCTCCTTCTGCGGTCGGGCTTTCCGGTCAAAATTGGACGGACGGCGAAGGGTTACAGCCTTATACACAACCGAAGGAAATGAGCGCGGAACAAATCCGTACCACGATTTCGGAGTACGTACAAGCCTCCAAAAACGCGGTCGCCGCCGGTTTCGACGGGGTAGAACTTCACGCTGCGAACGGATACTTGTTGGAGCAGTTCTTAAATCCGAATTCGAACCGCAGAACGGATTCCTACGGCGGATCGGCCGAAAATCGGAATCGTTTCGTGATCGAAACCGCGAAGGCAGTCGCGGCTGCGATCGGAAAGGAAAAAACGGGAATCAGGATTTCCCCTTACGGCGTGTTTAACGAGATGGGTGCTTTCGACGGAGTCGAAGAGCAATATGAATCGCTCGCCGCCGGTTTGAACGAAATCGGTTTGGTTTACGTGCACATGGTGGATCACAGCTCGCAGGGTGCGCCCGAGGTTCCGGAATCCGTGGTCTTAAAGATCAGAAAACAATTTAAGAATACTCTAATACTCAGCGGCGGTTACGACAAAGTCAGGGCTCAGTCGAATCTGGACGATAAAAAGTGCGAATTGATCGCGTTCGGAAGACCGTTTATTGCGAACCCGGATTTCGTACATCGTTTGAAAATCGACGCCGCGCTTGCGGTCGCCGATCAAACGACTTTTTACACTCCGGGAGAAAAGGGATATTCGGATTATCCTACTTTGAATTAATCCGAAATCGGTGGGTTTCGCTCCGCGTCGTAGAAATCCTATGCTCGGACTTTTCCTTTAGTCGGCGAGGATACGAATCGACGAGGGGCGTTCATTCTTCGAGGTTCAAAAGGAGCTTTCGCAAAAGTTTGGAAAGTTCCGCGTGTTCCTTGTCCGAAAGAGGACTCAATAATACCTGCATACTTTTTACGTGATCCGAAAGGGTTTTGGTAATCGCGAGCTTTCCTTCGGAAGTAAGTCCGATCAAAACGCTTCTCCGATCGTTCGGATCGGATTCTCTTTTTACCCAGCCGAGCGATTCCAGTCGATCGATACGATTGGTCATCGTTCCGGAAGTGATCATCAGAGTGGAAAGAAGTTCTCCGGGAGATTTTTTATACGGTTTCCCGCTGCGGAGCAGGGCCGCCATCACGTCGAATTCCGGCGCCGCGAGTCCGTGGCCTTGAAAAACTTCCTTATGAACGTTATAGAAAAAAATCGAAGAAAGCCTGTGAATCCTTCCGATCGTGCCCATAGCCTTCGTGTCCAGATCCGGTCGTTCTTTTGACCATTGCCGGAGTATAAAATCGACGTGATCTTCCGTTTTTTCGGATTTCATGGTTCCTTTTTTTAAGAATTTATCTTGACGTCAAGATAAAGATCTTATTGATTTGACGCAAAGAATCTTGATATCAAGATAATGCTTCTTTCCGGAGAATCTATGAAACTTTCCGCAATCGTATCGCTATTTGCCTCGATTTTAATTCTATTCTTAACGCCGATACAATCCTTGATTTGGAACGGAGCGGATTCTCCTCCTTATCTTTTAAAAACGCAGGAATTCGTTTCCGCTTTTTTTAGAATGAGGATCGAATTAGCTCCGCAGACTTCCGATTATTATTTTTTCGGGAGATTGGCTATCTTTGTCCATGTCGGAATCCTTTTCGGTTTGTTGGAACTCGACCGCAACGGCGTTTTTCCCGCCGCTTCGAAAAAGGCTTTAAAAATCGTTCTCACAATCCTTTCGTTCGCAATTTTCGGAGATTTTATCGCTTATTGGGGCGGAAGTTTTTTAGGAGAATCCTTTAAAAACGCTGGCTTTCGTTGGATCGAGGCACCTTCGATTTTTTTGCTTTTGTTTGCGTTCGGATATTTGGGATTTAAAATGCGTTTAGAAAGGAAAATGGAAGGAACCGTTTTTATAATCCTTCCGTTTTTAATGACGGCGTCTACGTTCTTTTTTCGTTACGTTCCCCACGGGCCCTTGTTTCCGATTTCCTTGATCGTTACTGGATTTCTTCTGGGTTCTAAATCCGCTCCTCTCTTTCAAAGATTGAGCGGAGTGTTTTATCGATTCACCTCAAACAATTGGATTCTCGTTCTTTTTATACTCGGTGTGATTTGTGCGGAAACCATGCAGCTTCTGGAAAAAGCGATTCCGATCCCCGAAGGAATCGAACTTCCCAAAAAGATGGACTTCCGACCTTTTTCATCGGCGAGGGATTTCGTCGAGGTGTTCGGCGTTTATGGAGCATCGGGTCGGAATTTATATTTTTGGATCGACGTAGTCGATATGATTTTTCCGTTTCCTTTGGTTCTCTGTTTCGGAGGAATTTATACGAAAGCGGCTGCTCGCTTCGGTCTGCCCGTTTCTTTGAATCTGTTCTCCTTCGGTTTTTTGATATTCGACCTACTTGAAAATTCTCTTATGTTCTATTTTTTGAATGTTTGGCCGAAGGTTCCGGAAGGACTCGCGGCGTTTACGGGCGGAATCACCGCGATTAAACTTTTCTTTTTGTTCGTCGGTTTTTTTATGTTTACGGTTTCGTTTTTGCTACTCGTTTACCGACGGGTTTCTGAAAAGATGAGAAACGGTTAACATTTCGATTCGGGGACGGGACGGGTCGTCGGTTTAAGTTTCAAAAACGGGGGCGCGGGCAAAGGACAAAAATTCGCCTCCGTTTTTTCGTTCGAATCGAGGCGAATCCGTTTTACCGAATCGATCCGTCGCGTGAAATCGATGAAAGAATCGGATTCACTCCTTCGGATCCTTGTCCTTTTTGACCCTTTCCTTCCTCCGTACGTAAACGACCTTGTCGAGTTCGGCGATCACCTTTCCAGTTTTTTGGTCGTAAACCTTGGCTTGAAAGAATGCATCCAACTTTCTTTTTTCGTCGGCTTCCTTTCGGATTCTGTCTATCTCGGATCGATCGATCTGAAAATCCGCATAAACAGTTCCCATACCGGGGCTTATAAAACGGATCGTCGCTGCTTTGTCCCAGACGATGTATTCCTCTCCCAGATTCTCCATCAAGATCAGCATGTAGAACGGATCGCACATCGAATACAAAGAACCTCCGAAATGGGTTCCGACCAGGTTTCGGTTCCACCAATGCAGTTTCATCGTCAATCGAAAGTGCGTGTAGTCTTTGCTAAGGCTTTGGTAACGGATTCCGGCCGCGAAATACGGAGGATAAAAATTGAAAAAATAAAATCGAAGTCTTTTCCAGAAATTCATATAGTTTGATAGCAAACTTTTTTGCTGATTTTCATTTTCTTGAAAATAGGGTTTATTTTGAAACCAGAAAATGGATCGGTTCGGATGAAAAAGAATCGAAATCCTTCGTTTTCGGGAAAAGGCTGCTTGCATTTCAGAATATCGAGTTTAACATTCTGCAGCCGCGGTTTCGTCGCCGAAATGGTTTCGTTCCGATTTCGTAGAATGATATTCCGGAAAAAGCCGCAAAGTTGAGAACGTCTTCGGAGGAATTGCATTTGAACCGTTTCGTTTTTCGAAAGATCCTTCAGGTCCTCGTTTCCGGTTTCGCCTTATTCGGTTTTGTATTCTGCGGGGATTCCGCGACATACGTAATCAAAAATAAAAAACCGTCCGTCGTTTCCGATACGAAGGGATTGTTTGCGGGCGCCGCCAAGGCGGATATCACTCCGCCGCCCGGGCTTCCTCTTGCCGGTTATTCCATGCTTGCGAATACCGAACAAGGATTCAGAACGAAAATTTACGCGAGAGTAATTTATATTCGAAAAGATAAAAATTCCCCTTTGGTTCTGATCCAGACGGATCTTTTGTCCGGTTCGCTTTTGTTACATCATCGACTCGCCGAACGTTTGGCCGATACGACGGACATCGGTCTCGGAGGGATCGTGATTTCGGGAACACATACACATTCCGCTCCCGGAAATTTCTACGAGAATAATTTCTACAACGAATTCGCCGCGAACAAACCCGGTTTCGAAAAGGATTGGTACGGGTTTTTAGAGGATAGAATTTACGAAGCCGTTCTGGAAGCGTATCGTTCCGCCAAACCGGCCAAGATCGCAACGGGTAAATCTTCGATCTGGGGTTTGACCCGGAATCGTTCGATCGAAGCCTATGCGGCCAACGCCGATTCCGGTATAAAAGAAATCAAAACCGAACGAATTTACGAGACGGTCAATCCGGAGTTGACAATGATCCGGGTGGACGCAAAGGACAAGGACGGAAGTTTCAAACCTCTCGCGGTTTATTCGACGTTTTCGGTCCACGGAACCACGATCCCCTCCCGGAACCGAGTCGTGAACGCGGACGTATTCGCTTATCCGGAAAGGGATTTGGAGTATAGGATTAAGGAGGAATTTAATCCGAAGTGGGAACCGCTTCACGCGGTTTCCAACGCCGCACACGGAGACAATTCGCCGGATTATCGCGAAGGTATGCAGGGATTCATCGAGTCCAAACGCCTGGGTTCCGAAATATCAAAAAAGTCTTATGAACTTTTCCTCGGCCTCGGCAAAAAACTGAATTCGGAAATCACGTATTCATACAACTCGAAAGAGGTGGACGTATTCGAAAATCCTAAAATAGGCGAGGCGGAACTTTGTGCGCGCCCCGTGGCGGGGACCGCTTTGACGGGCGGCGCCGAAGACGGAATGACTCCCGTCCTACATTGGCTTCCGTTTTGGGGCGAAGGTTGGCCCCGTTATATTTTTACGGGCGGTTGTCAGGGGCATAAACGTACGGCCGGGTCCTTTTTTCAGTATATCCTGTTGGCGAAGAGGAATTTTCCGCATCGGATGATCCTTCAATCCGCGAGAATCGGGGACACCGTATTACTTGCGGTTCCGTTCGAAGTTACGAACGAATCCGGCAAAAGATTCTCCGCCGCCGCGTTCGGCGCGGAAAAACAAAAGGCGAACAACGGTCGGGAACGCATCGTTCATACTTCCGTTCTTTCCTGCGCGAACGGTTACTTCGGTTATGCGACGACTCCCGAGGAATATTCGAAACAACATTACGAAGGAGGGCATACGATCTACGGCCCCTCGACCCAACCGTTTCTTCAAGAACATCTTGCGGATCTCGTAAAACATATGCCCGACGAAGGAGGAAAGGAAAGTTTTCCGGATTCCTGGGAATTCCGTCTGGATCTGAAACGATATATGCCCGAAAAAAAGGAGGCCAAAGGAAAGCGCGAAGTCAAGGAAAAGCCGCGTTTGGTGTTAGCCGAAGAGAATTCCGAAAAACACTGGATCTTTCGTTATCTGGACGTGAACCCTTCCTTGATACACTTTCACCAATCCCTTCTTTCCGTTCAGTACAGCGAGGACGGTAAAGAATGGAAACGCCTCTCTTCGGAAGGAAGGCCCGTGGACGATTCCGGAACCGAGTTGGACGTTCGTCTTCAGGGAAATTCCTCCGATGGAATGGCCGTTTACGAAGTGCGCTGGTACAATCCGGAATTCAACGCGAAACGGAAATATCGATTCGCGATCGCGGCCCGCGACGGGCAAAAGGAATTTTATTCCCCCGAGTTTTGATCGATCCTTTTCTTAACGAAGCGGACCGATCACCGCTTCGTTAAAAATTTCTTGCCCTTCCGCTTTCCGTCCTTAAAACCTTGTCATGCAAAGATCCGTCGCACTCGTCCGCAAAAAAGGCTCCTTGGAAAACGTGGAATTGATTCAAGATCAATTGCCCGAACCGCAAGACAACGAAGTGCAGGTGGAAGTTCATTCCATCGGTTTGAATTTTGCGGATCTTTTCGCGATCCAAGGTTTGTACAGCGCGACTCCTAAAGGGGAGTTTATTCCCGGTTTGGAATATTCGGGTACGGTCGTCGCAACGGGCAAAAAAGTCAAAAACGTGAAAAAGAAGGATAAGATTATGGGAGTTACGCGTTTCGGAGCGTATACTTCGCATTTGAACATCGATTCCAGATACGTTTTCAAACTTCCGCCCAAGTGGAATTTCGATCAGGGTGCGGGTTTTCTGGTCCAAGGTTTGACCGCCTATTATGCGTTAGTCGCTCTTGGAGATCTGCAAAAAGGTCAAACGGTTTTGATCCATAGCGCCGCGGGAGGGGTGGGAATCTACGCCAATCGGATCGCAAAAAAATTCGGGGCGTTTACGATCGGGACCATAGGTTCTCCGGCCAAACTCGATCTTTTGAAAAAGGAAGGTTACGACGGACAGATCGTACGTTCCGATCGTTTTGCGGAGGATCTACGCAACTCCCTTTCCGGAAAGGAACTCGATCTCGTTTTGGAATGTATCGGAGGAAAAATATTCCGCGAAAGTTACGAAGTTATGGCCCCGATGGGACGTATGATCGTCTACGGTGCGGCGGACATGATGGGGTCCGGAAGTTCCGTAAATTGGCCCGCGTTGGTTTATAAATATCTTTCCAGACCTAAGTTGGATCCGATGGGAATGGTTTCGGATAATAAATCCGTTATGGGATTCAACCTGATCTGGCTCTACGACAAGGTGGAAAAATTGACGAAAAGTTTAACCGGGTTGGTGAAGCTCGGCTTGGCTCCTCCTTTGATAGGAAAGACGTTTCCTTTCGAAAAAATCGACGAGGCTTTGAAATACTTCCAATCGGGGACTTCGGTCGGAAAGGTCGTTCTGAAAGTGAAGGGATAACCGGAGATTGCTTTACATTTCCAAGATTCGTCGAAGTCTGGAGCGAAGGTGATCCGTTCCGAATTTTCCGAATTTTCCGAATTATTCCAATCGTATCGAGCGTCGTTCGAAACGTTCCTGGATTCCCGTACGCTTCCCTTACTTTCACAACGATCGGCTCCCGAACTTTTCGAGGCGATGAAATACAGTTTAACCGCTGGTGGAAAACGTTTGCGGCCCGTACTCGCCGCTGCTTCCTACGGCGATCGCGCGGGAACGGAAAATTCCCGGGACGTTCTTTATCTGGGCTCCGCTTTGGAATGTATTCATACGTATTCCCTGATTCACGACGATCTTCCGAGTATGGACGACGATGATTTTAGAAGGGGAATGCCCACTCTTCATAAAAAATTTCCCGAATCCACGGCCATTCTAGCGGGCGACGCGCTCAATTCGTTCGCGTTCTATCTGATTTCGAAGGTGGAAGGAAAAAACGGAGATCCGGCTTTACATTCGGATTTATTAGAAATTTTGCATGCTGGTTCCGGAGCTCCCGGAATGGTTTCCGGACAGATATATGATCTGCAGATGGAGCGCGAAAACGGAACGGCCGGCTTTAAAAACGGGCAGGATACGATAGAGTTATTGCGCATTACGCATCGTTTAAAGACCGGAGCATTGATACGATCATCCCTTCTTTTGGGAAACCGGCTTCGTCCTGATTGGATCGTTAGGGAAGAGTCTTTGTCCGGATACGGAGAGGATCTCGGTCTGTTGTTTCAGATTACGGACGATATATTGGACGTGGAAGGGACCCAGGAAAGCCTCGGTAAAACACCGGGCAAGGATCAAAGATCCGGCAAAATCACCTATCCGGCGTTATACGGTTTAGATCGATGTAAGTCCATGGTGAAAGAACTTCAGGATCGTTTGTCCGAAACCGCCGTCCGCTTTTCCTCTTCTCCGGAGGAAAAAATCTTTTTTCAGGAATTACCGGAATACATTGGCCAAAGAAAAAATTAGGCTCGATTCCCTTCTTCTAAAAAAGGGATTTGCGGAAACCGTCGAAAAGGCGAGAAGTCTGATCCTTTCCGGTTCGGTTTTGATAAACGAACAGAAGATCACGAAGGCCGGTTTGACGTTTGCGGAGGATTCCAAAATCCGGATTTTGAACGTGATCCCGGAATACGTAAGCCGGGGCGCGTATAAACTTCTGAAGGCCTTCGAAACGTTTCCGATTTCGGCGGAGGGAAGGTTGTGCGTAGATTTGGGCGCTTCGACGGGAGGGTTTACCCAGGTTCTTTTGGAACGGGGAGCCTGGAAAGTTTTCGCCTGCGACGTCGGATACGGTCAACTCGCGGAACGTCTGCGGAATCATAAATCCGTCGTCGTCAAAGATCGGTTTCATCTTAGGAATCTTTCGTCCTCCGAAATCGAATGGGAAAAAAATAAGGGTGATGTCCCCGATCCCGATACGATTCTGATCGTTATGGATCTGAGTTTTATCTCCCTTCGTTCCGTTTTTCCCGTGATTCGAGAATTTTCGAGAGAAAATAACATTCCAAAAATTGAATGTGTTACCTTGATTAAACCCCAGTTCGAAGCGGACGAACGGGATTTGATAAAAGGGGTTTTGCGCGATCCTAAGGTTCGGTTTCGAATCATACTTTCGCTTTGCCGGTTTTTGAAACGGGATATCGGCGCTTCCGTTTTGGGTTTGGAATGGTCTCCTATCGAAGGGCGGGACGGAAACAAGGAAATATTGCTTTATTGGAGACCTTGATATCATGTTTTTAAAAGATGTACGAATTCAAAAAAAAGTTTCGAACGTCCTGATCTTCCTCTTCTCGGCGATCATATTGTTTCATTGTTCGGTTTTATCGGGTTTTATTCCCTATACGATCGTTTGGGGAGGGCGTCTCCAGACGGTTCAACAGATGTATCTATTCGAGCTGGCATCGATTTCGCTTAATATTCTATTCATATACGCGGTTTTGATACGTCGCGGAACCTTACATAAGAACCTTACTCCGAAAGTCCCTAAGTTCGCGTTTTCGATTTTGTTCGTTCTATTTTCGCTCAATACGGTGGGAAACCTTCTGGCCGTTCATACCCTAGAAACGATACTTTTTACTCCGGTGACTTTTTTACTCGCGATACTTTGCCTGTTGCTCGTTTGAATCGGATTCCGAATCAAAGGAATCGAATTCGAGTGGATAAAATTCGATCTCCGATAAATAAAGGATCCGTAAATAACTCCGTGTTATACGCCCGAATTCCGCTTCAAAACGTTTTAAACGGCGGCGTATCCGGAAGGACCCAACGATGTCAGATTTATTAAAAGATCTTTATACTCCCCGGGTTCTCAAAAAAATCGCCGCGACGTTTTCCAAAGAGGTCAAAGGGATTTCCGAGGAGGATTGGATCCGCAGATTCAAACGAAAGGATTGGGGGAAACTCGAACTCAAACAGAGGATTCGGAGAATCGCGGAGACCTTGGCGGAGGAACTTCCGGAATCGTTTCCGAAGGCGCTTCCGGTTCTTCTTCGGATTACGGATCGGATCGATTCCCTTTTCGAAGGAAAGGAGGTTTTTCTTGCGATTTTTTTAGGGGACATCGTGGAACTTCGGGGAATCGATCATCCCGAAGAGGCGATGGTCGCTACCGAAAGGATCACACGATTGATCTCCTGCGAATTTTCGATTCGTCCTTTTTTAATCCGACATCCGGATTTCACCTGGAAACAAATGTTGAAATGGTCCCTTCACAAAGACTCCGCCGTTCGTCGTCTGGCTTCGGAAGGGAGTAGGCCCAGACTTCCCTGGGGAATGGGGGTTCCCGGTCTAAAGAACGATCCCCGAAAGACGCTTCCGATTTTGGAGAATTTAAGGGACGATCCAGACGAAGTCGTGCGCAGAAGCGTCGCTAATCATCTCAACGACGTCTCTAAAGATCATCCCGAATTCGTACTCGATATCGCCGAACGTTGGATCGGCTTTTCGGAGGAAAGGGACGCGCTTCTCAAACACGCGTTACGCGGTCTTTTAAAGGGAGGAAACAAGAGAGCGCTCGCCATCTTCGGATTCGAAGATCGAATCAAGGCGGAAATCCTGAATTTTAAGATCGAACCGAAATCGGTGCGCATCGGAAGCGATCTCCGTTTCGGTTTCGAAGCGGTGTCCAAGGAAAAAACTCCGCGTCTACTTCGTATAGAATACAAGATCGAATACGCGAAGGTTTCCGGTAAAACCTCCAGAAAGGTTTTTCAAATCGACGAAAGGACGTTTTTGCCCGGAGAGTCGGCGCGTTACGATAAGAAACAATCCTTCAAACAGATGACCACGAGGATTCACGTTCCGGGAAAACATCGGATCGAAATCCATATCAACGGCGACTCGAAAGCGGCGATCGAGTTCCGGGTCGTCGAATGATCGTATAGCGCATATTAGGTGATCAAAACTCCGTATACGATCACGAAAATTCCCGCCACGTTGGTCATCACTCCCACGGCGCCGAGCGATTTTCCCAAGATCGGATTTTCCTGGAATTCGTCCTTGATTCCCTGAAGCCAATTTACCGTGTCTTTGAGGGCGAGAAACGCGGAGGAAACCGCGAACAAAGAAGCTCCGATCAAACCGAGAGTTTCGGATAAATTCGCATAACGGAACGCGATCACGAGTCCTAGGAGCATCGCGCCCTGCATCAGAGAACCGATATGTGCGGCCTGCAGATATCGGGACGGAAACTCCGCCTTTTTTCTCGCCAACGCGTACGGGAATCCGGTTAAACTTCCGTAGGCCAAATTCAACACACCCGCGATGATCAATATCTTTTCCGGAAGGAGCATAACAATACCTCGTTCGTCCGTAAAGGTAACCGATCGCTCGATTTAGTCCATAAATAAATGAACGATCCTCGGTTCGTTCGTCGGTTTTCATTTCAAAGAGGGAAGGTTTGATTCCGAACGGAAACGGCGGACGTTTTCCGTTTCGTCGCGTCAAATGCCGCACGTCGCGCGAAGAGAAGCCGAAAAATAAAAAAACCCCGCCGTATTCGGGCAGGGTTCTCGTTTCTTCAGATTGAAAGAGAGAAGGTTACGGTCTTACGGAAATCACTTCGTCCTTGTTGACAAGGTTTACGATGTGTTTGTATTCCGGAGAATCCTTTCCGTATTTCAACTCGGTCGCTCTCAGAAGGTGAACGTTTTTCTTATAACGGTATTTGAACATCTGGTCTTCGGATGCTCCGCCGTATTTTTTGATCATGTTCTCCTCGAAAGCGTAACAGCTTGCGAGATACTTGTGAGCCGGATATTCCTTCTCGTTTTCGTCGATCTCGATGTAGAGTTCGAGAATGGGGATACACTGAGGAAGATTTTGTAAATCATACTCCGTGAGAATCCAGGATCTGTAAGTGTCGGACAGAAGTCTTTTGAACTCGGGTCTTTCTCTCAAATCCGGGTTTTTGATTTCGTCCAAGTGGTTGATCGCCTTGGTGAAGTAGTTCAAAGCCTGTTGTTTTGCCACGAGTTTTTCGCGGGAAACGACACGGTCTTCTCTCGCCTTACGGTCGACCTTTTGCCAGTACCACTTCTCATCGAGACGTTTTTTCTCCGCTTCTTCTTTGCGGTATTGTTCCACGGATTCCCTCATCTTAAGAACCGTGTTTACGCCCGATTGGTAATTGGATAATGCCAATCTGAATTTGTTGTTGGCGAATGCCTTGGAGAGTTGGTGGAGTTCTTGGAAATTTTTGTCATAGCCCTTAAAGTCAGGGTTTTTCCACAGAGCTTCTTGTTCTTGGATCGCCTTTTTACGACGTTTTTGCTCTTCCGTGAGGTTCTTGTCGTCGTCTTCGGGAACCAACTCGCCCTTTAACAGCTCGTCGATTTTTTCTACAGCTTCGTTGGCTTGCTGATTACCACCCTGATTGTTTTGCTGAGCTAAAACAGACAGGTTGAGTCCCAGCACGGCCAGAAGAATGAATATGCTTTTCATCACCTTCATAATGCTCACACCTTTTACTTCTCTTTCAATGGTATTAGGAAAAAGGTACATCCTGTGCCTTCTCTCCTGTAATTATCTATCGGACTTCGATTGCCGGATATAAACTAAGAACGAATTTTTTTTCCACTTTCTTCCGAATAAGCGACATAAACGTCCGTTTTCTTTCGGAGGTTCGAATTCTTTTTCTTCGATCCGTACGACTGAGAAGAAAAAGACAGTTCCTACTTTCTTTTATTCCCCGCATTTTTCCAGCAGATTCTTCTTTCATAAAAGGTTTTCCTTCAACCTTTTGTCGAAAAAACTGGAATTCAAGCATGATTCTCAAAAAATACACTCCCGTTCGAGAAGGAACCCCCGATTGTCCGCAGTGCGGTGGAGTCGGATTTACGCTTACGGAAAACGTTCCCGGTTCGAGCGCGGGCGTTCTTTCCATCTGCCGTTGTATTGCGGAGAATTGCCCCTGCCAGGGAAAACCGCCTTGGAGGGTTTACGATGAAAGTCTAGGTAAGATGGTCCCTTGCGTCTGTCACAACGCGAGAATGGAATTGGGACACTTGGAAAGTATATTCAAAAAATCTGGAATTCCTCCCAAATACCGGTATAGAACCCTTGATCAAACCGATCACAGCGCAGCGGTGGGAATTTCGTTCACGATCGCGCACAACTGGGCTTATGATCTGGTCCATAAATGGAACGATCCGGGTTTTAAACCGCACGGTTTATATCTTTGGGGCGGACCGGGAACGGGAAAAACCCTCCTCGCATGCATCATATTAAACGAATTGATCTTCCGTTATAAGATAAACTGCAAATACGCGAAGATCAACCGCGACTTTCTCAACACTTTAAGGGAAACGTATCAAAAGGATTCCGAAACCCACGGAATGGAAAAAACGATCGAAACCATGTTCGCAGAAGTCGAAGTATTAGTGTTAGATGATTTCGGGGTTCAAAAAGAATCCGATTGGTCGAATTCGAAATTATACGATCTTATCGATGCGAGATATGAACAGGAAAAACTTACCATTCTCACTTCGAACACCTCTCCCGCGGAATGGAAGGATAAGGCGGAAGGAAGAATTTATTCCAGGCTTCGGGAAATGACGGAAGAGGTTCATTTGGAATGCGCCGATTACCGGTTGAAACTTTCCGAATCGGGTGGCAAGGTATGAAACAAGCCTTTCTTTCCTTGGGTTCCAATCTCGGGAACCGAGCCGAATTCCTGAAAGTCGCGGTGCGTAAATTAAAGAACACCGTCGGCATCGAAGTAATCAAGGAATCCGAACCGATGAACACGATCGCTCTGGAGGTTACGGATCAGCCCGATTTCTTAAATCAGATCCTTAAGATAGAAACTTCGTTTTCTCCGGAGGAACTTTTGGAAGTGGCGCTCCGTATCGAAAAGGAAATGGGCCGGGTCCGTAAGACGGACAAAGGACCGAGGGAAATAGACATAGACGTTCTTTCGTACGATACGGTCACGATACACACGCGGGGGCTGCATCTTCCGCACCATTCCCTTTTTACCCGTCCTTTTATCCGGGAAATCCTGAAACAAATCCGGGAAGATTCCCTTTACGAACGTTTTAGCGGAGACGAATATGAGAAACGTACATAAGGTCTATTCTCCCGAAAAAAAAGGGAAAGAAAAAATTTCCGTCGTTACGTGTTACGATTTCGGTTTCGCCAAGGTTTTGAACGAGACGGACGTGGATTCCATTCTCGTCGGGGATTCGCTCGGAATGGTGATTCAGGGAAATACGAGCACCTTGCCTGTGACCTTGGACGAAATGATCTATCATACGAAGGCCGTTCGACGAGGGGCCCCCGACAAATTCATCGTCGCCGATCTTCCTTTTTTAAGTTATCAAACCTCCATCGAGGACGGGATCCGTTCCGCCGGGAGAATGATGAAGGAAACCGATTGTGACGCCGTCAAAATCGAAGGCGGTTCGGATTTTATCTGCGAGTTGATCTCCATTCTGAAACAGATCGGTGTTCCCGTGATGGGTCATCTCGGTCTCACTCCGCAGAGCGTTCACGTTTTCGGCGGGCATAAGGTGCAGGGAAAAGGGGAGGAATCGGGCGCGAAACTTCTCCGTGAGGCGGAGGCGCTTTCCGACGCCGGGGCTTTTTCTATGGTTTTGGAAATGATTCCGGCGGATCTCGGAAAAAAGGTGAGTCTGGAGATCGGAGTTCCGACCATAGGGATCGGAGCGGGTCCGGATTGCGACGGACAGGTTTTGGTTTTATACGATCTATTGGGATTGGATGCGAATTTTCAGCCTAAGTTTCTGAAAAAATTCGCGGATCTACATTCGATCGTAAAGAACGCCGTAGGAAATTATCATAAAGAAGTAAAATCCGGAGAGTTTCCCGGGAAAGATCATAGTTTCTGATGAATTCTTGACGATAATCGAAATAATAGAAGGTTGTAACTAAGGGAGAAAATCCCGTGCGGAGTGAAGTGTGGACATAGTTGAGTTGGAAAAAGGTCATCCGGATACGGAGACTAAAATCAAGGACCTCGCAAAAGAATGCGGGAATCAGACGGAAATCATCCGAGGAGCCGCCGTTTCCGATACGATTCATTTTATCGGCGATACGCGTAAAATTTCGGAAAAAGAAGGCTATGTCAAAGAACTCCCGGGGGTCGTGAAAATTTGGAACGTGTCCATTCCTTATAAGAATATAGCAAAAACCGCCGCCGGAAAAAACGGAGAAGTGGTTCACAGGGCCACAAGAATCGTCGAGGTGAAAGGTCCGGACGGACTGGTCCGTAAATTCGGAACCGGAAAACATATCTTTATCGTGGGACCGGATTCTCCGCAAACCTATGAACAGACTCTTACGATCGCGAAACAAGCGGTGGAGATCGGCAAAAAATACGGCGTCTTGGATCGAATCATTTTCCGAGGCGGGGCGTTTAAACCCCGCACCCGTCCCACCGATTGGCGCGGTTTAGGTTGGGAAGGAATCGAAATGATGGATAAGGTCAAGGCCGAAACCGGACTTCCCTACGTGACCGAAGTGATGGATCATACCATGGCCGAAGAAGTCGCGAAACACGCGGATATGATCCAAATCGGAACTAGAAACGCGCAGGATTTCGAACTTCTCGAAGCCGTGGGAAGAACGGGAAGACCAGTGATCTTAAAACGCGGTTTCGGAAACGAGGCGGTGGAATGGTTTTCCGCCGCGGAATACATCGCTAATCAAGGAAATTTGAATATAGTTCTCTGCGAAAGAGGGGTCAAAACCCTTTTTATCAAGGAAGGTTACTGTAGAAACACACCGGATTTGAACGTGATCACCCACGTTAAAAATCAGACGATTCTTCCGGTCATCTATGATCCTTCCCACGTAGCGGGAGACGATAAGATCGTGATCTCCAATCTTCTGGCTTCGTTGCCGTTTAATCCGGACGGTTCGATCACGGAAACGCTTCATACCGAGGAATTCAGAAAGGAACAGATGTGCGATGCCGCTCAGGCACTTTTGATGAGCGTCTATGAAAAGGCGGTTCAATCGATCCTAAAATACGAGGAAGCGATCCGCCCGATCACCGACGACGTGGATTCCTATTTCGTAAAACGTAAATCGGGAAAGTGATTCAAGACCGGAGCTCCTCGGTATAAAACGAAGGAGTTCCGGAATATTCCAAATTCAGAATATTCTTTCCGCCTCACATTTTGACGTATTCCAATTCCAACAAATCGCAGTAGGTTTCCGCGGTGGCGTCGGTGAAGGGATGCGCTCCGTCCGAATACAACGAAATCTCCAAATCTCCGCTCAAACCCTTACAGACCGCGATTTCGTTCTGCGGTTTGCAGGAGCGCGCGATCTCGCGTAGTCCCTGCGAACGACAGTATAAACTTCCGTAAGTATATTCCAAATCCGTAAACTCGACGCAAATCGACGCGTTTACGTCCTGACAACTCAGCGTATCCGCGAAACTGTCCGGACTCATCAATGCGAGCGTCGAAAGTATATTGTCCGTTTTTCTCGGTTCGCAACTACAGGCTTGTATCGGAAAAAGACAGAAGGAATACGCGGCGATCAAAGACGCGAAAATCAGGACCGCGGCAAAGGATATTTTTTTCATTGAAACACTCCGAACCTTGCGCTCTCACAATCCGATTTCGCGGAATTAAAATTCCAATTCAAAGGAGCTGCGGAATAGTAGAGAATCTCCAACTTTTGCTGGGAGAACTCGATGTTGACCTTACATTTCCCCACCAAGGATCCGCGCGCGCAAAGAGAGGCCTCCCGAAAGGTTCCGCTTCTGACCTTACATAAGGTCCGTTCGTGGGAAGGATGATAGTAAGGCGCGTAATCGATACAGAAGGATTTGGAAGGAACGTCGCAGGATCCCACGAATTGATCGTAAGGCATCTGAACCGCGGCCAACATCAAAAGTCCGCCGAGCCCCAACGAATTCTTATCGGGGCAATCGCAGGAGCTTCCGGGGCCGCAACTCGCGTGTAAAAATAGGATCAGAAAAAATCCGGAAAAAAACTTTATCATAGGAAGTTAGGAAAGATATCTCTCAACGTCGAATTTCGTAGATCGTATCCGTAGTCGTATTATCGGAAAGAGGACTTCGGAACGTTCGGATCATGGAATTCCGAATTTTTTTTTCAATTCACCCCGGGTTTGTTCCCAGACGGCCGGCGATTTTAAACTTAAGCCGTAAGAAGATCCGGAATCTCCGGCTTTCAAAAATTGTTCCGCTTCAGCTACCAGGGCGCGGAGGTCTTCCAAGCCGAAGTTCGCGGAAACGCCTTTCGTTTGGTGAAGTTCCGCTTGAAGCGACGCCTCCTGTTTTTCTTCGGCAAAACGAACGATGTTTTGAATCCTGATTTCCATGTTGGTAAGCAGGGATTCCACCATCTCTTTCAGCCAAGCGATTTCCTCTTCGTCGTCTCCCTGTTTCAGTGAATCCAATCTGTTCCAGTCTACAAGCATGGTTCAAACCTCGTTTCAACTTTCGTATCGTTTTCCGAATTACACAACCACTTTTGCGTAAAAGATACGATCGTTCAGGACATCTTTAAAAGCTTGAATAAAAAAGCCGAGTCGATTTTTGTATTTTAGAACCGAAGAGAGGTCTCAATGAAAATACATCCGACTGCGATTATCGACCCGAGAGCCGAATTGCACGAATCCGTAGAGGTTGGTCCGTACTCCATCATCGAAGGCAACGTTTCCATTCAGGAAGGAACCGTGATCGAAGGTCACGTTAAGATCTGCGCGGGATCCGAGATCGGAAAATTCAACCGTTTTCATCAGGGCGCCGTTATCGGCGTTATGCCTCAGGATCTGGGTTTCAATCAGCAACTTCTTACGAAAACCGTGATCGGAGATCATAACATCTTCCGGGAATATTCCAATATTCACAAGGGCACGAAAGAGGATTCTCCCACCGTTATCGGCAACAAGAATTACTTTATGGGAAACGCCCACGTCGGTCACGATTGTATACTCGGAAATAATAACATCCTCACCCACGGAAGCGTTCTCGCGGGACACGTTACTTTGGGAAGTTTCGCGTTCATCTCAGGTTTGGCGGCGGTTCATCAGTTCTGTTTCGTGGGGGACTACGCGATGGTGGCAGGTCTTGCCAAGGTCGTTCAGGACGTTCCCCCTTATTCCACCGTGGACGGAAATCCGAGCACCGTCGTCGGTCTCAACAGCGTGGGAATGAAACGCGCCGGTTTCTCTCCGGACGTGAGAAACGCGATCAAACACGCGTATAAGATCATCTATCACTCCGGATTTACGACCAGAAAGGCGTTGGAGGAATTGGAAGCGTCCGGAAATCTGATCGACCAAGTTAAGTATATTATAAAATTCTTTAAAGATAGCGACAGGGGAGTTACGGATCACCGGTGAGACTATTAATTACCGGCGGCGCCGGTTATATCGGTAGCCACGTCGTCGCCTTATTGCTCGAAAAAAAACACGAACTTCTGATCGTGGACAATCTGGAAAAGGGAAACCGGGCCAATCTTTTTCCCGGCGTAGAGCTGATTCAGGGAAACATACAGGACATTTCGGTTTTGGAAAAGGCTTTCGCCAAACCCGTGGACGCGGTGTTTCATTTCGCCGCGTGGAAGGCCGCCGGAGAATCCATGACGGATCCTTCCAAATACGCCCTCAATAACATCAGCGGCACTTTGCAGTTGTTGGCTTTTATGGAAAAGGCCGGAACCAAACGGATTATCTTTTCCTCCTCCGCGGCGGTTTACGGATCTCCTAAGTATCTTCCCGTGGACGAACAACATCCGCTTCATCCGGAGAATTATTACGGTTATACGAAACTATCCATCGAGGATAATCTGCGTTGGTATGCTTCTCTGAAGGGATTTCATTTCGCGGCGCTCCGTTATTTCAACGCGGCGGGTTACGATCCTTTGGGAAGAGTCCGCGGACTGGAAAGGACTCCCGCAAATCTTTTGCCGATTATTATGGAAGCCGCTTCGGGAATGCGCGAACGTTTCGAGGTTTTCGGAACCGATTACGAAACTCCGGACGGAAGTTGCGTCCGCGACTACATTCACGTAAGCGATCTCGCCAAAGCCCACGTATTGAGTTTGGAATATTTGGAATCCGAAAAAAAATCCCTTACGGTGAACTTGGGTTCGGAGAAGGGATATTCCGTGTTGGAGATGATCCGTCTCGCGGAAGAAGTGGTCGGAAGACCGATCCCGCATAAGATTTCGGGAAGACGAGCGGGAGATCCCGCCGAACTTTTGGCCTCTTCCTCTTTGGCCCGGGAATTACTGCAATGGATTCCAGAATTCAGCGATGCAAAGACGCTTCTTAAAACGATGTGGGACGTGTATCAAAATCCCGCTTAAGGCGGGGAGGAATTTTAGCGGGATTTTAGACTTGGATCGCGACGTTATCCGTCGTAACGAAACGGTCGGTGTCGGTTAACGGATGAATTTACATTCCTGATTTACGGAAGTGACGAATTCCAACGGAAGTTCGCCTAAAAATTCTCCGCCTAACACTTTACCGTTCCATCGGATTTTTCCCTCCTTAAAAAGACGGACCCAATCCTCCTGCAACCGATTGGCGATCGGCGCGTACGACCAATGCCACTTTTCCTCGTTGTAGCCCTTGTCCGATCGTAAGGATTTCGCGGAGTAGGGTTGGCAGAATCCGAAACGTTTCGCGTTTTTCGTCATCCACAGGTAGAATTTTTCGCCTTTCCCGCCTTTTTCAAAATAAGAATTCTCTAATGCGTTGAGATCCACGTCCGTTCCCCAGTGATGTCTGGAGGTGCCCGGCGCGCTGGAAAACTCCAAAATTAAGGAAATAATTTCTTGCGGAGTTTTGTTTTTAACGGGCTGACGCATTCTGCGTTTCCCGGTGTATTTTTCCTCCCAAATTCCCTTTTGATCCTTAAAGGAGCGAAACGCCGAAACCACGAACGGTTTTTGTTTTTCGTCCGGGTTTTCCCTTTGATACGCTTGGAATAACTCCAAAAGTTTTTCCAACGTTTCTTTTCTTAGATAATGAACTTTGGATTCCCCCGGATTGGAATAAGGAACGAGTAGTTCCTCCTGTTTGAAATCGCCGAGGACGTAGGATTCGCCGGATACTTTGGAGATATTCGCGGTTTGGGCGAATACCGATCCGTATGCGAGAGAAAGTAGAACGGGAAAAAGGGAAACTTTCATATCTGAATGTCAGAATGCAGAATTCGAACTTCCATGCAATGGGTTTTTGCCGTGCTAAACCGGATTCCGCCGTTTTGAAAAACACTTGAATAACCGATAAAATATTTAAGAATCAAAGGTCGGCTCGGGTACTAAGTTATAAGTTCGTAATATCGTTCCTCCAGGGACGGTTTTTCAAGAAAGAACTTTGCTTCCGAGCCGACGGCTGGATTTTAGTAAAAAATTTTAAGGGAGATTCTTTCGATGAAAAAGCGGCTTATCACTTCTTTGATTCCGTTTCTGTTTCTTACAAACTGTTACCTTTTCGATACGATCGGTCTTACGATACCCGATACGGTTTCCGGGACCGAGGCTAAAAACCAAATTCTCACAAGCGCTTTGATCGGGGCGATCGCAGGTCCGGATAATACCGCGGTAATCGCCGTTCTGGCGCCGCAGCTTGCGAAAGTGGACGAAGACCGTTACTATAAAAAAACGGACGTGGACGAATGCGCCAATTCCGCCCTGATCATAAACTTGGCTACCGTGAATATCGGCGGTTTCAATTGCGATCTGGAACCGAGAGAATACGTTCTTTGGTACGTTTATTGATCCGGATCGACCGCAGGAGGGATCGTATTCCCTTCTAGATATTCCGTTCCAAGAGAATTTAGTTTATTATTAAATTCTTAAGTATTTAAACGCGCCTTGCGGTTTCCACGCGGGCGCCCCTTTCTTCAGTTCGAAAACAACAGACGACCTTCGCTGAATCTTCCGCGAATTTCCGTTTTTTCCAAATCACCCGGATTTCCGAAAGCCGTAGCGTCTTCCCTCGTAAGTTCTATGAGCTTGGAATCTTCACGGAGATCGGCGATTCTGAAATCGGGAAGTCCGCTTTGCCGCACGCCGAGCAATTCTCCGGGCCCTCTGAGTTTCAGATCGATTTCGGATAACGCGAAACCGTCCGATAAATCGACCATCGCATCCAGACGGACTTTGGCGTCTTCGGTGACTTTGGAATCCGTCATCAAAACGCAAAAACTTTCCTGATCTCCACGGCCTACACGTCCGCGTAGCTGATGAAGCTGCGAAATTCCGAAACGATCCGCGTGTTCTATGACCATGACCGTCGCGTTGGGAACGTCGATTCCTACTTCTATGACGGTGGTGGATACGAGGATTTGAATTTTATTCCTTGAAAATTCCTTCATCACCCGGTCCTTTTCGTCGGCTTCCATCTTACCGTGGACGAGACCGACTTCGAAATCCGGAAAGATCTCGTGTTTGAGCTGTTCATAGGCTTCGATACAGGACTTGAGATCCACCTTTTCGGATTCCTCCACCAACGGATAGACGATGTAACATTGTCTTCCGGAGGAAACGTATTTGCGGATCGATTTGTAGACGCCTTCCCGCCGACCCTCCTGAAACCATTTTGTCTGGATCGGCATTCTTCCTTTGGGTTTGGATTTGATCGTCAGCAGATCCAAATCGCCGTATAACGTTAGGCACAACGTCCTCGGGATCGGCGTTGCGGTCATCGCGAGGATATCCGGATTTTTTCCCTTGGAACGCAGCGTTTCCCTCTGATCGACCCCGAACTTATGCTGTTCGTCGATGATCACCAGACCTAGATCCGAAAAGGAAACGTCCTCCTGAAAAACGCTGTGGGTTCCGATGACGAATAACGTATCCCCTTTTTTGATGCGGTACAATTTTTCGTATCGGTTCTTCTTAGGTTCCTTTCCCACGAGGAGTTCGATTCCCAAAAAGGGCATGTTCCCCATAAAGGAAAGTATCGTCTGGTAATGTTGTCTGGCGAGAATCTCCGTCGGGGCGACCATACAGACCTGAATCTGATTGTCCAGATAACGAAGGGCGGTTAAAAGAGCGACTAACGTCTTTCCCGATCCGACATCTCCTTGCAGTAGAACGGCGGTGGGTTGCTCCTTTGCGGTCAACTCCGCGATTTTTTTCAGGGCCGAATCCTGGTCTTCCGTGAGTCGAAAGGGAAGGTTGGCTCGAACGTTCTCCGCCGTTTTCGATTCCGGCAGGGGGCATAGCACGCGTTTGATC
>NZ_NPEF01000090.1 GCF_002811955.1 Leptospira ellisii
ATTTTTTGATTGAATAAATCCTTCAACTTTTTCGAGGAAAAGATCGTAATCTCACCCGTCGTTTTGACGATCGATATATGCGGTTTTAAAAGATGATTTACGTGAGAATTCGAAACGGTCTCGATCGATAAATCGTTTGCCGATGTGTTGTTTTCCATTGTATTTTCCTAAAAATTGATGTTAATTTTCATTTCGATTTTTTGATCCTTCTCCGCGTTTTGATTTACGTTCGGGGAAGCGGCTCCCGGAGACGACGGCGTTCCGTAGTCCTGCAGGAAATATGAAATCGTTACGGGGAAGGTAACGAAAACGGCGTTTAACGCATAACTAAAAAATAACGAAAACAAAAACATCTGATTGAGCGTCTTGTGTTTTTGAAATTCACCGTCTTCGGTCTGAGACCAAAGCAAGGATCCGTCGTTCTGCGGAACGAGCAGGGGTTCGCCGCCTTGGGCGCGTTTCGCTTCCATAAACTCGTAAACGGCTCCGGCCGCGAACAAGGCCGACAATCCCAAATGGGTATATCCCGTTTTAGAATGTCCCTGTTTGATCAAATGATACCCGGGTATCAGATAGTCCCAAAGTTCCGGGGCCGCTTTCGGTTTTATTTCCTCCGGTTGATTGTCGTATGTGATCGATCCGATCTCTTCCACGGCAAAAAGCGAAGGAGCTTCCTCCGATTTCTTTTTCGCCAGTATCGAATTTTCGTCCTGAACGGAGATTTCCGTTCGAAACGCGTCGCCCTGTCTGGATCGGATCGTAAACGTCAAACCGCTTGCGGATAGTTGTCCCAAAAGTTTGTGCGACGGCAATTGGATCCTGATTTTTTTGAATTCGTTCCTGGACATACGTAGATATTTGTTTTCCGCGTTCATGTAATAGACGGTATTCGGACTGAATTTCAACAGTTTGAATCCGCAGTCCTCTCCGTTCCCGTTTTGGAACGTGATACAAAGCTCGTTTCCGGATTCCTCCAGAAATATTTCCGTAATTTCCTTTTTGGAAATTTTTTGATCCGCGCCGGTTACTATGACCGTGATGTGATCCGCAAGAGGATCGTTTTCTTTGAGATCCCCGTCCACCACTTCTCCGTTTTTGAGAAGAATTCGATGGGATAGTATTTCCGTCGCGAGAAGGAAACATAGAAGAGCGGGAATCAAAATTCTTCTCATGGGAATAACTCTATGCTTACGGAAGTGGTCAGACCGATTTTTTTCCGATTTCGTTTTTCGATCAGCGTTATCGATTGATCCTCTTCGATCAAGGCCTTGGAAAACTGGATTTTCTGCCGTCCCGCCACGAGATACAACTTAGCCGTTCGAGCGGAACTTTTGGATAAGGAGATCGATTCGATCGTATAAGTGGCCAATGTGATCGGAAAGTGGGAGGAAAAAAGTTTGGTTTGATCTCCGTCGATCACGATCCGTTTTCCGTAAACGGGAAGATCGTTCCCCGTTTGGATTTCTATAAAATTTCTCGTCTGCGCCTTAACTTCGTCCTCCGCTTTTTTTAAGAACGCATCCGACTTATCGATCACCGATCGCAGATTCGGATCCGTGATCGGAGTTTTTGACTGCGTCGATTTTGCGATCGAGTCGTTTTCGGTTTCCGAAATCGGTTTTAATTTCTCCGAGGAGGCCCGGATCTCCCGCGCTTCGGAGGCGTCTCCGAGTCGTTCCGCGTTCCGATCCGAAATTCTCGCGACCTCGCTGCCCGCGTTGTAGTAATGTCCCAACATCAATAATCTTCGATTGGCTTTGATCGCGATTTCCTTGTCGGTTTCGGAAAACGCAAGGGCCGCGTATTCCGTGATCGCTGTTTTTTGATTTCCCGTTTTTTCCATCGAATACGCGCGGATATATTTTATTTCCGCGGTATCGATCGGTGTTTTGGAGAATTCCTCCAGGACCTTCGCGTAGTTCCCCTTGGCGAAATACGCTTTGATTCTGGCTTCGGGCGAATTGAAATTTTTTTCGATTTCCTGCGCGTTTAACTTCGATCTGCGGATGATCTCCTTGAGGATTTCGGCGTCTCCCGCAAAGCCGTCGTTCGGATTTTGTTTTTGTAGCGTTTCCAAATCGGCGAGGGCGAGATCGAATTCTCCCTGCGCCGCGAGGCAAAACGCCTGATGCAACAGGATGAATCCGCTTTCTTCGCTTCCTTTTGAATAGTGAGGAAGCGCTTCGGCATAGGCTTGGTAGGCTTCCTTGTAGATTTGATTCCGCTCGAGTTGAAACGAACGTTCGAGCATTCCTATTTTGGAGGAATCGATTTCGAATCGGATCGGCGGTTTGCCTGTGGCCAGCCGCACCGCGTTGATGAGAGCGCCGCCCAGATTCTGCAGAAAATTCGTGCGGAATACGTTGCTACGTCCGGAATCGATGAGGGAACTTTGCAGATTGTTCAGACTCATCTCCGCTTTCAGATTGTCCCTGTTGGAAAGTATACTTTCGAATTTCGTACGGAGAACCTCGCTCGAGAAGGAGAAGTTGAGCACCTTTCTTTTTTCGAGAATCACCTTGAGTTCGAATAACTTCGTATCCAGTACGATCAAACCGAACGCAACGATGAGCAGAAATCCTAGGATCGCGATCAGAAAACTTTTTTTCATTTCAGCCGATCTCTAAGATTCCGAAGGTTACGTCGTCGGGAAAGGCGCGCGCGTATGTGTGCAGTTCCTTGTCGATCGAGTTCATCAATTCGGAAGCCGGGAGGGCGGAGTGTTTTCGGAACGATTCCAACAAACGATCGTCTCCGAACGGCTCGTTCCGCTCGTCGACCGCGTCCAAAATTCCGTCCGTATATACGAGCAACTTATCCCCCGGATTCGTTTTGATTTTGAGAACCTCGTACGGATCCGGGATTCCGATTCCGAGAACGAATCCGGTGGAATGGAGGGCGACGATCTTTTCGGATTCCTTTCGGTAGTAATAGATCGGATTGTGACCCGCGCTGCTAAAATACGCGTACGAGGAATGTTTTTCGAAGAGTATGAAGATTCCGGTGGCGAAAAAGGTTCCCTGCAGAGTGGAGAACAGGTTGTCGCTGAGTTTACCTAGGATCAACGCCGGGTTTACGGTTTCTTTGAGTATGTTTTCGAGGTTGTAGTGTATGATCGAAGTGATCAACGCCGCGGAAACTCCGTGTCCCGTCGCGTCCGCCAAAAAAAAAGCGGTGCGATCCTCGTTGATCTCTATGATATCGTAGATGTCGCCGCTGACTTCCCGCATCGGTTTGTAGTGGATGTCCGCGTGTATCAGATTGTATTTTTTACGCTTTCCCGGAAGAAAACATTCCTGGACGTTCTTTCCGATTTCGAGTTCGGTTTGTATCTGCGTATTTTTGAGTTTTAGAGTATCGACTTGATCCGAGATTTTATCCGCCATTCCGTTGAAGGTGTTTCCGAGGACGTCGAGTTCGTCCTGAGCGTCGCTTTTCCAGGAGATTCTCGCGTTGAGATTTCCAGTCGCCATCGTCTCGCTGACCTCCTTGAGTTGAAACAGACGGACGAAAATTTTGCGGTAGAGAAAAATTCCGAAAAGAATGTGGAACGTAAACCCCCAGACCAACAAAAGTCCGAGTTGAAGATATAGGGATTGAAGTCGATCCACCATCTCCTTCATCTTGATCTGTGAAATCAGGAACGTCTTCGGATCGAGAAAAAAGATGAGGTTTACGATGAACTGGGACGTATCCAATTCGATATCGTACGAAGTGTTGAGCGCGGCCTTTGCGTTGGCCATATGCGCCAATTTCGATTTTAGATTTTCGACGGTTGCGGTCGTTCCGTTTCCGGCAAGCAGTTTGACGGTTTCGAACGATGCGGTTTCCGATCCCACGATGGAAAAATTCGAAAGTCCAATGCTGACGAGTTTGTTTTGGAATTCCTGGATTTGATCCCGGTTTTCGTAGTCGATCTTATGAAAGGATTCTATCTTTTTGAGAATTTCCCGGGCGACCCGATCCGATTCCAGCGTAAAATTGGAAAGAAGCAAGTCGGTTTGATTTTCGAAGATCATCACCGCGACGAAGGTCAGATTGACGACGGTCAATATGGTATAAATGACTACGATCTGTAGTCGGAGCGATTTCTTCATGATCAAGATAGATTATCGAAGAAATTCGCTCAAAAATCATTTCACGCTATAACGTGAATCGATTCGTCGACTCTGGGAATCGTGTTTTGTCCGAATGAGAACTTATATTTCCACGGCGTTTCGGAATTTTTCCTGTCTTCGTTTCCCCAAAAACCAAAAATACAAGGCGGGCACCGCAAACCGACTTAGAATCGTGGCTGCAATTTCTCCGAAGATAAGGGATACGGCCAATCCCTGAAAAATGGGATCGAAAAGCATCACGGCGCTTCCCACAACGACGGCCGCCGCGGTCAAAAGCATCGGACGAAATCGTACCACTCCCGCATCCAAAACGGCCTGGCGAAGGGATTTTCCGAGTCGTAATTCCGACTCGATAAAATCAACGAGCAGAATCGAATTGCGGACGATGATTCCCGCCCCGGCGATAAAGCCGATCATGGAAGTCGCCGTGAAATACGCTCCGGTCATCCAATGACCCGGAAGAATTCCGATCAGCGAAATCGGGATCGGGGCCATGATCACGAGCGGTACGGAATAACTTCCGAACCAACCTAAGATCAAAACGTAGATCAGTATCATCACCAAGGCGAACGCTCCTCCTAAATCGCGAAACACTTCGTATGTGATGAACCATTCTCCGTCCCATTTTATGAAACCGACGTCGATATGTCGGGGAGCTTGCAGTGTGGAGGTCGGGTAGGGTATTTTCGGAGTCAGGTTTAAAATTCCGTAGACCGGCGCCTCTTCCTTTCCGGCGAATTCGGCGGTTACATATTCCACAGGTCTGAGATTTTTTCTGTGTAAGGTTCTTTCCTCCACTACATAAGGTTTTTTGAATAAACTCTCCGCCGAAACGGATCCGCTTTCCAGCGAGGAAACGTCGAGATCGCGGAAGGGCCTCGTCGAGGATCGGTAAGAATCGGATACGGAAAGATCCACGGTGATCTCCTCGGGATGATCCGCTTCCGCCAAGGAAAGAATCGGTGTTTCCGAAAACAGATAACGCGCGTTCGTCGAAAAAGAGGACGAGGAAACCCCCAATATTCCTCCCGATCCGGAATCGAATGGATATACGATTTTAGGTCTGCCTTTTCTCAACGTGGAATCCAGATCCGCCACGCCTTCCTGTTCGGATAGTACGGATACCAGTTCGGACGCGATCCGTTTGCGTTCGGTTTCGTTCGGACCGTAGACTTCGGCGACGAAGGTGGCGAGTACGGGTGGACCGGGAGGGATTTCCAGTATTTTGGTCAGTGCGTTTTCCTTTTTGTCGAATTCGGTCAGGATCGGTCTGAGGGATTCTATGATCTCGTGGCTTTTGCGGTCGCGTTTTTCCTTGGAACGGAGAACCACGTGCAGGTCGGATTTCCAATCGTCGGCGCGCAGATAGACGTGTTTCACCATTCCGGAAAAGGAAAAAGGGGCCGCTTGCCCCGCGAAAATCTGCACCTTTTCCACATTTTCGTCTTTAAGAATTTCGGTCGCAAGCCGTTTACTCGCTGTTAGGTTGTGTGAAAGCGGTGTTCGTGGATCGTAGTCCACGAGAATTTGGAATTCGTCCTTGTCGTCGAACGGAAGCAGTTTGACCTTTACCGTCTTGAATGCGACGAGGGCGAAGGATAAAAGGAGAAGCGATATCACGACGGCGCCGAAGCGGATCGAATTGGATCCGCTCCGCAACAACGATTCCGCAAATCGCACGTAAACACGGTCGATTAGGGATAGTTCGGTCCGTTTCGTGTCCGCGCGTTCTTCACTCGGAGCGGTTTCCCGTTTTAAAAGCCGCACGCTCAGCCAAGGAGTTACGATGAATGCGACGAACAACGACAGGATCATCGCAAGGCTCGCGCCGACCGGAATCGGTTTCATATAGGGCCCCATCAATCCTCTTACGAAAGCCATCGGCAGGATTGCGGCGATCACAGTGAATGTGGCCAGAATCGTCGGGTTTCCAACTTCCGACACGGCGTCTAACGTGCATCCGACGATTCCCCGTTCCGGATTCTCTTTCAGGTGTCTTTCCACGTTTTCGACCACTACGATCGCGTCGTCGACGAGGATTCCTATGGAAAAGATAAGGGCGAATAACGTGACTCTGTTGAGCGTGTAACCTAAAAAGTAATACAGAGCCAAGGTTAGGGCCAGCGTGACCGGTATGGCTACGGAAACCACGAGCGAGGCCCTGAGTCCCATCCACAATGCGATCAAAATGGCGACGGAGATCGTGGCTATCAGAAGATGTTCGATCAATTCGTCCGACTTGACTTTCGCCGTGACGCCGAAATCGCGGAGAACGGACAACTTGATATCTTCGGGGAGCGTCTTTCCGAAACGTTCCGCCCGTTCCAAAAGTTCCCGGGCAAGCGGGACTACGTTCGTGCCTTTACGTTTGGAAAATCCGATCGTAACCGCGGGATCCGGTTGCGCGTTATGCGTCTTGTCGTATAACAAGGATTCTTTGGTTTTTTCCTGAGGGCCTTCCGAAAGATCAGCGACGTCGAGAACGCGGACCACTTTTCCTCCTCGTTGTGTGAGGGGAAGGTCGGCTACGCTTTTAAGGGAGGTCAGCGGCATTCCCGCTTCCACGTCGTATTTTTTTTCACGTCCCCAGTTTTGACCGGAAGGGAGAAAACTTCCGCTGGTACGAAGCGCTCCGGCGAGCTCGGATAGGGAAATCCCGAATTGATTCAAACGGACCGGATCCGCGATCACACGTACGGATTTTTTCCTCCCTCCGAAAATTTCCACGCGCGAAAGATCGGGAGTGCCCGATAATTCCCGAGCTAAAGGAGCGACCAACGTTCGTAATTCGAAATCGTCCCTCTGATTCGAACTGAACGTCAATGCGAGAAAGGGAACGTCGTCGACGGTGAGCGAACGGATCGAGGCCGGAAGAACGTTAGGCGGAAGTTGGGCCGCGGTTTCCAAGAGTTTGTGGTGGACTTTTACCAGGGAAGGTTCGAGAGGACTCCCCACTTCGAAGCGGACCGTTACGATGGCGCCGTGATCGCCGACCGCGGAATAGACGTATTCCGTTCCTTCCAAACCCCATACGGCACGCTCCACGGGTTCGACCACTTTGCGTTCCACCTCGTAGGCGTTCATCCCGGGAGCGGAAAGACGAATGTCGATCATCGGCACCGAAATCTGCGGCTCTTCCTCTTTAGGGGTCAGATAAACGGAAACCAAACCCAACAAAAGACTGGAAACGATCAGCACGAGAGTGAGTTTGGAATGAACGAAGGTGGAGGCGATTTTACCGGCGAACCCGGACCGTTTTTCCCCGTTCGAATCCGGAAATAAACGCGTCGATTCAGTCGATTCAGTTTTCATGACGGGCTCCTCGTTTGGAATAAAGCGAAAGTTCCGCCCTAGTTTTGAGGTATTCCGATTCCGCGTCGGACTTCATCCGCAGTAATTCCGCGGATTTCGAAAACGATTCCGCCATCTGCGGCGCGGAAATCGTACCTTCCCGGAAGAGTTTCGCGGAGATTCGGAGTTGTTCCTCTTGGATCCTCATCGAATCGTAAATCGAATTCAAATTTTCTAATGTATTTCGTTCTTTCAGAATCAGGATTCGGAAGGAGCTTTCCTCCCGTAGTTTCGTTTCTTCGGCTTTTTTTCTCGCCACGTCGAGATCGGCTTTGGCTTGATCCATCGCGCCCAAGTCGGAAGGATCCAGGAGATTCATCCGCAAATACAAACCCGCGTTGTATGCGTTGGCGCGGTCCCGGCTTCCGTCGTACGTATAAGACTCGGCGAAGGCGGCGATTTTAGGGAGGAATTTGGAACGTTCCGCCTTCACGGCCTCTTTGGCCTCTTCGGAACGGAGGCGATACGCTTCGGATAAGTCCGTCTTCCCGGCGTTATGCGGATCTGGAAGCGGTAGAAACTCGTCCGCGAATCTGAGAAGAGGGGTTCTCCTCGGTTTGAAATCCTCGGGTAGATCGTCGGTCATAAAGCGAAGACGTTCCTCGGAGGTGGAACGCAGCGTTTCGTGTTCCTTTTTAGAAATTTCCAAAATGTTTTGCAGAGTTTTGAGGGAAAGGAATCCCGAAAATCCGACAGGGTTCGAACGGTTTCCCAAGCGGTAGTTCGAAAGGAAGTTTTTTATCTCGCGGAGGAGCGTTTCGGTCCTGGACAGATTCTCCTCCGCGAGCGAAACGGTCTGATACGCGGCCGCTGCATTAGAATATTCTAAATGAATTAAGTATTGTTCCTCCGATTTGACGGCGGAGAGCCGGTTCTCCAAAAGCGAATGAGCCGCGATTTTGCCTCCCCCTTCGAAAAGAGGAAGTTCTATTCCCAAGGTTCCGCGCGAATACGTGTGACCTCCGGGATGATTGAGCGTGTCTTTGGCGAATAATTCCGCATTATTCGCGTTAGGTTCCGTATACGGTCGATTGTCCGGCCCCAAAAAGTTGGAAGGTTGATACCGGAGGCTTTCCGTGGAAAAGTCGGAGGTTGTTGCGGAACGTTGCCCTAATTTTCCCGTAAAGTTCAACGCCGGATCGTCGGTTCTATACGAACGTACGTCCGCGTAGATTTTAGGAAGCCAATGTTTTCCGGCCCGTTCCTTGCCGATTTCCACCGATTTCACTTCGGCGGCTTTGGCACGAAGACCCGCGGACCGTAGGCGGACTTTCATCCAAATTTCGGAAAAATCGATCCTGGTTTCCGATACGATCTCGCTTGAAAGGAAGGAGAGGACCGAAAACAGAATCGATAAAAGGGAAACGGATTTCATCTTGTGCTTCCGTATTGATCCTTAAGAGAACGGATCCCCAGTTTTTTGAGCAGATAAGCAGCCGGACAAAAATCCGTGACCGCAAAAAGAATCAGGTTTATACCAACCAAAAGATTAAGAATCAATCCCCATGAGTTCACCAAAAATCCCAACGCCAAGCCGATCGAAGAAACCGTTCCTGCGACGAGGAACAGATATCGTTCCAAATACCAATCCTTCATGTTTGCTCCTATATACCCACCAGGGTATGTAATTTATACAATACCCTATGGGGTATATAAAGAAGGCAAATCTTTTCGTTTGGCGGTGTTAAAAAAGAAACGGGGGCCGCCGGTCTTTCGTTTTAGTAACGGGAGTTTAGACGGTTTTTCAAGAAACGCTCACTCCTTAAGGAGCGGGTGGTCTGCGTTTGGGGAAGGAAATCGGCGCTGGTTTCGTTATCGGATTTAAAGAAAAAAGGCGGCTTTGATGGCGGTTCGAATGCTTTCGACGTCCGGCTTTTTTTTATTTTCGGAAAAACAACGATCCATGTATTCCTGCACGTACGCTTCGCCGAATTTTTTGATCGCTTGGCTCGCCGCCTTTAGCAGCAAAAGGGTCTTTTCACAATCCATGGAGTCCTCTTGGAGTCCTTTTTCGACCGCGTCCAATTGGCCTTTGATCCTGTGGATGCGGTTGACGAGTAGTTTGGTATTGTCTTCTGTTTTCATAGATACATACTATACCGGGTATGCTAAGCGGTCAACGTGGAAACCGAACGAGGTGTTTTCGGTTTCTCATTCACGGATTGGCGAGAACGGCCTCCACCAAAATCGGGAGATCGTCCAGCGCTGAAATTTTACCGGTTAATTTCCAAGTATGCAACACGCCTTCGTAACAGCTGAAAATTCTGCGTGCGAGCAATTTGGAGTCGGTGTTCCGAGGCAGAAGACCTTCCGTTTGCCATTCTCCCAAATAGACGGAAAGGATTTCGATCGTACGAAGGGAGACTTTTTTCGCTTCTTCCGATATGGAATGCGAGCTGGAGGCGATCTGCGCCACGGTATTGGCCATGGGACAGCCGGCGAACTGGCTGTTTTTGGTTTGTCGCTTTAATATCTGAGTCCACGCGCGGATGAATTCCTTAGGTTCCGAAGATCTCGATTTCAACTTTTCCAAGAGGAGGAGTTGTTCCTCTCCGTAGAAGGTTATATACGCCTTTCCCAGATCGTCCTTCGAAGGGAAGTGATCGTAAAAACTTGCTTTAGCCGTTTTCGATTCCTGGATGATTTGATTGATTCCCGTGTTTCCGTATCCTTGGGATTGAAATAAACGGACCGCGGTCTCTAAAATTCTAGCTTTCGGTCCCGAATCTGCGCTTGACATTTTTCGTCCTTTCGGATTTAATAGCAGACAGACTTGTCTGTCCTACATCTTCCTACTTTCATTAAGCCTGAAAAAGGAAGAAATTGCAAGTCCTTTTGGAGTTTTTATGACGTCAGCACAGAACGATTTCGTCGATATAGCCGGTATTGCGACCAGCGTCGCGGATGCGGTTCGAACCCGTCACAGCGTTCGCGACTTCGAATCCAAACCCGTCGACGGGAAAATCCTCGCCGAATTGTTTTCCCAAGCCCTGCGCGCACCCAGTTGGAAGAACAGCCAACCTTGGAAAGTGCACGTGGTAAGCGGGGAAAGAAAAGATAAGATGGCTCGGCTTTTGACGGAGCGCGCCAAACAAGGCGAACCCGTTCCCGATACGACTTGGCCCAGCGGTTTCCCTTCGGACGCAAAACGCAGGATGTTCGATCTCGGCATGAAAATTTACGGAGTGGCGGGAATAGAAAGAAAGGATAAGGACGCGCGCGACGCTTTTATGCTCCGCAATTTCGAATTTTTCGGCGCTCCCACCGCGGTTTTTATCACCACCGAGTTCGAATTGAATTTCTACATCGCTCTGGACATTGGCTGCTTTTTGAATACGGTGATGTTGCTCGCGCGGGGATACGGACTCGGTTCGGTTCCTCAAGCCGCGTTATCCGCCTTTCCGGAAACGGTGCGTGCGGAATTGGGTCTTTCCGAATCGGAAAAGGTGGTCTGCGGTCTGAGTTTGGGTTATCCGAAAGCGGATTCGAATCTCAACCTTTTTCATACTCCTCGGGAGCCGGTTTCGGATTTGGTGAGATTCTATTAAAAATCATTTCCGCAAAACGTTCTTTCCGATCGAATGAAAAATTATGATTCCTCTCAAAGCGGTATGGATTCTCGTAACTTTGGTTGTCTCTTCGACGCAGGTGAAATTGATCGGTCATAAGGTGGAGGTAAACGTAAGCTCTCCGAAGACCTTGGAAAAATTCGAAATGTATTTCGAAAATTCCAAGGACGGGGAGCGGCGGTTGGAGAACAAGGAGTATAACTTAAGAAAGGAACGTCCTTTCGAAGTATATACGGAAATGTGCGTAATATTCGTCACGGACGAGACGGACGGATATTTTCAGGAACGTTGGAGACACGCGAACTTTCCGAAACATCTGGAGAATACCAAAGGAATCACCGACCACGACGAACTTGTGCGGCTTTGTAGACGCGCATATAGATCCCTATGAGTCCGGAAATACATTCTAAAAATCGAATGTATTTTCGAAAGTCGTCCGGCCGGACTTCCGAATCATAACGCGGGCGGATCAAACCATGATAAAAAGTCGGACCGAACTTTTAGGCGCTCTTTTTTTGGCGGGGTATAGATCGAACGACGCGAACGTTCTCTTCCACGAGGCCGTCGCGGAAAAATTCGGCCTCAACGCGACCGACATGAAAACTCTTCCGCTTTTGGAAGAGGGGCCGATGACCGCAGGTTCGATCGCACACGCCCTGGGTTTGACCACGGGCGGCGTCACGGGGGTGATCGATCGTCTGGAAAAAGCCGGTCTCGTGCGCCGAATCGCCGATCCGTCGGATAGAAGAAAGGTCGTCGTCGAATCGCTTCCCGAAGGAATTCGGGAAACCTCTCCGATTTACGCACCCATGGGGCACGCGATGCGCGAGTTATTCCAAAAATACGAAAACGAAGAGCTGGAGTTTCTGATCCGGTTTCAGGAGGAATCGGCGGCCATTTTGATCCGTGAATCGGCCGCTCTTAGGGATTCCGGAACGGAATAAAAGTAAAATTTCGACTTTTAGAATATAAGAATTTCCTTAATTTCCACCGATATTCCCCGATTTACTTAGAATTCTTGTTCAAACAGATCGGTTTTTTCCGGAGTCCTCTCTTTTCCGCAAATATATTCCGTTTTTTTAATTTTTATCTCCGATTTTTTCGCGTTTTTCTTTTATATCGAACGTTTGCAATCGGATCGGTAGAAATTACATTTCATTCATCCGTTTGAATTTGCGGGTCCGGTAAAGTGCTTAATTTAGGTTAAATAAAAAATTTATTTACTAATTATATCATTTAAGTATAATTTTATGAAATTATAAATTAAAAAACGTTCAGATGTATTTTTTATATCCGTCCTGGAGTCGATTTAACTCAGTTTTTTCGAAACTCTCGTTTGTATGGACGAATGTCATTCACGCGGACTGTTCTTCGGAGTTGTGGATATGAATTTTTTTATGCGGAAAAAAAACGATCTGTGTCGAAACGTCTGCTACTTTTTCCTGCCATTGTTTTCCCTTTTTTTCCTTCCGTCCTGCGCGGCCTGGCCCGTCTTTACGGGCGCGGCGGGTTTGACCGCGGGAAAACAGGGGGGAGGAGTCGGAGACGCACTTATGTTGCTTTTACTCGGCGGTTCGCGACCGGCGGAATTGGATCGGATCGAAATTTCGGCCCCGTCGGACAACCTGGCCCGCGGAACGACGCTTGATCTGAAAGCCACCGCGATTTATAAGGACGACACGCACAAAGACATCACTTCGGACGCGTCCTGGTCCTCTCGGGATCAGAATATTCTCCGTGTTATCACGCACGCGCAGATCAAGGGTATGAATTTGGGTTCGGGCAATGTCGGTATCTCGTTCGAATCCAAAGACGCCGAAGCTACGTTAACCGTAACTGCTGCGGCTCTTTCCGGTCTTTCGATCACCTGTATCAACCAAGGTACGGTTTTGCCTGCGGGTACCGATCGTCAATGCAAACTAGAAGGAATCTTTTCGGACGGATCCGTTCAGACTCTCACAAATGATCCGGACGCCGTCTGGAATACGACGCAGGTTTCCGTCGTTTCGATCGATTCCAACGGCTTAGCGAACGGAGTGGCTCCGGGTACGGCCAATATCACCGCTTCCTACCACGGTAAAAACGCGAGTTTGGCGGTTACGGTCAGCGGGGCCACTCTTTCCTCCATCGAAGTAACGCCCGTCAACGGGTCGTATCCGCTCGGTAAAACACATCAATACGTGGCGACCGGTATCTACAGCGATCAAAGCAATCAGGATCTTACCACACAGGTTTCCTGGGCCTCTTTGAATACGGGGGTCGCCACGGTTTCCAACGCGACCGGTTCGAAGGGGTTCGTTTCCACGCAAGGCACGGGAAATGCGACGATCACAGCCACCTTAGGCGCGGTGAACGGACAAGCCACGTTAACCGTAACATCCGCGATTCTCACCAGTATTTCTATCACGCCGGCTAATCCGAGCGTCGCTAAGGGTAGAACTTTGAATTTGACCGCCACCGGAGTTTTTTCGGACGGATCCGTAGCGAACATCACGAATCAAGTCACCTGGTCGAGCGCGACTCCCGCAGTAGCGACGGTGGATAACTCCGTCGGTTCGGAAGGGAAAGTCGGCGGAGTCGCCGCCGGCGCGACCAACATCACCGCCGGAATCGGAGGAGTGGACTCCACCGTTTCCCTTCAAGTGACGGACGCGGTTCTGGATTCGATTCAGGTGATCGCCGATCAGACTTCGATCGCGCGGGGCACCTCCACCTTCCTTCAGGCCATCGGCGTATATTCGGACGGAACCTCGCAAAACGTCAGCGATCAGGTCGCGTGGTCTTCCTCGAACGCCTCCGTTCTGCAGATCGCCAATTTGAATTCGGTTCCGAAACGGGAAGTTCAATCCCCAGATACGGGTTCGCTCGGCACTGCGAGAATCACGGCCACGTTGGAGGCGGTCGATTCCTATGCGGATATTTCCGTGACCGCGGCCACGTTAGTTTCCATCGAGGTTTCGCCTACGAATCCTTCCGTTCCCGCGGGGCTTACTAAATCCTTCACCGCGACGGGGGTTTATACCGACGCGAGCACGCAGGATCTCACCTCCCAAGTCACATGGAGCTCCTCCGATACGAGTAGGGCGACGATCTCCAATTCCAACGGGTACAAAGGGGACGCGACGGGAATCGCCACGGGAACCACGGACATCACGGCCGCCTTGGGAGGAATTTCGTCTAACGCGTCAACTTTGACCGTCACGAACGCGGTATTGAATTCGATCGACATCACCCCCGCTTTACCCAGCATCGCCACCGGCAGAAACATCCATCTGACCGCGACGGGAACGTATTCGGACGGCAGTTCGCAGAATCTGACGACGTCCGTCGCTTGGACGAGCGACGATACTTCGATCGCGTCCGTGGACAACGCGTCCGGACGGGAAGGGGTCGCATCCGGCGTTTCACAGGGGAACGTTCCGATCCGCGCCTCTCTCGGCGGAGTCAACGCTGCAATTACGCTTAACGTGA
>NZ_NPEF01000091.1 GCF_002811955.1 Leptospira ellisii
CGGGAACGATGAGTTCCGATTTGATCTTTTGGTTGGCGTATTCTATGATTTTCTTGCGGATATCGTCCGAATCCCCGATCTCTGAGGCGTAGTCGATAAATCCGTCCTTGTCAAAGGGCGCATAACTTTCCTCCTTCTGAGTGTTGGGAATGAACAGAATCTTTCTCGTCTTTTTGACGAGATCGAATTTATCCCCGATCGTGTGGAATACGTCGATTTTCAAGATGTCGTATTTGGATTTCAGTTTCGTTTCGTAATCCGCGAAATTCACCTTCACCAAAGTGGGAATGTTGAAAAGATTCGCGTCGATCGTGGTTTTACTCGTACGGATATTCGTGATCCAGACCATTCCGTCCTGAGGTGCGATCCGGTTGAGGGTACGTTCCTTGCTCGCGATCGAAATATCCGAAACCGCGAGAATCAGCTGATTGCCCGGTTTTTCGTCCAAAACCTCGCAATCCAATTCCACATACTTGGCGAGAAGTTTCGTGAGGGTTATGTGACTGTTCAGCGGGAATGCGTTCGGGGTCTGGGTTTGGATCAGAATTTTCGTGGCGTCTTTCGACACTTGGAGAATTTTTACGATCTGTTTTACGGAACCTTGCGCTTGTGCGACGATGTCCGTTTTCACCAGAAATTTGGAGATAATATGAAACTTCTTCGCCGGGTCGGATACGGTTTCTTTCTCTCTTTTTTTTCTCTGGATCGTTTCCATAGTTTTTCAAAGCAAAGGAGGGGAAATTCTCTTGATCTCAGTTCTCTATTTACCTTTTATGTACTAGGTAAGGAATAAGAATGTCAAACCAAACTTACCGCGACTCCGAATATTTAGACGGACTATCCGGAGACGAGCTTTTCAGTCTTCAGATCGGTCTAACCTACAGAGATTTTCTCGTCCTCCCTGGATTTATCGACTTCCATCCCTCCGAAGTTGAGCTGGAAACCAGACTGACTCGAAATATAAAATTAAAACGACCTTTTATAAGTTCACCGATGGATACGGTGACCGAATCCCAGATGGCGATCGCACAAGCCTTGATGGGCGGAATCGGAATCATCCACTACAACAACACGATCGAAGAACAAGTGGCGCATGTGGCCAAAGTGAAACGATTCGAAAACGGATTCATCACGGATCCCGTGATACTCGGACCGAAGAACACGATCCGGGATTTGGATTGGATCAAGGAACACAAAGGATTTACTGGAATTCCCGTGACCGAAGACGGATCGAGAGATTCTAAACTTGTCGGAATTGTGACAAACCGTGACATAGATTTCGAAAAGAACAGAGAAATCACATTGGATAAGGTGATGACCACGAACGTAATCACCGGCAAAGCGGGAATCACCCTTCAGGAAGCGAACGATATCATAAAAAAATCGAAAATCGGAAAACTTCCCATTGTTGATTCCAATGGCAAATTGGTTTCTCTGGTGAGCCGTTCCGATTTAAAAAAGAACAAGGAATTTCCGGACGCTTCCAAAGACGAAAACAAACGTCTTCGTTGCGGGGCTGCGGTTTCCACTCTTCTTGAATCGAGGGATCGTGTGGCGGCTTTGTATGAAGCGGGAGTCGACGTGATCATCATCGATTCGGCCCAAGGAAATTCGAATTATCAAATTGAAATGATTCAATTTATCAAAAAGGAATTCAAAAATCTGGAAGTGGTCGGCGGAAACGTGGTTACGCGTGCACAAGCGGAGAATCTGATCCGCGCCGGAGCGGACGGACTCAGAATCGGAATGGGGCCCGGTTCGATTTGTATCACCCAGGATACGATGGCCGTGGGAAGGGCGCAGGCGACTGCGGTATTTCAAACCGCAAGACACGCTGCGAAGTACGACGTTCCGGTGATCGCCGACGGCGGAATTTCCAACATAGGAGACATCGCCAACGCGCTCGCGATCGGAGCCTCCACTTGTATGATGGGATTCATGTTCGCGGGAACCACGGAAGCCCCGGGCGAATATTTTTACGAAAACGGAATTCGACTAAAAAAATACAGGGGAATGGCTTCCATCGAAGCGATGAAAGCGGGCGGTGATAAACGGTATTTTAACGAAGGACAAAAGGTGAAGGTGGCGCAGGGTGTGAGCGGTTCCGTAGTGGATCGCGGTTCCATTCTCAACTTTATTCCGTATCTTTCCCAAGGACTCAGGCTTTCGTTTCAGGATATGGGATTCAAATCCATTCCGGAAATCCATAAAGCGCTTCGGGACGGAAATCTACGGTTCGAAAGACGTTCCGAATCCGCGCAGGCGCAGGGTTCCGTTCACGGACTGTATTCCTTCAGCGCGCCTACGATGAGGGCGGAATAAGTTTGATCCGGATCCTTGCGTTCGCGTTTTGTTTTTTCGCGGCCGCCATGCCGAGCGGAGAAACCAATTCGCAGGGATCCGGCGCCAGAGTGGCGCAGGAGTTGGTGGCGCGTCTGGATCAGGCGCTCGTAAAATCCAATCAGGGTTTGATCAAAGGAAATCTGATTCTCATCCGGAGGAGCGGAGAAACCTGGAGTTGGGACGTGAGCATTTTCCGCAAAGAGGAGGATACTCTCTATCTTTTCGAAAGCAGCGGAAGAGGTTTGGAATATAAGATTTTGGTTAAGGACGAGGGCGAACAGATTTACGCCTTCAACGTTCTTTCCAAAAAGATATTCCGCAAAGTGGACGAGGAGAAATACGAGTCCCACCTCGCCACTGGTTTTAGTTTCATCGATCTTTCCGGTGTTTCGTATCAGGCCAACTATAATCCGATCGTGCAGAGCGATCTCAAAGCCGCCGATCGGAATTACAAACGGGTTTCGCTCAAACCGATCATTCCGTATTTTTATTCCAAACTGATCCTGCTTTTGGATCTGGAGACTTTAAAACCGAGTCGACTGGATTTTCACGATCGGGACGGGGTTCTGTTTAAGACCATGAATATCAAATACGGTCCGGTTAAAGTGAAACAGAACCAGAAGGTGAACAAGGAAGAACACGCCAGCCGATTGGAGATGTTGGATCTAAACACCGGTTCCATCAGCGTTTTAGAATATACTGAAATTGATAAGGAAGTAAAACCGGATCCCTCCCTTTTCGATCTCGCCAATTTGAACCGATAGGAGAGACGTTTTGGGAGAAACGATCTTTTTTAGAAGGGGTTGGAAACCGGAAGCGGAACTGCGTTTAAACAAGGAAGAGGTCGCCCATTTAAGAGCTCTCCGTATTTTTTCCGAAAACAAGGAACTTCGTATCTTGGACGGAAACGGCGTCGATTCCACATACGAGGTAGAGGCCGGAACCGATCGGGGAATTCTGAAAAAAACCGAAACCCACAAGCCGGAAACCTCCGTGGCCGGAATCGCCACCGCAATCCCCAAAGGCAATCGTTTGGAGTGGTTGTTGCAAAAAGGAACCGAACTGGGATTGACTCATTTTTATTTTCTGAATTTCGAACAATCCGATCGAAGGGATTTCAACTTGGAACGCTCGCTTAAAATTACGGAAGAAGCCGCCTCTCAGTCCAAGAGGATTTTTCTTCCCTTCGTAGCGGGACCTTTGTCTTTGCGGGAATTTTTGGAGGATTCCGAACCGAGAAACCGGGTAGGCTTGTATCGTTTGGATCCTCGCGGAGCATCGGAGCCGAGGTCGGAATTTTTTCGAAATACGATTTGGTTGATCGGTCCGGAGGGCGGGTTTCGGAAAACGGAGATCGAGTTGATGGAGGAAAAAAACGTTCCCGGAATCCGGGCGGGCGATTCGATTCTAAAAATCGAGACCGCCGGTTTGTATGCGGCCTCTTTATTTCGGTTTTTTACTTATTCAGAGAACTATACGTCAGAAATAAACTGACGATATTGCAGTTGGTCGTACAGGCGCTCGTGCAACTGTTGAGCGCTTGAAAGTTCGCACTCGTAGCCGTGGCGCCGTATCGATCCGCACAAACCGCGTTGCAGGATTCGATCGTTCCACCCGGACCGCAGGAAAGCATATAATTCAAAATGGCTTTGTCCGTGGTTTCGTCTTTTCTGGAATGACATCCGACGGTAAGGGCCGACAAAAGAAGAGTACAAAGAAGAATGGAAGCGAATTTCCTCATAAGTGTATGTTCCCGATCTGTGAATTTCGCGTAAATCAAAAAAGATTGGACGCTGCACGATTCCGTAATCAAACTTTCTCGAACGAATCCGGAAAAAGAAACGAAAATGACGATACGGGATCGATTTGAAATTTTAGGAAACGAAGGTGGCGTTCGAATTTTCTGATTCTAATTGGAGAAGCCCGGGGATTTATCCCATTTTAGATTGGGACTTTTGTAAAAAGAAAAATCTGGATTTCTATTCTATTCCGGAACTTTGGCTTTCCCATTCCGACTTAGTCCCTTTTTTGCAGATTCGGGCGAAGACTTTGAACGAATCCGAGTTGGTTCGTTCTCTCGAAATTCTACGGACGCGTTATCCGGAAGCGCGTTGGATTTTGAACGATCACTGGCGATTGGCCGCACAGGCCGGTTGTTTCGGAGCGCACTTAGGAAAGGAAGACTTCGAAAGTTTGAAGAAATCGGAAAAGGATGAATTGGCGGAAAGTGGTCTGTTTTTGGGAACTTCGTCCCATACCTTAGAAGAGGTTTCGTCCCTGGATTCTACGTTGTGGAATTACGTCGGTTTGGGGCCTGTTTTCGCGACGGAAAATAAGGACGACGCAAAATCCGCGATCGGAATCGAAATTCTAAAGAAAATTACGGCCGTCGCTCCGGTTCCGGTGACTTTGATCGGCGGAATTCAGGTTTCTAATCTGGATTCCGTTTTGGACGCAGGGCCGTTTCTGCTTTCCAGTATTTCGATGGCTTGTTTGGAAAAGGAATTTATCGGTGCGGTTCGCAAAATCCGTGACGGAAACCGGTAAGTTTCAATTGACTCTGAACTTATGTCGTATAGGATGTCTTTAGGATGAAAAAGCCCGGGGAAATCATACATTTATCCGCAAAGGACGATCGGGATTACCTTCTCGATTACCAAGTCATACAGACGGAAACATTAGGAAAAACTGATATTCTCAGGGTTCCGTTCGATAACGTATCCCAGGACGAAGCGGTCGCAAAGATCTATCGTCTTTTGGAGGAGAAGGAGCGTTTTCATCACGTCCTGTTTTTGGATCCGATCAAGATCATGTCCGTGCGAAAGGGCAAAAAGCTGCATCGTATTACGGAAAAATCCACGATGATTCTGGCCGAAGGCGCCGGTTTACAATGGGCCGCGCATCGTTTAGGCAGGAATTTAAAGGAGAGAATTTCTCCGATCGCGTTGATGATGGATTTGGTGCGTCTCTGCGAATTGAGAAATTATTCCATCTTTATGTTGGGCGGCAAGGAAGACGAGATCGAAAAGGTGTATTTCACGTTATCCAGACATTTTCCAGGAGTGAGAATCGTTGGTAGACACGCGGGATATATGAATCCTCAACGGGAATTGATGGTGAAGGAATCCATCCGCAAAACCAGCCCAAATATCATCTTTTTGGCGATGGATTTTCCGGAGCAGGAAATTTGGATCGAAAACAATACGGCCTTTTTCGGACATTCCGTAATCATCGGAGTCGGAGGTTCACTGGATATTCTTTCCGGTAAGGTGAGAAAGGCGCCGAACTTCTTTAAACTGAGGGGTTTGATTTGGCTTTGGAGAATTTTGAGCAAACCGTGGAGACTCTTTCGTTTCTTCCGTATGTTTCAGTTTTTTACACTGGTATTCGTTAAATCCCTCTTTCGGAAAAAGTAAAAAACTTTTACGGCGACGGCGGGGCAAGAGCCGATCCGGAAGACTTCGGAATCTCTTCCGTAATCACATTCTTTATTTTGAATGTGATTTGGTTTGTCGGTCCAAGCGTCAAGTTCACGTTCCTATTTTTCGTTTACCTCATTTTTTTTTCTTGATTTTTCTTTTTTTGAAACAGGAATTTTATTTCATGTCCGACTTTTCTTTTTGGGCGTTACTTATTTCCACACTCGCGGGTTTCGGTTCCTTATTCGGATTTCTTCGTATTCTTTGGAAGGATTTGTTTTCGGAATTGAGACTTTTGCGGGGAGAGTTCCACGGTTTGGAATCGAGTTTCGAGATTTTTCGAACCGAAATGAGATCGGAAGTAAGGTCCGATTTGTATGGATTTAGAACCGAAATGAAGTCGGACATGCAGGATCTTCGGACCGAAATGAAGTCGGACATGCAGGATCTTCGGACCGAAATGAAGTCGGACATGCAGGATCTTCGAACTGAAGTAAAGTCGGACATTCGGGAATTGCGCGCCGAGATGAAAACGGAATTTCAAAACTTCGACAATCGTTTTCAAGAATCGATTCAGCGGTTGGAACGTCGTATAGACGTTACGGACGGATCGATTCTCGATCTCCGAAATCGCGTGGACATCTTAGTAGATTCGATTGCGCTTCGTTTTTTAGAAGATCTTACGCGAACCAAACGAAGATTTCAGAGTTAGTCTTTTTTTCTTATTCCGGCCTCATCAGAGGAAATAGAATCGTATCCCGGATGGAATGCGAATTCGTCAAAAGCATCACCAATCGATCGATTCCTATTCCCAAACCTCCCGTAGGAGGCATTCCATATTCCAAAGCGCGAATATAATCCTCGTCCATCATAAAGGCTTCGTCGTCCCCGGCCTCTCTTTGTTTCACCTGTTCTTCGAACCGTTCCTTTTGATCGAATGGATCGTTTAACTCCGTGAAGGCGTTTCCTATTTCGCGTCCCGCGACGTAGGGTTCGAAACGTTCCACAAAGCCGGGTTTTTCCGGGTTGGATTTTGCCAGCGGGGAAAGTTCTTTCGGATAATCCGTGATAAAAACAGGTTGAATCAGATTGGGTTCCGCTTTTTCCGAAAATACCTCGTCGGCGACTTTCCAAATCGTCTGACATTTGGAAACGTCCACCTTCAATTCTGCGGCTTTTTTCTTGGCCTCTTCCAAGGACGAAATCTGACTGAAATCGATCCCGCTGTATTCCTGGATGATGTCCACATACGTGACCCTTCTCCAAGGAGGGGAAAGATCGATCAGATCCTTTCCATACTGGATCTTCAAAGTTCCGCAAATTTTGGAAGAGAGGTGCGTGACGAGACGTTCCGTTAGGTCGAGCATGGAGGCCATATCACCGAAGGCCATATACGCTTCCATCATCGTAAATTCCGGATTGTGTTTCGTCGAGATCCCTTCGTTTCTAAAATTACGGTTGAGTTCGAAAACCCGGTCCATTCCGCCCACGATCAGACGTTTGAGATACAACTCGGGTGCGATTCTCAGATACAACTGCATGTCGAGGGTATTGTGATGCGTGACGAAGGGACGGGCCGCCGCTCCTCCCGCGATGGGCTGCATCATGGGGGTTTCCACCTCCAAAAAACCCTCTCCGGTAAGAAAACTGCGGATCTCGGACACGATTCTGCTTCTAGTGATGAACGTTTCCCGCACTGAGTCGTTCACCACAAGATCCACGTAACGCATCCTGTATCTTTGTTCCACGTCGGCAAACGCGTCGTAGACGACGCCGTCCTTTTCCTTTACCACGGGAAGGGGACGGATGCACTTCGCCAATAACTGCACGGAGGTGACGTGCAACGTGATTTCGCCCTTTTGAGTCGTAAAAAGATAACCTTCCAAACCCACGATGTCTCCGAGATCGAGGGATTTAAACACGGAATAGTCGGCTTCTCCGAGATCGTCGCGTGTCGCGTAGAGTTGTATGATTCCGCTGGAATCCTTGAGATGCGCGAAACTCGCCTTTCCCATCACGCGTTTGGAATGGAGTCTTCCGCCTAACTTGAATTTGACGTCGATTCCCGTGGGTGAAACGGCGTATTTTTCGATCAGGTCCTTTGCCTTTGAATCAGGAAAAAAACGCGCGGGATACGGATTGATCCCCTGTTTTTTGAGTTCTTCTATCTTTTGAATTCTCTGCTGGACTAACTCGTTGGTTTCTTTTGCGTCTGACATTCCGATTCTATTTTCCTGGGAGTATTTGATAAAGAGTTCTGGCCAAATTCAAAAAGACGAGTTCGAATCCTTCCTCGTTTAAAAACCAATTGGACGCGTTCGTTTTGTCGGAAAGCGCGACGACTTGTATCTTCAAGCCGGCAGGTCCGAGGACGGATTCGTACACCTTTTGATTGAGCGAGGATTCGAACCGTTTCGAAAGGACTAAGATCGTTTTTAATTGGCGATCCAGGCAGATTTTCAGGAGCGATTTGGAGAAATTCTTCGCGCCTGCGGGATAAGGATCGAGTTTGTAGATGAGGATTTTGGATTCGTCCACGCCTAAACCGACGAGCGTGTTTTGCATTTCGGAGACGAGATCGGTTCCGATTCCCAACGCGGAATTCGCTGTCGCCGGGGAATATAGGATAATTAGAATTCCTGCATATCCTTTTTTATATCCATCCGCCGCGTTTTTGAGAATTTCCCGCGGAACGGTTTCTTTCGCCTCTAAAACGAGAGCGTCGCTTTTGGGGAACGGTTTGTCCTGAATCAAATAGAGCGGGGAAAGAAAGAGCGCGCCTAATAATAGAAGAAGACAGAGGAAAAATCCGGAAAAGAACAACCTGGCTTTGTACAAAACCTCCTGTACGGATACCGGTCCTTGATTCGCAGACATATAGAACGAGAGTTTTTCGCGGGAATCAAATTACAAGAGGAATTTGACCGGTTTTGGGTCTCGTTTCGATACGATCCGTTTACGCCTCTTCTTCGGGTTCGTTGGAATACACGATCGTACTTTCCAATTCGAGTTTCACTCCCGGTTCCGCAAGATGAGCGACCGTTTCCACGATTTCCACCTGCGGTTCGTTTAGGGAAAGCAGAAGATCGTCCCAACAGGATTTGATTCCGATGAACTTTACGATCGCGTATCCCAAAAGAAGGGCGTTCGCCAGGTTGTAGAACGAATAGATCCAGTTACGGTGCAGATAATTCGTGATAAATCCGAATAAGAGCTGCGCAAAAAGGGCGAATTCGGAAATCACATACAAACCGGGCAGGGCCGTTCTACCGATCACCTTCGGGGTTCTGCTGAAGGGAATTTGTTTTCCCGTGATCGCTTGATTGACGGACATAAAAACTCCGGCGAGATTGACCGGAATCAACAACAGATTTAAGGAATATACCTGAACCACGTCGATCCATCTGTATCCGAGTCGGGCTAAGTCCGTTCCGTAGAGGATGAAGTAGGGGATGGAAGACAAGGCGATCCAATACGTTTCGATACCTTCTCCCAAAGGGCTTCCCATGAGAATCACCAAACCGACGTTCACCGCGGCGATCGATCCCAAGTAGTGAACCCTAAAAAAGGCCTCCAAGAACTTCGTCCAACGCCAAGGACGTTCGAACACGTGGCGGAGCAATTTCGGAAGAATGATCAAACCTCCGTTGGCCCATCGTCTTCTTTGAATCAAAAGAGAACCGAAATCAGGAGGAGTGGCGCTGTAGGCCAAACGTTCCGGATAGTTGAAAAGATTCCAGTTTACTTCCAAAAGATCGATGCTGGATTCCGTATCCTCGATGACCGTATTGTCCTGGATGTACTTGCGGATTTTGAATCCTCTCTCCTCGTGTACGGTGCATATATCCAGAAGCGCGCGATAGCGAAGCATCGCATTGGCTCCGACCCAGAATGTGGCTCCGAAATACGTAAATCCCTGGTGGATCTGGTATTGAATGTCAGTGGTGGCTCCGGCCATACGTTCCAATGAATTCGGCGCCCCGGGTACGGAACTGTACGGAGTCTGCGCCACGGCGATCCGTTCGAATTCGGGTAAGGAAAGTTGATGTGCGAGTTTTATGATATAATCCGGCAACAAAGCGCTGTCCGCGTCCAACGTGATCAAAAGATCCGCGGCCGGAACTGCCAAAGAAAAATCCTCACCGAAAGTTTCTTCCAGATGAACTCCCTGTGCATCCTCCCTTTCCTGAAACCGTTTTCCCAAAAGATCGATGTAACTGTTCAGGTTCATCGCTTTGTTGGGAAGGTGCGATAAGTTGACGTAATTCTTCCGTTCAAAACTCGAGAATCGAACCGAAAACAAAGAAGCGAGGCGATCGTATTCCCTGTCGATGCGCTCCCGTTCCATAGAACCGCCGTCGAGTAAGGTATTCAGTTCGCCGATTTTGGAACGATGAAGATCGGCCCATTCGCCGAAAACGCGATCCCGCATAAAAACGCGAGTGTGATCCGGAAGTTCTCTACGCGAAGAAAGATCGTCATATCCTGAAATTTTCGTTTCGAACCAGGAAAGTGCGGTTTTATACAAGTTTCCGATTCTTTCGATTTCGGAAACCGGTTCGGAGTTTCCGCTACGTTTGCGTTCCTCATACTCGGTTTTGGCTGACAAAAGCGGGGAAGCGGCTTCGTCGAATTCCTCCTGAAGCGTCTGCGGCAGATTTCTCATATTCTGCAGAGCTTCGAAGTCAGCATAACGTTTCGGATTGGGCGGGTCGTCGATCAAAAGCACGATCCGGCGATTCGGATAATCCTGCAGAGCCGCGGAAAGGAGCGTTTCGCGGACGATGTCCAATTCCTCCTTATAGGAGGGCACCAGAATCGCCAACGGGGTCGAGTTTCCTGAGTAGACGGCTTTCTCCAATCGGTCCCTGTTTGCGGGGGAATGGGAGAGAAGACGTTTGAAATACCCGATTCTCGTAAATTGATAAACGAAGTTCCCGTATGTGAGTAATGCGATAATCAGAATAAAGGATATTTGTCCGATCGCCGCAAAGGGGCGATCGTCCAATATCTGTTCGATTAAAACCTGAAACATTTCGTATCCGGCGAAGGCGCAGGCGACGGTGGTCAGGATCAAAAAGAATCTTGTAAGCCAGAGCTGGCGGGAATAGGAGGTTTTCGTTTCCGAAAACTTCGGGTTCGTGACGGACGAGGTAGACATCGAATTTATTCTGATTTTCTACCTATAACAAAGAACGGGTCTTAACTTGAAACCACAATACTCGAAACTTCTAGGAAATTTTTTAAAAACCGAAAGTTTAGAAAATGCTAATGAAAATACGGAGAATTTCCCTGTGTGGACTTTTGATTTTTCTGGCACACGATGTATCGGGGATTTTCCAATTGTTCAATAAACGAATCAAGATCGCATTGACCGTCTATGAAGATTCGTTTGATTTTGAACGGATCCCCTCCCGGAACGTTGACTCCGTCCTCCGTGGTTAATATCGCTTTATAACCCGCTTGTTTCGCGAGTCGCACGAGAGTATCGTTGTACCATCCGCAAGGCCAGGCTAGATACTCCACGGGAATTCCCAAATTCCGCTCCAGGATTTTTTTGGATTCTTTCAATTCGAAGAAGGCGTTCTTGGAACCTTTTCCCGGGTTTTTGCGGTCTACCCAAGTCACCAAATTGTCCTTCGGATCCCAAGGATGACTGTAGGTATGGGAGCCGATTTCGAACCGGGGATTTCGGGCCAACTCCCGGATATCGGACCATTCCAAATATTCTCCGTTGCCGATTCCTTTCGGACCGGCGATGATCCAAAAAGAGGCGGGGAAGGAATAAAGATCCAGAACGGGAACCGCATTGAGGACGTTTTTCCATCCGTCGTCGAAGTTCAAGACGATAGAACGTTGGGGAAGTCGTTTTCCGGTTCTCATATATTGAAGAAGATCCTTCATTGTCACCGGCTTATAACCGTGCGTATGGAGGTAGTGCATTTGTTCTCGGAACTTCTCCAGAGAGATTACGGTTTCGCCGGGAGGACGGTCGTCCATTACGATTTCATGATAAATCAGAACGGGAATACCTTGCGTGTCCGGAGCCTCCGAAATCGGTTGGATCGTTTCCGCGGAATTTCCGGATGGTAGGAATGATCCTAAAGAAAGAAAATAAAACGTAGCAAGGAGGAGGGAAAAACGTTTCGTGTGCGGGGTTCGGAAAGTCATAGGGGTATATTTCATAAAATTGCGGGCCGCTATGAAGAAGGAAGAATTTTTTTGCGATCGTTTTCCGGAAACGAAACTTTGCCGTAGTTCCGATGATCCTCCGTGTTATGGCGACGGCCCCGCCCTCGTTCGGGTGGTGGAGGAGGTGGCGGGGAAAAATTTCGGCGAATTTTCTCTATCACGAAATCGCGTTTTCCGCCAGCGGAATTTTTCCTCGTTTCGTAGTAGTTCCTACAGGCGAAACGAAAACGGCGTTACTTCGACCTCGTTATTCGCACGGCTTGCAGCTGGAGAGCGATTCTTCTTCGTACGCAGCCTCGCATTGTGCCCGACTTTGCTCCACGGCGTCTCGCTTTTGCCTCGCCACCTCGTGTGGCTCGGAATCGCTTTTCGCTTCTTACGGAATCTCAAAGCGCTTTACCAAAGCTCGCTTCGAGTCCAGGTATTGTTGTAATTGGTTGTATGATCGTTTAAGAAAAAGAAGTGAATTTTGCTCGAGAGGGGACTCGAACCCCTACACCTAAACGGCACAAGCACCTCAAGCTTGCGTGTCTACCAATTCCACCACCCGAGCGGGTTGCAAAAGACAGGATGTTGGACCCGGTTTGGGCGTCAAGGAACTTACTTTCAGACCAGTTCGTATTTCTTTTTGGTCTTTTTATCTTCGGGATCGATCTGAATTTTTTCCGGATGGAATACGATATTCCAATAACGTTTGGAATATGCGAAGATTCCGATACAAAGAATGAGAACCAGAACGTAACCGGACAATTCCGGTTTTTTCAATAGACTTTCCCCTACAATATGACGCTCGATCCAGGGAATACACATATACCAAAGTACGACGATCGCCACCAAGCCGACTCCGAACTTTCCCCACCAATTCGGCTTACCCTGAATTCCGCGTTTCAGATAAAGAAAACTTCCGAGCCAAACTCCTAAAATCTCACGTGCTACATAGGCGATCAAAATCCAGATCGGGAATCGAAAATAATGCACGATCACGGAAAGGCCTCCGACCGTAACGATCTTATCGCAGACCGGATCCAAATAACGACCGAGGACGGATTCCTGATGAAGCAACCTTGCGAGAAAGCCGTCCAGATAATCGGTTAAAACCGCTCCCAAACAGGTTAAAATGGCATACAGAAGAAATTCGGTTCGGTCCGGATTTTCCATATACGTTTTCGTAAACGTGATGAAGAAGGGTAAAAGAAAAACTCTGCTTACGGAAAGGAAATTGGAAACCGTAAAGATTCGGTCTTCCAAAAGTTCCTTCGGCTTTTTTTCCTGGACGATCATTCGTGTGCGAGTTCCAATATTTTTAGAAAGAGAATTCCGTATTCCAAGAAATGAAAGAAACGATTTCCGGAACAGAATTTTTCGGACTAATTTGTTTGAAATGGATTGACCGTACGGCTTCGTTTGAAAAAGTATCTATCAAACAAGGAGCTGTAGCTCAGCTGGTTAGAGTGCCTGCCTGTCACGCAGGATGTCGCGGGTTCGAGTCCCGTCAGCTCCGGTCGTTTTCCTTTCCTAAATCAATAACATTCAAGTTCGGAAAATTTGACTCGAAGTCGTTAAATGTATTCTTCGCCGTCCTTTTTGACGAAAATCGTACCTTCTTCCTCCAATTCCCGGATGAGTTTGAGAATGACGTTTCTTGCGTCGCTGATTTCGCGTAACGTAAGTTTGCCCCGGATGTCCATCGTATCCATGATTTCCGCGGCGCGGTTTCGCGACATCGCGTTCAAAAAATGACTTCTCAATTCCTCACCGGCTCCCCGAAGCGCGACGCTTAAACATTCGTCGTCGTTCAATCGGTTGATCAGAATTCTCATTTCCTTTTGGTCCAGACCGAGGACGTCCTCGAACGTATATAATTTTTCCTTCACCTGTTTCGCCAGTTCGGGAGAATTCGCCTCGAGTTCCTTTAGGATGTTCTCCTCTTGGGATTTATCCATGTGGCCCAGAATGTTGGCCAAGGCTTCCGCGCCGCCCGCTTCGCTGTATTCGGATCGGTCCCTCTGTTCGTATTTTTTCTTTAAGACTCGGGCGATTTCCTTGATCGCATCCGGATGCGTTTTGGTGGTATTCGCCAAACGATAAGCGACATTAGCCTGCAACTCGCCCGGAAAAAATTTCAGAATGTCCGCGGCCTTTTTCGGAGTCATAAACGCCAGAGTGACCGCGACGGTTTGCGGGGATTCGTGCTGCAAAAGACCGGCCAATACGCCCGGCTCGGCCTCGCTTAAAAAGGAAAAATCGTCCTCGATGTCTTTGCGGGAAAGTTTGCCTAGGATATTCTCCGCTTTTTCCCTTCCCAGAGAATGTTGCAGAATTTCACGAGCGGCGTCCATTCCGCCTTTGATTTCCCCGTCCTCCGGTCGAAGCGAATTCTTAAATTCGAGAAGTACGTCCTCCTTTTCCTTCTTCGAAACGCTCCGAATCTGAGCCATTTCCAGAATGATCTCTTCGATCATGGAATCGTCTAACTGCGATAAGATCGTTACGGTCGGAGGCCTTTCCGTGATCGTGCATTATTTTCGATTCCCGATCTGGATTTTG
>NZ_NPEF01000092.1:0-4740 GCF_002811955.1 Leptospira ellisii
GAATGATCTCTTCGATCATGGAATCGTCTAACTTCGATAAGACTTTTGCTGCGTCTTCTTTGTTGAGAGAAAGGAGCAACAAGGCCGATTTCCGGATTTTTTCCTTTCGAACACCGGAGGCTGATTCTTTTTCCACTGATAAAAATCCTTAACCCGTAAGTAGGCGAAGGGGGTATTCTATAAAATCACGGAATATCGAAAGAAATCTCGCTCCGGTCGCTCCGTCGATCACCCTATGATCGCAGGAAAGAGTGACGTTCAGAATTTTTCCGGGAACGATGTTTCCGCCTTTTAGAACCGGTTTTTCGACGAGCGCTCCCACCGCAAGGATGGCGGCTTCGGGTTCGTTGATGACCGCGGTAAAGGATGAGATTCCGTACATTCCGAGGTTGGAAACGGTAAACGTTCCGTCCGTGTACTCCCCCGGTTTGAGTTTTCTGTCTCTTGCCCGGGAAGCAAGTTCTTTTATTTCGCCGCTGATCGCGAGGACGCTTTTCTGATCCGCATCGCGGACATACGGAGTGATCAATCCTCCTTCTATCGAAACCGCGACGCCCACGTCGATTCTTCCGTGTTGGAGAATATGATCCTCTTTCCAGGAGGAATTGACTTCTGGCACTAGAAACAAAGTGTTCGAGCAAGCCTTGAGAATGAGATCGTTCACGCTGATCTTCTCGTGACCTTCGAGTCCCAAGTCCTTGTTGAAGGAATTTCTAAGTTCGCTGATCGGGCCGGCGTCCAATTCCATCGTGAGATAAAAATGCGGAACGGTGGATGTGGAATGCGCGAGCCGGGAAGCGATCGTCTTTCTCATTCCGGTGATCTCTAATTTCCGGTCTTGTCGCTTAACAAAAGAGCCTCGTTTGTCGCCTCCGGATTCCCCGAAGGCGAGTATGTCGCGTTTGACGATTCTCCCGTCGGGGCCGGAACCGATCACTTCCCCCAGATCCACTCCCTTTTGGATCGCCAGATTTTTCGCCAAAGGGGAGGCCTTGATCGAACGTGCGCCGCGGGCGGATTTAAGGGGAGGGATTTCGGATTCTTCCAAACCGAACGCGGACGACGTCCGGAATTCGGAGGATCGTTTTTCGTTCGAGGATAAGCCGTTTTCCGAATTTTGAGGGAGGGAATTGCCGGTTTTCGTCGCCGGATTTTTCCCCGCGTTTGCGTTAGAAGCCGGAGAAGAAGCGGAGGTCCCGCTCTGCGAATAGGAAGTCTGCGACGTTTCGGACGACACATTCGGCGTTCGGTCGGAAGAGGGCAAACCTTCCTTTTTCGCGGGAACGGATTTCTTTGCTGTTTCGACTAACGCGGAAACGTCCTCTCCCGATTTGCCGATGACGGCGACGGGCGCTCCCACGGGGAGTTGTGTTCCTTCGGGCGCGAGGATCTCCAGAATAATCCCCGTTTCAAAAGCCTCCATCTCCATCACGGCCTTATCGGTTTCCACTTCCGCGATGATTTCCCCGGGAGAAACTGCGTCTCCTTTTTGTTTCAACCAACGTACGATCTTTCCTTCGGACATCGTAGGACTGAGCTGGGTCATTTCCGCTATTTTAGCCATTTTGAATCTTCCTCGCTCTTTTTATTCGAGCATTTCGCGGACCTTGGCGACGATCTTCTCTTCGCTCGGAAGCGAAGCCTTTTCCAGGTTGGCGGCGTAGGGCATCGGAACGTCCTCTTGTGTGATCCGTTCCACGGGCGCGTCCAAATGATCGAACGCGTTTTTTTGGATCAAATACGCGATTTGGGAACCGAAACCCGCTACTTCCCAACCTTCCTCCACGATCAGAGCCCGGTTGGTTTTGCGGATGGAAGCGTAGATCGCTTCCTCGTCCAAAGGACGGATCGAACGCAAATCCAAAACTTCCGCGGAAATTCCCTCTTGCGCGAGTTTTTCCGCCGCGGGAAGCGCGTATGACAACGCCCTGGACCAACTAACGATCGTTATATCAAAACCTTCCCGTTTTACGTCCGCCTTTCCGAAAGGGATCGAATATTCCTGATCGGGAACTTCTCCTCTGGTTCCGTACAACACTTCGCTTTCGATAAAGATCGTCGGATTGTTATCACGGATCGCGGTTTTCAAAAGACCGCAGGCGTCGGCCGGGGTATAAGGCGCGATCACCTTCAAACCGGGGATATGTGCATACCAACTTTCGAACGACTGGGAATGTTGAGCGGCCAATCTTCCGCCAGCGCCGCCCGCACCTCGAAACACGATCGGAATCGGAAATTGACCCGCGCTCATATAATTCATCTTGGCGGCGGAATTAATGATCTGATCGATCGCCACGAGTGAGAAATTCCAGGTCATAAATTCGATGATGGGTCGTAGGCCGACCATGGCCGCGCCGATTCCGACGCCCGCAAAACCGTTTTCGGAAATCGGAGTATCGATCACCCGTTTTTCCCCGTATTTCGAGAGCATTCCTTGAGAGACTTTGTAGGCTCCGTCGTAGTGACCGACTTCTTCTCCCATGAGAAAGATGTTCGGATCCTTGTCCATTTCCTCGCACATCGCTCGATTCAGAGCTTCCCTATACGTGAGAATCGCCATCAGACATCCTCCGCATAAACGTGTTTGTACAACCAACCCAACGGAGGTTCTTCGCTTTTGTCCGCGAACGCGATCGCTTCCTCGACTTGGGCGGATAATTCAATATCAAGTTTTTCTAATTCTTCTTCCTTCCATTCGGAATGAAGAAGATCGTCCTTGGCGCGCAACAAAGGATCGCTTTGTTTGTAGCGGTCCAATTCTTCCTTGGTTCTGTATTTCGCGGGATCGGACATGGAATGGCCGCGGAAACGATACGTGGAAATTTCCATAAGAGTGGGGCCTTCGCCTCTGCGGGCCCGTTCCACCGCGACGCTTACGTGATCCCGGACCTTGCGTACCTCGTCCCCTTCGATGTGATCCCTCGCGATATCGTAGGCGCCCGCGCGAACCGAAACGTCTTTGACGGACAACGCGCGGTATTCGGGAGTTCCCATCGCGTAGTGGTTGTTTTCGCAAATCATGACCAGGGGAAGTTTCCAAATCGCGGCGAGGTTCATGCCTTCGTGAAAGGAACCGATGTTGGCCGCGCCTTCCCCGAAAAAGCAGATCGTCACCGAATTTTCGTTTTTGTATTTGGAAGCGTATGCGATTCCGGCGGCGAGGGAGATATGACCTCCCACGATTCCGTGACCTCCCATAAAGTGTTTGTCCTTATCGAAGAAGTGCATAGAGCCTCCGTATCCGCTGGAGATTCCCGTTTTTTTACCGAAGAGTTCGGCCATAAGCGCGTTCGGATCCAACCCCCGAGCGAGCGCGTGTCCGTGATCCCTATACGTGGAAACGATATAATCCTGGGATTGTAGGGCGGCGATCGAACCGACTCCGACGGCTTCCTGCCCGATATAAAGATGGCAGAATCCGCCGATTTTACCGGTGCTGTAGGATTTGGCCGCTCCTTCCTCGAATCTACGAATGAGAAGCATTTGTTTGTAGAGTTCGAAAAGGTCCTGAGTATCTTTTTTCGTTTTGGGAGAATGGATCAACGAATACCTCCTCGCCAAGTAAGTAGCGCTGGAAATTAGACTTTCGAATCGGATTCTTAGATTAGAAATCGAGAACTATCCCGAATCCTCGTACGAATGCAAATAAAAACCGACGCTTTAAAAAAAAAACGACTTCTTTAGAGGATTCTAAAATCGTTTCGAGACGTCTTTTTCGGACTCCGTTTTTTTCGGATCGGATGTCTTTGATTTTTTATAAAAAGATACCTTTAACAGAAAGGCGCATCGGAGCGGCTTCCCCGCGGAGCAAGACTAACGTATCGCCTTTATACACGAATACGACGGAGATTCTTGATTCGATGAAAAAAAGTTTTGTATTTCTTTCGTTTGCTCTCTTTCTTTTTTCCGATTGCAAACCTAAGGAAGAGGATATGATTTCCTCTTTATTACCTTTACTCGCTGTGTCCTCATTGACGGGCGTTCGTTGTGATACGTACGGGCTGAGCGACAGCGCTTATTGGGCCAATCCTAGTTTTGCGGAACAGAAAAGTCCGTATGTTCAAACCATTCCGGAAGAATATCATATCTGTTCGTCCGCATACAAAAGTTCCTATAGTTTCGGGACTTCCGCCTATGTTACCTTCGATTATCCTTCCGCGGGAGAATATGAAATCCGGTTGATCGCCGACGAAGTGGATGGATTCGATTACGGCCAAAATTTAGCGGTGCTCAAACAGGACGTGGAAACTCTGTACAATTCCTCGGGCGCTTTTCTCAGCTACGAAGCCGATCTGGCAAAGGCGGGAGGTCCCTTCGACACGAACGGCTCCGGAGCCTTCAGCGCTCCGTTCGATACCGTTCCTCCCGTTTGCAACGATCAGCAGGTCGTCGGTGAAAAAAACTGCACGGACGTCGTCGTAGCCGGTCAGTTGAGAAGATCGGCTTTGATCTATCGTTATTCGATCAACGACAATCTGACCTGCAGCGGTTGCACCGAATCCTTCAAAGGTAGAATCATTATCAAAAAGAAAAACTGATCCGCTCTCCTTGCTTTTTTGCGATGATTTTGGCCCCGTCTTGAAAAAGACCGGGGCTTTTCTTTTTCGTAGGGGAGGGAGGTTCGTTTTGCATTTTCTTGAAAAAGGGAGGGCAAAAACCGAAAAAAGTGTATTAGGCTTTTGAACGATCCGATCGAAACTTTCTATAGGAATTTTTTTATAAAAAAAGTTCGAATTTTGT
>NZ_NPEF01000092.1:9817-14501 GCF_002811955.1 Leptospira ellisii
GATCGTCCTTGAACTTAGTCGCTTCATCGGCATTCAGTCCGGTGAACTTCAGAACGATCGGGTTGTTTTCCGTCAGATTGAACCATTCGTCTTTGAGTTGCGCGTTCACTTTTTTGGAAACGGAAGTGGCCCATTCCGTAATCGCTTTTTCTCTCGAAACTTTTTGAGTGATGTCCGCTCCGCGTCCGTCTGCGCTTCCGCTGTCCACGATCTTTCCGTCTCCCCAGAGGAGAACGACCTTATAAGTTCCGGTAGCAGCCGTGTTGTAGATGGTTCTTTCCAACGCTTTTCCGTTTACGGAATCCAATGGTTGTTGGTCTTCGGTTTCCACGGTTCCCAATACGAGTACTTCCGCCTGCAATGCGTCCGCAAGAAGTTTAATCAAAGGAGATCCTTCCACCTTTTCCGGGTCGACTTGGTTTTTATTCACCTTTTTGGCGGTAAGGGCCGGATCGATGATTTTGTTTCCGTTCTTTTTCAGCGCTTTGATGATCTCCGCTTCTCCGAAGTTGTTCGGACTGGCAGGAAATACGGGAGCTCCCGCCACTTTGCCGAGAACCAAAACCGCGACTCTAGGATTTCCCACGTCCGCGAGAAGATTGTCCACGGCCGTGGAGATTTTCGATTCCTCCACTTCGCAACGAACGGTAAGTTTCAACATCGGCTGCGTATCGATTTTACCTTCGGTTTCATCGATGATATCGTAACTCTTTACGAACGCATCAGTTTTGGAAAGAAGGCTGGATCCTAAACTTTCGCCGTCGGAAGCCTTGCTTTTATTGCTGATCTCCTCGCCGATCACCTTGCGGACGGCGTTGATCTTGGCGTCTTTTAACGCCCTTTGTTTGGCGATCTGTTTATCTCCGTTATAAATGGGAGCTTCGCCGATTACGGTAACTTTGTTACCTTCTTTTTCGTAGTATTCTTTTTTCTTCCCGCGAGTGGATCCGGATGAGGAGCCGCAACTCACTGCGAATGAAAGTACTGCTAATGCCGCGATGAGGCGGGTGGTAGGGAAACGATTCATTTTGTCGTTTTTCTCCTTGAAGAATAGGTTTGAGGGATTTTTGTAAACAAAATAGGAACTTTAGGATGCTCTACACAAAAATAAAGAAAAAATTCTTCCTCTTAGTCATTTTTTTTCTCTTCCTTCCATCGGTCGCTTGCGCCGAAAAGAGTTTCCGCAAACATATCGCGGACGCCAAACTTGTTCCATCCGAAGTAGAATTTTATTCCGGCGTATTGCCCGGTCTTTCCGGAAAAAACGTGATTCTGATCACCAATCCCTCGGGGATCGGAAGAAGTCCGGAACGGATCATAAAGGAATTCAAAAAGAACGACGTAAAGATCAAACACCTGATCGGTTTGGAGCACGGGTTTTTGGGTTTGGAAGAGGACTTCAGCAAATCACCCGTTACCGTGGACGAATTTTTTAATCTTCCCATCTATCATATCTATCGAGTGAAAAATTCGGAACTTCCCGCCATCCTCAAAGGAGCCGATGCGATCGTATTCGACGTTCAGGATATGGGGATGAGATGTTACACCTATCTCACCGTTTTGAAACGGATCATGGACGGAATTCCCGAACCTGCACAAACGAAATTGATCGTGCTGGATCACGTCAACCCCGCGTTGTATCTAAAGGGAAGAGGGGAGATGATCGATAAAAAATATCTCAATTTCGCGGGAGAATTCCCTTCCCTCTTTTTCAGCGGCTTGACATTGGGCGAGTCCGCTGCCTATTATAATTCCGAGTTCTTAAATCAGAAGATACGTCTCGAGGTGATCGCTCCGAAAAACGCGAAACGTTCCTTCGATTGGGACAAAGAGGGAATTCCTTGGACGACTCCTTCTCCGAATCTTCCGATGGTGGACTCTGCGATCAATTATCTCGGTCTGGTCTTATTGGAGGGAGTGAACGTCTCCGTCGGGAGGGGAACCACGGCGCCGTTCGTGTATTTCGGAGCGCCTTGGATGACCGAACCCGAGTCTTTGGCGGAGGAATTGAATAAACGGTCCAACGGAGACTACTATTATCAGACCGTTTTTTTCAAACCAGTATTCGGACCTTATAAAAACGAGATATGCAGGGGATTGCGTCTAACGGTGGTGAATCGCAAATACGATCCGCTCAAAATGGCGTATCAGCTCGTCTTTTCGATCAAGACGAGTTATAAGGATTTTAAATGGAGATCGTATCCGGACGGAACCTATAACATCGATTTCCTCTGGGGTACGACCTCCTTTCGGAACGCGATCGACTCCGGAAAAACGTACGAACAATATTCGGAAATTCTAAATTCCGCCGAAAAAGAATACAATGAGAAGATCAAAAAATATTATCTCTACTAAAATCGAAGCAGGCAACGCGTCGCGGATCTGGTTCGCGACCGCGCTTTCGGTCCTCCTATTCTGCTCCGTCTCTTCGGGTGCGGAGGAATCGCGTTGGAAGGAATATTCCCTCCGGGAACTGATCGGAAGATTGAAATATTATACGTTCGCAAAAGTGGCGCAGAGCCTGCGCGGAACGTATCCCGTCAATCAGGAGCAGATTTGGGAAAACGCCGATTGTATCGCGCCCGTTTCCGAATTGCCCGGTCCTTTTTTCTGCGGTTTGTTGCGCTACCAAGCGGGAACGGACTCAGTTTCGGCGAATTCGTTTTCCGCGGCTCCTCCGGAAGTTTCCGCCTCCGCACAAAATACGACCTCCGTCGCGCAAAGCCAAAACCCCGCTTCTCCCGCGCCCGGATCGCCGCCTAACGTTTCCGGCGGGAACGGGCCGACGGTTTCGCGATCCTTGACCGCCAATTCGATTCCGAAAGAATATAAGAATATTCAATTGTACTCCGGAACTACGATCGCGGGGAAAAACGTGGTCCGCGTCGTTTTAGAAGAGGACACGTTACGCGCCTTTTATCTTACGAACGGTCAGATCAGCCACTACGAGTTTCGGGACAAGGTGGTCATCTTCGACTGGTCCGGATCCAAATTGAATTCGATCTTGGAGGTGAGGGTGGATCCGATCCTCAGACCGCTTTCGGGAAGGGAGTTTCATTTCCGATGAAGGCGATCGCCTCCGGTTTTCTGAGGATGATGGATCACGAGGGAATCGACCCCGTGAAATACGTCTGGACTTGGGCGGAATACCGGTCCGATTCCTCCGAAAAGCAGGAAGCTAGAATTCAAGAAAATCATAATATTATAAATTACATCGGAAAGACGGTGCGTCTGGAGTTCACCGGGAAAATCCGCTGCGTCTCCTGCGGACGCATCACGAAAAAAAGTTTCAACCAGGGGAATTGTTTCACTTGTTTTCAGACCCTCGCCGAAAACGACCTCTGTATCCTGAGACCCGACACCTGTCATTATCATTTAGGGACTTGCAGGGAACCGGATTGGGGGGATTCGCATTGTTTTATTGCTCACACGGTATATCTCGCCAACAGTTCCGCGATCAAGGTGGGAATTACGAAGGAGAACCCGGTCTCCAACCGGTGGGTGGATCAGGGTGCGGTCCAGGGAATTCCGCTGGTGGAAGTGACTTCGCGACGCGACGCCGGAATCGTGGAAAAGGAATTGTCCAAGGTTTTATCGGACCGTACGACTTGGCAAAAGATGGTGGCCGGAGATCCGGAACCGATCGATCTCTCGGAGAAGAAAAAGGAATTTCTGCGGAAGATCGAAACCTTGGACTTGGATCTCGATTATAAGGTTTCCTCTCAGGATTCTCCGACTACGATCCGTTATCCGGTCGAAGCATATCCGCAAAAGATCCAGTCTCTGGCTCCCGAAAAAAATCCGGTGATCGAGGACGTTTTGACCGGAATCAAAGGTCAATATCTTTTATTCCGCTCCGGGGTCATCAATATACGCGCGTACGGCGGGTACTAAACGATTCTTAGTTCCGAATAACGTCTCCCGATTCGACGGGCGACGCCGGAAATCCGCGGGTTCGAACGAGGATTCGATCGCGGCGTCGTTCGAATTCTATTTTACGTAAGAATCCGAAATTCAGCGTTGAATTCGGAATCGCCTACGGAGAGAATGCCGCTATGAAAAATTCCGTTCGTATTTTGATCGTAAGTTGGATCGCCTTCGTTTCTTTGAGTTGCGGAGCGGTGGTGGACGCAGTCGTTCCCGTCGAACTGGATCTGCAGATCGGTAAGTCGTTTTTGGAGAATGCGAAGGACGGAAAAGAAGGGATGCATATCCTGAAGGATCCGGCCCTGGAAAAATACGTAAAATCCGTAGCGGATCGGATCCTAAAATCGGACCGGATCCAGTACAAAAAGGAATTTCCGTATAAAATTTCGATTTTGGACGACGATGATACGATCAACGCGGTCTGCACTCCGGGCGGATATATCTTCGTTTATACCGGGCTTCTCAAACTCGTTCAGGACGAAGCCACGTTAGCCGCCATTCTCGCGCATGAAATTGCGCACGCGGAAAAAAGACATTCCGTAAAACAGATCATCAGTTCGTTGGGGATTTATTTTACGATTTACATAGCCCTCACGATCTTTTTGGGTTCCGACGCGGCCAATCTCGTCAATCTGGGTTCTCGTGTAGGAGGGGAAATCCTAACCTTAGCTAACAGTCGTTCGGCGGAAGCGGAGGCGGATTCCATGAGTTTCGAATATTTGAAATCCACGAAGTATTATCCCGGCGCGCTCGAATC
>NZ_NPEF01000093.1 GCF_002811955.1 Leptospira ellisii
GAGAAGTGGACATTACCTCCGAAACGGTTTTTTTAAAGAAGTCCAATCCCAATTCCGCGGAAAGATGGAGCACGTCTCGTTCGGTAAAAATCCCTTTGAGTTTCCCTTCCGCCAAAATGATCACCGAACCGATATCGTATTTGGTCATAAACTTGACCGCTTCCATCACCGAAATCTCGGGTTCCACCGAAAGAAGTTTTCTATCCTTTTTAGCGAGGATCTGCTTTACGTACATACCATCTCCGTATTCGATCTTTTTGTTTCGGAGAATCGTTTTCCGATTCCTTAAGGAATCCACGATTTTGTTCCGTTCGTTTTCGGTCGTCTTATTCCCTAAGGGAAATTCCTTATATGCTAGACGTTTTCGGCTCCGGATTCAAGGATTTTTCTCGGGTCCAAACAAGAACTTTTGGATCGAAGGGCGATTCCGATCCAAATTCTATCCATCGTTATTGAAAAATGGTTTTCAATTCCCGTATACTTTTACATTTTTTTCGCCAAGGTAATCCGAATCAGAATGGAACTCCCTGAAAATCAACCGAGCCCTTCGATCCTCATCGTAGACGACGAATGGCTGATCGCGTTTAATCTTCAGGTTTCCTTGCAGAAATTGGGTTATCGAATCGCGGGAACCGCACGGACCGCCGACGAGGCTCTGGAACAGGCCGAACGTCATAAACCCGATTTGATTCTGATGGATATCCGGATCGAAGGCGAATTGGACGGAATTCAAGCCGCGGAACGGATTCAAAAGAGAATGGACGTTCCCGTCATTTTTATGACCGCTTTTGCCGACGAGGAAACCTTCAACCGGGCGGTGGACAAGGCCTCGATGTTCGGTTATATCTCCAAACCCTTTCAACCGCAGGCGCTTAAGAATTCCATCGAAATCGCCCTCAAACAACAAAGAAGATTCGGCAAAGCGAGAGAGGAGGGCAAGGAATTCCGGGACGTGATCCAAAACATAGGAGAGGGGACGATCTCCTTGGACCGGGAAGGGAAAATCCTGTTTATGAATCGAACCGCCGAGTCGTTGACGGGTTGGTCGCTTTCCGAAGTCCAGGGAACTTCCGGCGAAAAGGTTTTGATCCTTTCCACGGACGAAGGGGAGAATTTAAATTCCGAGGCGATCTCCGCCAAACTTCATCATCTCAAATACATTCCTTCCCTTTTGACACGCAAAGACGGGACGCGGATTCAGGTTGCGTTCCGCGTTTCTCCGATCCGGGACGAAAGGGGAAGCGTCGCCGGTTCCATTCTCACGCTTTCCGAACTTTCCTCGATTTCGGTTTCCGAAAAGGAAATCTCCGAAATGGAACGGGTGATTCAGTCCGAAAGGAGATTGGATTCCATCCAAAAACTGGCCGCCGGTCTCGCGCACGAAATCAACAACCCTTTGATGGGAATCATCAACTACGGTCATATCATCCGCAACCATACCGGCGGCGACGCCGACACCAAAAATTACGCGCGTCTCGTGATCGAACAAGGGGAAAGGATCGCTTCGATCATCCGCAATCTGGTTTTGTTTTCCAGACAGGATCCGGAACAACCGATCGACACCAACGTCAAACAACTCGTGGATTCCGTGGAGGGGATGATTTCGCAGATGTTGAAGTCGAAGGAAATTCTTCTCGATACTTCCATTGCCGAAAATCTAAACGTAAAACTCCGTCCCAATCAGGTGCGGGAAGTGCTTTACAACATTTTGTATTATTATTCCGAAAATCAAAAAAACGCCCGTATTCATTTGCGGGCCGATTTGGAATCCGGGGAAAGTCCGTTTCTGAAACTTCTCGTTTCCGGTAAATTGGATCTGAATTTGAGTGAAGAAAGCAGATTCGAGCCGTTCGAAAATTTCCGCTCCAACGACGCTCGGATCGGAATGGGACTTTCGGTTTGTTACGGGATTTTGCAGTCCAACCGGGGACAACTTCTTCTCAAAAAATCGGAAGCCGGTTGGGATTTTATCGTTAAAATTCCTGTTTAAGAGGAAGCGCTTTTTCGAGTTTTGCCGAAGTCGACGGTGACCTTTGTTCGTTGTGCCACGTGGGATTTGTGAGAGTTCCCACACGGTTTGTATTACGAAAGAATCGGGGTCGTGCCACGTGGGATTTGTGAGAGTTCCCGCACAGTTTGTATTACGAAAGAATCCGCGGATTCAAAATCTTTCCTCTTTTGTGGTCGATTTCGGGCGATTTTTGCCTCCGAAAAGCGATGGAAAATCCAGGTGGAGTGAAAAAACCTGTATTCAACATTCAAATCGAGCAAGGAACTAAGGAATGATCGATAAAATCAAAGCCGCACTGGGCGCAGAAGCGGATTCTCTTTTAAACCATACTTGTAAAACGATTCCCAAGGAATCTTTGAGTCTTCCGGGAACCAATTACGTAGACGATATTCTTTCCAAAAGCGATCGAAACAACTCCGTTCTCAGAAACTATCAGTGGATTCTGAACACCGGAAGACTCGCTGGAACCGGTTATACTTCCATTCTCCCCGTGGACCAAGGAATCGAACACAGTGCGGGCGCTTCGTTCGCAAAAAACCCGGCGTATTTCGATCCGGAAAACATCGTAAAACTCGCCATCGAAGGCGGTTGCAACGCGGTCGCTTCCACTTTGGGAGTTCTGGGTTTGGTTTCCAGAAAATACGCGCATAAGATTCCTTTTATCGTAAAGATCAACCACAACGAACTTCTTTCCTATCCGAACAAGTTCGACCAGATCCTTTTTGCGAACGTGGAACAGGCTTTCGACATGGGAGCGGTCGCGGTAGGAGCTACGATTTATTTCGGTTCCGACGAATCCTCCCGTCAGATTCAGGAAATTTCCGAAGCCTTCCACAGAGCGCACGAACTCGGACTCGTCACCATTCTCTGGGCTTACCTGAGAAACGACGGATTCAAACCGGATAAGATCGATTATCATCTCGCTACGGACCTTACCGGACAAGCGAACCATTTAGGAGCCACCATCCAGGCGGACATCGTAAAACAGAAACTTCCGGAAGTGTTCGCGGGCGGTTTCAAGGATTTGAAGTTCGGTAAAAAAGACGACAGAATGTATACCCAGTTGTCCGCCGATAACCCGATCGACATGGCTCGTTATCAAGTGGCGAATTGTTATATGGGTAAGATCGGACTCATCAATTCCGGAGGAGCCTCCGGAGAGAACGACCTCGGAGACGCGGTAAAAGCCGCGGTCGTGAATAAAAGAGCCGGCGGTATGGGATTGATCTCCGGAAGAAAGGCGTTCCAAAAACCGATGAAAGACGGAGTGGGACTTTTGAACGCGATCCAGGACGTTTATCTTTCCAAGGACGTTACGATCGCGTAATTCGGACGTTTCGATCGCGCTCGACGACCGTTCGGAATTCGGGCGCGGCGGAAACTCCACGAGCCGGTTTTTAGTTTTCGGATGCGTCCGTTTTGGACCGTTCGGTGATCGGGAAAAAATCCCCTAAAAAACCGGGTCGATCGCATTTTTTAAATATTACATAAATAGAATCCTCTTTCGGACATGCGACGGTCCGAGGAGGAACGGGCGAAAACGTTTCGCAGAACGAAACGATTCGTTTTTCGCAGTCGGGTCGATTTCGAGATTAGAGCATTCTAACATACACGAAGAAGGCGCTATGAACGTTAAAAAAGATTTTTCGGACGCGGTGGGAAACACCCCGCTCATTCTGCTTCGCAGCTTCAGCGAAGCGACGGGCTGCAGGATTTACGGTAAGGCGGAGTTTCTCAATCCCGGCGGTTCCGTAAAGGATCGCGCGGCCTTGTATATCGTTGAGGACGCTGAACGAAAGGGGCTTTTGAAATCCGGGGGTACCGTGGTCGAAGGAACCGCCGGAAACACCGGAATCGGGCTGACGCATATATGCAATTCCAAAGGTTATAAGACCCTCATCATCATACCCGATACACAATCCCAGGAAAAGATCGATCTGTTGCGTACGTTGGGCGCGGAGGTTCGGACCGTTCCCGCAGTTCCGTATAAGGATCCGAATAACTACGTAAAGGTGTCCGGTCGAATCGCGGAAGAATCCGAAAACGCCGTCTGGGCCAATCAGTTCGACAATCTCGCCAATCGCGAAGCTCACTTCCGATCCACAGGCCCCGAAATTTGGGAACAAACCGAAGGAAAGATCGACGCTTGGATCACTTCTCTCGGAACCGGAGGAACCTATGCGGGAGTTTCGCTGTTTTTAAAGGAAAAAAATTCCGAGATCAAAACCGTGGTCGCCGATCCGTACGGTTCCGGAATTTATAACTTCGTCAAAAAGGGAGAAGTGCTTGCGGAAGGAAGTTCCTTCACGGAGGGAATCGGAAACGGAAGGATCACCGAAAACATGAAAGACGCCCCCATGGACGACGCGATTCGAGTGACCGACGAGGAATGTCTTCAAGTCGTTTATCAATTATTGCACAAAGAAGGATTGTTTTTGGGAGGCTCCACGGGAATCAACGTGGGAGCCGCCGTAAAATTAGCCAAAGAACTGGGACCGGGTCATACGATCGTAACCGTTCTTTGCGATTCCGGAGCCAGATATCAATCCAGGATTTTCAACAGACAATGGGTGGAATCCAAAGGGTTGAAACTTCCGGTTTGAACGTAGTTCCGTCTTAAAAGAATACGGAGTAGAGAATCTGTCCTCCGACGTCGATACTTTTGATTCCTCCGGCGATTTCCTTGGAAACCAAAGGATTGCCTCGGATTCCGAAACCTTCGCGTACGGATTCTCCCGCGGGGGTTTCGATCACGTTGTGTGCGGCCCAGGCCTTTCCCGAAAAATACGAATGCACCAATTGGATGACGTAAATTCCCGCGGCCACTCCCAATGCGGCGTGTTTCGCGTTCTTGTATTGTGCTTCATCCGAACGGATGGAACTTAAGGAATCCAAGGTTTTGATCGTTTGTATCTGATCGTATTGCTCCAAAGTGGAGGCGGGCACGAAACCGGACGGTAAAAAACCGAGCGTGAATTTTTGTTCAAAGGTCTTGAAGATCTTTTTGTTATAAGCGTCCGCACGGTCTTTTTCGGCGGCGTCTAACGCGAAATAGGCGACAAGGGACGCGAAAAAAAGAGTCGAATAGGTGGAACTCCATTCTCCCTGACGCATCGTACTTTGACCCCAGCCGGGAAGAAGCGCGGATTTCCAAACGGGTTCCCAAGGATTTCGCTTTGCGGAGATGTAACGTTCCCAATCTCCGTCCCGTTCTTCCAAGTATTTTTCCAACAGAGCGAGACGTTTTTGAACGATCTTATAGCTGTTCTCCTTGATCATCTGCTCTAGGTAGATCATATCCGCCTGTTCTTCCCGTTCGTTCCGTTTGCCTTCCTTGTTGAGTTTTTTCCGTTCGTTTTCCACGATCTTGGCGATCTCCTGTTCGTCCTTGATCTCTTTGAAAACGATTTTGAGAATCTTGTTTTTTGCCAAACGTTCCCGTTTGCCTTCGCGGATGATCGTCACCGATTCCGGGTCCTGATCGATGACCGTGCCGTAGGCCCTTTCTCCCGATTTTAAAAGGACGGTTTCTCCGAAGAGCCGAGGGGTTATCAGTAGGATCGAAAACAAAAGTAGTATGTTTCGTAAGGGATGTCTTAAATGTATCATTGGAATTACGTGCCTGTTTCATTTTTATGTTTGAATTCGCGGATCAGAATCGGCGGAAAATCCAGAATTGCAATTTATTTCCAAAATCTTTTCGGGGAAAGAATTCAAAAAAATCGAAGGAACGTGGATCGCGGATATACCGGGAGCGGGCCCGATTCGCCCGAAATTCGTCGGCTTTCCGGGAAACGAAAGAAAACCGCTTGCGCCGAAACCGCTTTCGTTTTAGGGATAGAATCGTAAAACCGAAGGATCGAAAAATCGAAAACGGCGGACGAAATTGTAACGGGGATTCGTGATGAAGAAAAAAGCGACTTATATAAAAACGACTTTGTTCGGAGTTCTATGCATCGGTTGCGTTACATACGCTTCGTTCGCCAAGGAAGCATATAAAAAGGATCCGGAAAAAAATTCTTCCGCAAGCTCCAAACCTTCTCCGGTTTCCGGTTGTTGTCGGATCAAAATGACGGGCGGCGGATTCGACTATTTCGTAAGTACGGAAGAGGAGTGCGCCTCTCACAAACAGTTTCATTCGTTTTTAAAAGAGAGAACCCTTTGTTTTGAGTCGTTTCCGGAATGAAATCGTATGAGTTCCCGCACTTGTTTGGATTACGAAGGATCTCCCGTTCGAGAGGCACGCTGTTCCGTATGAGTTCCCACATTTCCGATTTTTCCATTTACGGAAAAAAACGGATCCGCACGGAAAAACCGTTCCGTGTTTCCACTTCCATCTCTCCCCGCAATTGTTGACAAAGTGCGTCGATCAAACTCATACCCAAGGAAGAGTTTTCCCCCTCCGAATTTTTTTCCTCATTCGACGTTTCCCTTCCGACTCCGTCATCCGCCACCTGAAGGATCAGAAATCCGGATTCGGATTTTCTGAATTGAACGGAAATCGTTCCTTTTCGTTTTTCCGGAAACGCGTGTTTGAAGGAATTGGAAAGTAATTCGTTTACGATCAAACCGCAGGGAATCGCTTTTTCCATCGGGAGATGAATCTCCTCCAAATTACAATCGAACTGAATTCTACCGTCGCTCGGTCCGTAGGAAAGAAACAGATGTCTGATCAGCGAATCGAGATAATCCTTCGCATGGATCACCTTGTATGAATTTTTGAGAAAAAGATAATCCTGAACCATCGCCATGGAATGGATCCGGTTCATCGCGGAAGCGATCGCCTTTTTCGCCGGTTCGGATCTGGTCTTCTCCTGTTCCAAGGCCATCATCGAAAGTATGAGTTGCGTGTTGTTTTTTACGCGATGTTGGATTTCGCGGAATAAGGTTTCCTTGTCGTTTAACGTTTCGGTAAGTTTGATCTCCGTCTCCTTGCGGATGGAAATCTCCTTTTGCAGTCGATCGTTCGTTTTTCTCTGTAGCTGAAGAAGCTGTTTCTGTTTTCGGATTCCCTGTGCGAAACCGCGGAGAATCGAAATCACGGCGAAGGTCAAAAGTCCGCAGAGAAAGGAAAAGTTGATTCCGACCACCAATATCTGCAATACGCTTTCGGTTCCCTTCCAGATTCTGTAATGAACGAGTAAGGCACCCCCGAATACGCAGGAACTAGAAACGATCCATCCCCAAAACGCCAGAGTGGGATTGAGAAAAATTCCGCAGAAAACGGGAATCAAAAAAAACCAGAGAATTCCCGCGCCTCCCAATCCTATCTTCGTATAAAGCAGCGCTCCCAAAATGGAAACCAAGGCCAAAAGAAAATACGATTTCGATTTGTAAAAGCGGTTGGGTAATAATAGAAGAAACCAAATGAGAAGTAGGGCCAGTGTATCGATGATGACCACTTCTCCGAGTCCGTGCACCCAGGCGAGATATACGCTGGGAACGTATACTACGAATCCGAAACAAGAGGCGATGACCAATAAAATTTGGATGATATTCCTCTTCCACGCGTTCGGATGTGTGGATTGAGGAGATTGGACTTTGAATAATTCCTGTATAGTGGATGCGAAACTCATAGCTCCGAACCTTTCCCGAAACGGTCGTATTTTTTCGTACGCGGATAACGACCGTTCGAATTTGATTCTGGAAAATTCTCTCTCATAGATTTTTTGTCTTGAGTTTTTTTAAAATATGTGAGCAAATGCTCATTATTCTGGACAGAGAGAAAAGAGCCATTTTATAGATCGGGAAGATTTCATTTTCTGCTTTGCAAGCATCCCGATTTCGAAAACAAATGAGCATCCCATTTCTCATTCGATTCAGATTCAGTATACAAAAAAAAATCCGGAAAACCCGGGGGTTCAATCAAAAATGAAAAAACCAGGTTTTGAATTCAGAAACGTTATTTCTTGGGGCGCATTTCTTCTTTTAGGAATCGGCTTCGGGATCCTCATTTCGGCCTGTTCTGGTAACAAAAATGAAATCGAAGGTTTCGCTCACGTATTGATGATCGATAATTCCTTCTCCCCTCCTATGCAGAAGATTCCCGTGGGCGGCGTCGTCGAGTTCGTCAACTCGGGGAACAATCCGCACAACGCGATCGCCGTTGCAAAGGATTGGTCCACCGAAAAAACCTTCGGCAATATCGTTATGCCCCGCGGAAGCAAAACCAAGGTTACGTTTCCGAAAGAAGGGGTGTTTCCGTATTTCTGTTCCTTCCACGCCACGCCGGACGGCAAAAGCGGAATGGTCGGAGACGTGGTCGTCGGCGACGTTCCCTACAATCCCGCCGCCAAAGCGGGTAAATCCTGGAAGAACGTAGCGCAATTTTCGGGGACCACACGCAAGGTTCCTTCCCAATATCCTACGATCCAAAACGCGGTGGACGCGGCGGCTCCGGGTGATCTGGTTTTGATCTCCGAAGGGGTTTATCTGGAGGAAGTGACCGTAACCACTCCTTCCATTACGATCCGCGGCGTGGACCGTAACAAGGTCGTCATCGACGGTCAGTTTCAAAGAGGAAACGGAATCATGGTCGTCGCGGCAGACGGAGTCGTGATCGAAAACATGACCGCAAGAAACGCGACGTTGAACGGCTTTTATTGGACCGGCGTCAAAGGATACAGAGGTTCGTATCTTACGGCGCATAACAACGGAGACTACGGCATCTACGCGTTCGATTCCATGAACGGAGTGATCGAACATTCCTACGCTTCGGGTTCCCCCGATTCGGGAATTTATATAGGTCAGTGTTATCCCTGTAAGGCGATCCTTTACGACGTGGTTTCCGAACACAACGCGCTCGGCTATTCCGGAACGAATTCCGGCGGGGAATTGTATCTGATCGGTTCGGTCTGGAAGAATAATATCGTCGGTCTGGCGCCCAATACACTGGATCGGGAACTTCTTCCTCCGGAACGGGAAACTACGATCGTAGGAAATCTGGTCTATAACAACAATAACCCGAAGGCGCCCATCGCCGCGTTGGAATATCCTTCCTTCGGAAACGGAATTTTGATAGCGGGCGGTCTTTCGAACGTCATCGAAAGAAACGTGGTCGTCGATCATCAGAACAACGGGATCGTGATCCTTCCGAATCTCGACGAGAAGTTCTGGATTTCGCATAACAATACGGTGCGGGACAACGTGGTCTACAACTCGGGAAGGGCCGATATCGCGCTCGTAGGTCCGATGAGCACCGGAAACTGTTTCTCCGGAAACGAATATAGAACCGAACTTCCCGCCTTCCTCGAAAAATGGAACGGTTGCGGTTCCTTTCTGCGTCTTCCCATGGGCGGGGATCTTTCCATGATGTTCGGAGCCCTCGGGTTGATGGTGCAGGCTTCCGGCGGAAGATTCCCTTCCGGCAATTATAAGGAACAACCGATTCCCGGTCCGAAAGAGAACATGCCTCTCGGAAGCGCGGCTCCCGTAAAACCCGCGTTAACCGCTTTCGAGGATTTTAATCTGGATCTGAAAAAAATCCGACTCCCCAAGGAAGCCGAAGAGGTTTTGAAGAACGTTCCTAGGAAGCCGGCGCCTACCACGGGGGCGATCACGCTCGTAAACCCGGTCAGTCTGTTTCCGTTCTTCTATCATTGGTTGGGATTTCTGCTTCCGTTCGCGATTTATATCTGCTGGACCGCGATGTCCCTGTTCGACCTTAAGGATCGGACGGATCTGGATCAAAACGGCAAACTCGGTTGGATCGCGGCGATTACGCTCATTCCGATCCTCAGTTCGGCCGTTTATCTCTTAAGCGGAGGAAACAAATATCCTTCCTGGTTCAAACGGACCCTGGTGTGGGGGGGAATCCTCGCGTTCTTCCTTCTTTTGGCGTATACCGGTATTTCGCTCATGAACGGAGTGGGAACCAAAACGATCAGTTGATCGATTTAGAATATTCAGAATTACTTAAGGAGAAACACAATGGAACAAAACGTAATCGGCGGACCCGGATTCTTCGCTTTATTATTCAACTTCTACGGATATTACTTTCCGTTCATACTCTACACTTTACTCGCGCCTTTGGCGCTCGTGGATCTCGTAAAACGGGAGGACGTGGATTCCAAGATCGGATCGATCTGGACCGGAGCGATTCTTCTTGTTCCCATTTTGGGGGCGAGTGCGTATCTGGTGGCGGGCGGATCCAAACTTCCGGCTTGGTTGAAAAGCACCCTCGTTTACGGGGGAGTGGGGTTTTTAGCGCTGATCATACTGATTACTTCGGTCGCTAAATTCTAAACGTCGTTGAATCGAAAACAATTTCTCAAATGGATCGGACTGGGAGGGGCCGGGCTCGTCGCCGGCGCCGGAATCAGTTCGATCGGCGATCAGGAAGGGGGCGGAGGATTTCTTTGTAAAGTCCGTCCCGGAATCGTAGGGGTCAATAAGGAGTCCACGATTCCCGGAAACCCGGGCAACAATTCGTACGGAAGTATGGTGCATCCTCCCTTCCAAACCGATCCGGAGTATCTTGCGAGAATGGATTTAAAACGTCTTGCGGAAACGGAGGCACTGTCTTCCGGGCCGGTTCTAAAACGACATTTGAGTATCGTCGAAATGCCCCTCACGGTGGCGCACAACACCGTGGTCAAGGCTTGGACGTTCAACGGTATGGTTCCGGGGCCGGTGATCCGCGCCGGACTGGGACAAAAAATGGAAATCACACTGAGGAACGATTCCGAACATCCGCATTCGATCCACTTTCACGGAAGTCACGATCCCAACGAAGACGGCTGGGAGCCGATCGTAACCGGCGGAGAAAAAACGTATAAACTAACGGCGGGTCCGATCGGGTTTCATCCGTATCATTGCCACGTTCCTCCTTTGGCGAGTCATATGGCCAAGGGTTTGTACGGAGGATTGATCGTGGATCCTCCGGGAGGACGTCCTCCCGCGCACGAATTCATGCTCATCCTTTCCGGGTGGGATCTGGACGACAAGGGTAGAAACGATATTTATTCCTGGAACGGAATGGCCGGGTTTTACGATCGATATCCGATCAAGGTTCCCGTGGGGCAAAAGGTTCGTCTCTACATCGCCAATATGTGCGAATACGAACCGGTCGCCTCGTTTCATTTACACGCTCAAACCTTCGACGTCTTCCGGACCGGAACGAGGTTGACTCCGGACGATCATACGGACGTGGTCACGCTCGGACAAACGGAACGGGTGGTGATCGAATTCACTCTTCCGAAACGGGGAAGATATATGTTTCATCCGCATCAAACCAAAATGGCGGAGAACGGGGCCATGGGTTGGATCGTCGCCGTCTGAGCGCAAGTGGTCGTCTAACGTTTGTAAGTCGCTGTAACTGTCGTAAGCCGCTATCAATCTTTGGGGGAATCTTTTGAAGGAAAAAATCCTGGTTGTATCGATCTTGATCCTGGGCTTAGGGATCGGTTTTTTCGGTTGGAGAGAATTCAAATCCCGGTCCGCCGAGGTTCAGGAGCCGGTTTTCGTAAACGAATGGTCTTCGTCGTATCTGAAAAATACCGAAAACAAAAACGTGTTTCTATCGAAAATTCCGGGAAAACTCAAATTGGTTTATTTCGGATTTTCCCATTGTCCTGACATGTGTCCCCGGGCCCTGCTCGATATGTCCTCCGCGGTGCGGATTTTAGGGGAGAAGGGAAACGCGTTGACTCCCGTTTTTATCAGCGTGGACCCGGAACGGGATTCCCCTGAACTACTTGCAAAATACGTAAAACAGTTTCCGGGCGAACGTCTGATCGCGTTGACGGGGGAAAAGGCGAAGTTGGATCGTCTTCAAGCCGCCTTCGGAGCCGTCTCCAAAAAGGTGAGTAATCCGCAAATCGAAGGCGGATACACCGTGGATCACACCGTTTTTCTTTACGTTATGGACGATCAAAACAGGATCGTCGCCACGTATCCAGGAGGAACGGACGGTAAAACACTCGCCGACGCGATTCGCCGTTTTTTATAAATCCGGTCCGACGCGGGTGAAACGAAAATTCGTCCGTATCGTTTGCGTTTCCGGAAGGATCGTTCCGAAGGATTTTCGGCTGATTGTCGATTTTCATTATTTTGCCGGCGTCTTATCGTAGAACGCAAACGCGACCGCTCCCAAAATCAAAATAAAACTCACCGCGTGATTCCACTTGATTTTTTCCCTGAGAACCAGGGATGCGAAAACGATAAAAACCGAAATGGTGATCACTTCCTGCAGAATCTTGAGTTGAAACGCGCTGTAGCCTTCCTCTTCGTAACCGATCCGATTGGCGGGAACCATCAATACGTATTCGAACAACGCGATTCCCCAGCTCAAAAGAATCGTAAGGGGAAGACTCCAACCGCGGAAAAATTTAAGATGTCCGTACCAAGCGAACGTCATAAACAGATTGGAGCAGAGAAGCAGAAGGAAGGTTTTCATAAGGGAAACTTCGCAAGAGTCCGGATCTTCTGACAATCGGAAATCGAAGCGGCCGCGGAAGCGGAAGAAAGGATGCGGTTCCGGTTTTTCCGACGGGGAATCGATGTAATGTGTCGGCGGGTTGAATGAGCGGTAGCGGTCCGATTCCGAAAAGAAAGCCCCGGGGATTCCGGGGCCGAATGTGGGTTTTAGACTTCAGGTAAGTATAACGTTCTCTGTGCGCGGAGAAGGGTTCCGCCGACGGACCTTTGGGAAAAGGCCCGGCTTCGGCGGAGGAAAACGTTCTTAGGAACGGACCTCGATTTTTTTCGTCAAAGGTTTCCGTTTCGGAAGAGTGAGATGCAGAACCCCGTTTTTATAAACGGCGGTGATGCGGTCCTCTTCGATCGATTCCGCGAGCGTAAAGGTGCGTTTGTATTCTCCGGTTCTGAATTCCGAATAACGGAGTTCTCCGGAACGGGTTTGTTCCGCGGTTTTTCCGGATACGGTCAACTGATCCTTTTCGATCTGCACCTGGACGTCCTTTTCCTCCACGCCGGGAAGATCCGCGAAAAGGTGAATCTGTTCTTCGTCCGAATAAACGTCCACCCTCGGAGTGAGGATTCTCGTTTTTTCCTTTTGGGCTTCGGTCGCGTTTTGCCGTTCTACTGTTTCGGTTTCCCTGTTTAAAACTGCGTTTGTCATATTCAATTCTCCTAATATGTTGTGTTCGTTACTTCGTCTGAATCTGGATCTTCCGGGGTTTTACGCTTTCGCGGATCGGAAGGATCAGGGTTAGAATTCCGTTTTTGAATTCCGCCGTGGTTTTTTCCGGATCCACTTCCGCGGGCAGTTCCAGCGATCTTTGGAATTTTCCGTGGAATCGTTCCACCCGAACGGGGCCTTTTTCACGGGAAAGCTCCGATGCGATTTCTCCGCTCAGCCGAAGTTGATTTCCGCTCACGGTGATGTCCAGGGATTCCGGTTGAATTCCGGGAACCAAAGCCGTAATGCTGATTTCATCCGTTCCTTTGTGGACGTTTAACGCGGGATATGCGTTTCCTCCGGACGCGACGAACGGATCCCAAAGGCTGGATAGCTGGTTTTGTAACTTATGCAGGTCTTCTATCATTCTGAATTCGTGAATCATCTGGATTTCCTCTCTTGGCAATCTGATTATTAGAGTGCTAAATTGTTTTAAAAGTTCAAGAAAAATTTTAAATTTTTAGCAGTCTTTTTTTATGAGTGCTAATTGGGGATTGGGAACGGATCGGAGAGAGTTTGGGTCCTTTGTTGTTTCCACGTGGGAACTCTTGCACTTTGAGGGACTTTAGGTTCGCGGAAGCCACATCGGAATTGGAGTTTTGCGGGAACTCCCTCGGATGAATCGATTTGACTTGAAAACGACGTGGGAACTCACACTCGCTGCGAGCGCGGGAACTCCCTGCGCCATGAGATCCTTGTGTCGGGGAAAAAGGGGAGTTTTTCGCGGAATCACCGCGTGGCCGAGTTCCGGGGCACGGGGAGTAATGGATACGAAACGATTTGCCGATTTCGGAACCGAGTTTCTAGGATCGGTCGGCCGTTTACGGAGATTCAACCGCATCGAAGAGGAAGGAATCGTTTCGCTTTTTGGAGCGTATGAAATCATCGAATTCGACCTATAAAAACCTCAAACCGTCTTGGACCGATTGGCTCTGGGCGGGAATCAGTTTGATCTTTCTTATTCTGGGGATCTTCACCCTTCCGCAAAATCGAAATCTAGGAATCCTATTGGTCGTATTGTTCGGGCTTTGTGCCTGGGCGAGTGTATCGATCGTTCGCAGAAAATTACGGGAAAGCAGGTTTCAGAGTCTTTCGGTCAGCGTGGTCGGAGGCGTTGAAATTCGCCCCTCGCGGGTTAGGACTTTCGTCGTAAAGTGTTTCTCGATGACGCAAGCCCCCAAAGCCACGCTCGCCAGTGGAATCGAAGTGCCGATCGTATG
>NZ_NPEF01000094.1 GCF_002811955.1 Leptospira ellisii
CCTCCGTTTTTCGTCTGTGCGGGATGGGAAAAAACGTAAATCTGCCGATTCTGATCCAGGGCGTTGTATGCGGAAGATATGGCTCCGGATTTTTCGGGAGCCTCCAGTATGAAAACGGATTCGCAAAGTCCCGTGATGATCCGGTTGCGTTTCGGAAAGGAATACTTGAGGGCTTTGTGTCCGGGAGGATATTCCGTAAGTATCAACGTATTTTCGGAACGTTTCATATCGCGATAAAGATCCCCGTTTTCCCACGGATATTCGTTTTCGGGTCCGGTTCCCATCACCCCGATCACCTTCATTCCCCGTTCCAGGGCGCGTCTCATCGCACAGGCGTCGATTCCTTTGGCGAGACCGGATACGATTCCGGATACGTTATGCGCCTTTAGATACGCGGGAAGGATTCCGCATACAACGCCCTGGATCAGAATCGGCAGATTTACGTTTTTTCCCATCCCGCACAGACGAAAAACGGAGGCGGCGAGATCCTCATCCGCGACGGGGCCGAACGTCTCGATCTAGAAACGGTTTCCTTCGGTCGGGAGGAAATCGTTCATATCGGAGACCTTTTGCCCGAATCCCAATCGGAAATCCCCGGAATGCTTGCAGAACTTTCCGAAAAACGCTTTTCTGGCGAGTGGAAACCGATCGGCTCCGGCTATTATGCGAGAAAAACTTATTTCCAACCTATTCTTCCGGGGATCTAAAACCGCGCCCGCGTGGTCTTTGGGAATCTATAGGATCGTCCTCGGATTTCTGTTATTCATATTAGCGTTTCGTTATTTTTCCCACGGATGGATCGATAAGTATTTCCTGGAACCTCAATTCCACTTCAAATTTTTCGGATTCTCCTGGATCGGAATCGCTCCGGCGTGGATCCTTTATCCGATGTTCGTTTCCCTGCTTTTCTTTTCCCTCTTCATATGTCTCGGGATCTTTTATAGGATTTCCGTTCTCTGCTATTTCCTGATCTTTTCCTACGTAAATCTCCTGGAAGTGGCCGTTTATCTGAACCACTACTATCTGATATGTCTTCTTTTGTTTCTGCTCGTATGGATTCCCGCGGACAGGGCGTTCAATCTATTTCATATTTTTAGAATATTCAAAAACAAATCGATCCAGGAGACGGAATCGATACCGGCCTGGGGATTGTATCTACTCCGATTTCAGATCGGAGTCGTATATTTTTTCGGAGGGATCGGCAAACTCGGGCCGGATTGGCTGATCAACGCGCAGCCCGTCCGGATCTGGCTTTTGCGGAATTCCGATCTACCTATATTCGGCCCCACATTGTCCATGCCGATCACGGGATATCTATTCAGTTACGCGGGGCTTTTTTTCGACCTTTCGGCACCTTTTCTGCTCTTGAACCGTAAAACTAGGGCCTTAGGTTATATCCTGGTTCTGATCTTCCATTTTCTGACCTGGAAGCTGTTTCCGATCGGAATGTTCCCTTGGGTGATGGCGTTGGGAGCGACGCTGTTCTTTTCCCCTACCTGGCCCCTGGATCTGTTCGGATTCCTGAAGTCCCGAAGTATGATTCCCGACCGGGAGAATATTCTGCATTTCTTATGGACCAGATTTCCCATTCATTTTAGAAAATCATTTATTAGAATTTTAGAATCCTTTTTGTCTTTTCTGGAGGGGAAATCGGCGGAATCCGAGGCGTATCTCGCCGGAAAATTCGGCGAACTGCGGCGGAAGTCGGGCGCCTTGTTTTCCGACCGTTCGCTGCGTTATTTCTGGATCGGTTACGTCCTGTTGCAGATCCTGTTTCCTCTTCGGCACTTTCTTTATCCGGGAAACCATCTCTGGACCGAACAGGGATTCCGTTTCGCCTGGCAGATCATGCTCGTTCAAAAAAACGGAATCGCATCTTTCCGAGTGGTGAATCAACAAACCGGGGAGACGAACGTTATCCTTCCGGAATCGCACCTGAACGAGATACAGAGAATCATGATGAGTTATCAACCGGATATGATTCTACAATTCGCGCATTGGATCGGAAAAAACGAAAAGGAACGGACCGGTCAGGACGTTTCGGTTTACGCGGACGTGATGGTTTCCCTCAACGGGAGAAAAAGCCAGATTCTGATCGATCCGGATCGGGATTTGACGAAGGTAGAGAACACTCTTTTCAACAAGGAGTGGGTTCTTTCCGGAGACGAGGAATGACGTCCCTATAGTCCATTAAAAAAACGTAAAATACCCGCCGCACCGCGACTACTTCGTATTAAAAAAATCGATTTAAACGGAAGTGAACGACCTCATGGACACGGACCGATTCTGAAAACTATGATGGATAAAACGGATCCTTTCCTCCGGTCTCATGGCGCCTAACGCGTAGAAGATGGGTTCCAGATGTTCGGTGGTCGGAGCGGATAAACGGGCGATGTCCCCTTTTTTGTGGAATTCCAAAATCGCCTCGTCGTTCCTCGATTCGAGCGATTGACGGACGAACTCGTCGAACTCGATCGCCCAATCGGAGGGAATCGCGTTCATGTTGTGAAAGTCCGCCTTACCGAGATTGTGGACTATGTTTCCGCTTCCCACGATAAGAGTACCTTCGTCGCGAAGGGGTCTCAATTCCTCTCCGATCCGATATTGTTGTTTCGGATTCAGGTTGGCGTCGACGCTCAATTGAACCACGGGCAAATTCGCGTTTCGGAATAAAAAATACAAAACGCCCCAGCTTCCGTGGTCGATCCCCCATTCTTTCGTCGTTTGTACGGGAACACTCCGGATCGTTTCTCGGACCCGTTCGGCGAGACGTTCGTCCCCGGCCGGTTTATATTCGATTTTATAAAGCGCGTCCGGAAATCCGTAAAAGTCGTAGATCTGTTCCGGAGGATCCGCCGTGCAGACATAAGTTCCTCTCGTCTTCCAATGCGCTGAAACCACGAGGATATTTTTGACCGAATCGAGAGAACTCCCGAATTCCTCCAAACTGCGGGTAAAATCGGAGGGAAGGATCAGATTCATCGGAGATCCGTGGCCGAGGAATAAAACTGGATTCATATTGTAAATTAGACATAAACGCGTCCAAAAAGAAATCCGCTTTTGTACGATTTCGGAAAATACCGAAACCCGACGACACGCTCTCCGTTTTTCTAAAAAAACGTCCGACGACCCTAATTCTTTCCCTTACGAATCCGAGATTGTACACGTAAAATTCCCCGGACACGAAGATCCAAGTTACATTAGATTTTCAGAATATACTAATCTATGAACGAGAACAAACGGACCGTAAAAACCCGACCGATCGAGGGAAACACTCCCGCTTCGAACCCGAAACCGAGATACGACACGTCCTATGTCTCAAGGGTATGGCAATTCATATCAATTTCGTGTCGGTTTCACGGTTCGGACAAACACTTAACCCGAAAAAAAATCTCCGCTATACCCTTCGCGCTAAAAAAATACCCCGAATGCCGGAATTTACTACATCGAAACGTCGAAAAACACAACAAAAAGATCCGGTTGATGAGACAGAGAGTTTTTATTTTTATTTCGCTGATTGCGCTTTTTCAGAATTGTATGGCCTGGCCGCTGATGACCGGGGCTCTCGGTTTAGCGGCCCAAAAAAAAGGAGGCGGCGTCCTCTTCTTTTTACCTCCCGGATCCTCGCAAGCGAGCATAACGCGCATCGAATTGACTTCCCGGGAGATTTCGATCGCGAAAGGAACCAGCTCCGTTCTGAACGTTACCGCCATTTACGATAACGGAACCAACGAGGACATCACCTCGTCTTCGGACATCTCCTCCGCCCAACCGGCGATCGCTTCCGTTCAAGGAAACGCGGTGCGCGGAATCGCGGTCGGTTCCTCCCTTTTGAACGCCGAATATCAAGGATTGACTTCGCAACTGCAATTGTCCGTTACTCCCGCTTCGCTTGTTTCGATCCAAGTCACGAGTTCCGAGACCGGATCGCTTCCTTTGGGAACCAGTCGTCGACTGTCCGCGGTCGGTCTGTTCTCCGACGGGACCAATCAGGATATCGGCGAAGATCCATTGACTATTTGGTCCTCCGCGAACGCTTCCTCCGTCTCGGTGGACTCCGGGGGAGTCGCAACGGCGCATAACGTAGGCAGCGCGAACATCCGCGCCGCCTTCGGAGGACGACAAGGATCGCTTTCAATCGTGGCGGGCGCCGCGACCCTTTCTTCGATCCAGGTGACCCCCTCCGTTTCCAGCGTCGCGTTGGGAGGAGAACAACAATTCGTCGCGACGGGAATCTATTCCGATTCCTCCTCGCAGGACATCACCGCGTTCGTTACGTGGACCGTGCTGGATACGGACGTGGCGATCATCGGTTCCGGCGGGTTGGCGGAAACCAGCGGACAAGGATCCACTTCGGTATTCGCTACCTACGGTACCAAAATCGGATCCTCCACGTTAACCGTAACACAGGCTTCACTCGTCTCCATTTCGCTTTCTCCCGCAAGCTCGTCCCTCGCGAAGGGATTAACGCGCAACTTCACCGCAACGGGAATATTATCCGACAATACGACGTTAGACGTCACGGATCAGGTTTCCTGGACTTCTTCGGATACGAACGTAGCCGTAGTATCCAACGCAGACGGAAGCCACGGCTTGAGCCGGGCCGTCGATTCCGGCACGGTCACGATCACAGCCTACATCGGAGGAGTGGAAGGTTCCGCCGAACTCTCGGTGACTTCGGCACAGCTGGTTTCGATCGCCGTAACGCCGACACTTCCTTCCGCCCCGAAAGGGCTTACGGAACAACTGACGGCAACCGGAACGTATACCGATAACTCCACGCAGAACATAACCTCCTCGGTAACTTGGTCCAGCTCGTCGTCCAACGCCACCGTATCCAACGCGCTCGGTTCGGAAGGAACGGTTCAGGCGAATACCGCGGGAAACTCTACGATCACGGCGACCTTAGGAACAATTTCGACTAACGTTACCTTCACAGTCTCCCCCGCGGTTCTTACCTCGATCCAGATCTCCCCCTCTCATACTTCCGTCGCAAAGGGTCTGAATCGATCGTTTAACGCGGTGGGAATTTATTCCGACTCGTCCAACACGGACATCACCGCGGCGGTGACATGGTATTCGTCGAACTCCGCGGCGGCTCCCGTTTCCAACGCTTCCGGGACGGAAGGAACGGTTTACGGAAATTCGGAAGGCTCCTCCGGAATCTCGGCCTCCTTAGGATCCGTAACGAGCGCCGCATCCACATTAACCGTCACTGCGGCGGAACTCGTTTCCATAGGAATCACGCCCTCCTCTTCCTCGAAAGCGAAAGGACTTATGCAAAATTTCACCGCGACCGGAGTTTTTACGGACAATTCGGTTCAGGACATAACGGAACAGGTCGTGTGGTTTTCTTCGGATGAAAGCGTAACTTCGGTTTCCAATGCATCGGGAAACAGAGGAACGGCATACGCCCTAAACGAAGGTTCCTCCGAAATCTCGGCGTCGCTGGGTCCCTTGGCGAGCCCCTTCGTAACGTTAAGCGTAACACCGGCGGTTCTCGTTTCGATCGCGGTCACGGCTTCCAATTCCTCTTTGGCGAAAGGTCTTACGGAAAGGTTTTATGCAACCGGAACCTATTCCGATAACTCGACCGCGAACGTCTCCGCTTCCGTATCCTGGTCCTCTTCCGATTCCTCCAAAGCCCAAGTGGACAACGCTTCCGGAGAAGAGGGAAAGGTCGTCGCCGTTAATACGGGAATCGTCCGAATCACGGCCGCTTTCGGAAGCATTTCCGGTTCCTCCGATTTGACCGTGTCCTCCGCGGTTTTGGTCTCCATCCAGATCACACCCACCAATCCTTCAGTAGCCAAGGGACTAAGCAGACAATTCGCCGCGACTGGCACGTATTCCGACAATTCGATCCGGGATCTGACCGCTTCCGCAACGTGGTTCTCCTCCGATATTTCGAAAGCGATCGTCGACAACTCGGCCGGTTCGGAAGGCATGACGAACGCGATTAATTTAGGAAATTCTAATATATCCGCGACCTACGCGGGAATTCAAAGCCCGGCGAGCGTGATGACGGTAACCGCGGCGGAACTCGTAAGTATAACCGTGAATCCTTCTTCTCCTTCCAAGGCCAAAGGTCTTACCCAGCAATTTTCCGCTACGGGAATTTTCACGGACAGTTCCAGTCAAAATCTTACCGCGCTGGCGACCTGGTATTCCTCCGATCCGTCGGTCGCTCCGGTCAGCAACGCGTCGGGGAATTCCGGTTCGGCGACGGCTTTGTCCTCCGGTTCGGCGGGAATTTACGCGGTTTACGGACAGTTTACGAGCAACACCGCCGATTTCACTGTAACTCCGGCCGCATTAGTCGCTATCGAGATTAGTCCCGCAAATTCGAGTTTAGCGAAAGGACTCAGCCGTCAATTCTCCGCGCTCGGAATTTATTCGGACAATACCAATCAGGATCTTACAAATTCGGTAACCTGGTCCGCCTCCAATACGGCGTCTTCCACCATATCGAACGCCGCCGGAAACAAGGGAATCGCCAGCGCGATTCAAACGGGTGTCGGTAGGATTTCAGCCGCGCTCGGTTCGATTTCATCTAACACTGATTTAACGGTGACGGACGCGGTTCTCACGTCCGTTTCCGTATCACCCACCAATCCCTCGGTCAACGCGACCGCTACGAAACAATTTTCCGCGGTGGGAACGTATTCCGACGCGAGTACGATCGATCTTACGGATCTCGCCGCCTGGTCCAGTTCCAATACGGCCTCGGCGACGGTGAGCAACGCGTCGGGAAGCAGGGGTTTGGCGACGGGTATTTCCGCGGGAACGCCTTCCATATCGGCGACACACGCCTCCGTCACCGGAAGCACGACGTTGACCGTCAATGCGATCGACACGATCCCTCCTACGATCGTTTCGGCAACTTCGCTTTCTCCGACTTCTATCCGGATCGTATATTCTGAAAACGTAAACAATGCGGAGGCATTGACGCTCTCGAACTACAAAGTGATCAACGGATCCTCCTTCACTGGAATCTGTTCGGACAATTCGGATTTCACAGGAAACACACAAACCGGGGATTTCGTTTTGAGTTCGATTTCGGGTAGCGGCTCGACGTTTACGATCACGTTATCCTCCTCCCAAATTTCCGGAAAAACGTATACGGTTTCCGTAAACAAACCGGGCGTCCACGACTTGTCTTTCGCTCCCAACGCGCTCGGTTGTCCGAATAACGCCGATTTTACGGGTCAGGAACAGCTCAAAATTTCCGGTGCGATATGCAGCACGGTGGGACGCGTCATCGTCTCTTTCTCCAAACCCTTATTTTCCGGAACGGACGTATCCAAATCCGCCGAATGTTCCAACGCGGTCCAATGCGCGTCGAGGTATAAATTTACCGGAGTATCCTCTCTCGGAAATGTAAGCAGCGCGAGAATTCTGGACGGAACCGTCTGCGGCGGAGCGCCTGCGGATTCGTCGAAAGTGTGCCTAACGCATTCGTTGTCGCAATCCGGAGGACAATATACGATCATCGCGGCCAACGGCTTGGATCAGGACGGATTCGACAATACATCGTGGGGTGCGATCCGCAACTCCTCCGACTCGGAAAATCTCCAGTCCTCTCCCAAGGATAGAACGAGCTTCATCGGATGCGGAAGTTCACCCGTAAATTTTTCGGACGGACCGATCGCGACCAATCCGTTCGGAGACGATTCCTCCTTCGGCTATCTAACTGGCTACAACGGAAGGATTTATATAGGTCCCAACACGAACGGAAACCAAGCGGTGCGTTTCAATTACGACGGAACCTCTCCCGAGTCGGTTTCCTTCTCCTTTACCAAGGACACCACTTCCTCTTTCGGAACGTCTAACGTTTCGTCCAATAGCGCGTCGACGAGGGACGGAGGAATCGGAGTTCCTCCTTACGTCACCATCGGCCATACGGGATGCACTCCGAATAACGCCAATCAGGCGACCGGTTGTGGTCCGGATAACGAGGACGGACGCGGCGTTTTTGCAACGGGAACGTTAGGCGGCACGTCGCATATCCTAATGGCCGGTTCCCGTTCTTCGGAGAATTTCAATTACATCTACTATTCCTCGGACACCGACGCCGGCTTGGATTTCAAGTATATCGACATGGGGACGATCACCGGAACCGTGACTGCGGGAACTTCCGCGATCACGGTCCTCAACGACAGGATTTACTCCGGGTTTGCAAAGCGGAACCAAGGTTCCAATTCGCCCGACTTCGGAAAGATAACCTTCAATTCATCGGATTCCTCGAGATGCACCGTAGGAAGCAATTGTAACGCGAACGACGGTTCGAGGGGAGATCGTTTCAGAATCGATCGTATGCCTTATTTCGGAGGCGGATCCCAGGATGGCGACAACTCTTCCATCAATTGGGCGTATTACGTCGGAATCGATTCCCTTCACGTGTTCAACGGAAAAATCTACGCGGCCAACGGCGGTTTTCCGAACGCGGCGCATAACGGAAGTATAATACGTTCCACGGGCGGAAACCCTTCCCCCTGCGGCGGACCGGATAGCTGTCCGGGATGGACGGACGTCGCTCCGAGAACGAACGCCAAGTGGCACAACGGAAGCTCCAACAATTGGTTTTCACTTGAACTCGTAAAATATTTCGATATGATTTCCGCGGATAAGGCGTTCGCCCAATTCGCTGAATTCAACGGAAAACTCTACGCTACGAGAACGGTCTGCGTCACTCCTCAGGATAATTCCGGCCTACGCGGTTCGGTGCAGACGATCCCGGGTTGCACTAACGGTAATTATACGAATCGCCGACCTCAGTTATGGAAATGCGATCCGTCCCTTACCGGAAACGCTTCCGACTGCGATGCGGGAGATTGGAGCGTCGTAGGCGACGACGGAACCGGATTCACCAATTTCGGCAACTCGTCCAATCACAGTATGACCATGGTAGTGACGAACGGATCTTATCTATATATCGGTTTTGACAACGAAAGCGGAATCCAAATCTGGAGAACGAACCTCCAGAATCCCGGTTCCGCCTCCACCTCTTGGGAACAGATCGGAGGGAACGGATTGGGGGATTCGCTGAATCGTCAGATATATTCCGCGATATCCGGAACCGACGGCGGAGTGAATTACATCTACGTTAGCGCCGGAAAGAATAATCAACCGGTGCGCGTCTACAGACAGCAGAACAACTAATGAAAGAATATACTAAAATTATGATATTCTATATCCCGATCATGATTCTTCCCCTGATCGGATGCGAAACGGAACAGATCGGCGAACGGATTCCTTTCGTAAAGAACGACCGAAACGGAATGATACGCTCCCAATCCTTTCTCCACGGAAGGATGGAGACAGGGAAGGATCGGAAAACGTATTCGTTTTTTCTAAAACAAGCGGAGAACGTACAGGGGATTTTCCAGATCGATTCGATCGACCCGGAACTCAGGATCCGTCTTATTAAAACCGGATATCCGCTCGGCTCGAAGACGGATTGCACAAATACGAATTCAGGAAACACGTATTCCTGCAGAATAGAGATCCCGGCCTTGGAAAAGGGGAAGTATAAACTCTCGGTGTTCCGCGGTCTTGCGGACCGGGAATCCGACTTCAATCTATTCGCGGGAATATTCGGAAAAGGTTATGTCGATATCGAATGATAAATTCTTCCACAAAATCGCGCTTCTTGCGATCCTCCTTATGATTTTCGGAACGTTTAGCGCCTGTCAACACGCGCGCGTCCGTTTTCCGCAGAATCCACCCAAGTCCTGTTTAAATCCGGCGAATCAGAAACAGTGCAAAACCGCGATGGAGGAAAGAGAACGGTTGAATTCGCAGCCGTCTCCGGTACATACGATTCCTCAGCCGTTTTATTTTTGGGGAATGAACCCTAAAAATTATCCGGTCGAAGCCGCCTCGTATTGTCCCAATGGGGTGCGCGAAGCGCATCAGTATTCCACTTTTTTCGATTCCTTATACGAACAACTCACGCTGGGAATCTATTCCCCGCGCACTCTTGACCTGGTCTGTTACAATTGATGAAAACGACGATATCGCAACTTCTTTCCAAAATAGCGCTCGCGGCGTTCGTGTGTTCCGCTTGGGCGTGTCACAATACCACATTACAAGTTTCTCATACGAAAGAATTCGATATTCCCGCACAGAACGCAGTACCGGAAGACGAATTCAAACAGGGCGGTTTTTTGGCGGGATTGATCGAGGCGTTTTCCGCGCCGGAAGCGAAATGCGCTTCGGGGAAACCGATAATCCAAATTCGAAGGGATTTTATGGATAACGTGATCCATTGGACGATCGGCGGGGTTTATACTAGAAGAACGGTCCGTATATTCTGTAAAAAATGATTCGGACATTCGACGGAGACGAGAACTCCGTCGAATCTTTGTTAGTCGGGATCCTTGGGTCCAGGATAAAAACCCGGATTCCACGCTACTTCCCAATAATGACCGTCCGGATCCTGGAAATAACCGGAATAACCTCCCCAGAACACGTCTTGAGGCCGTTTTATTATCTTTGCGCCCGCGGCTTCAGCCTTTTGAAACACACGATCCACTTCCTCTTTCGAAAGCCCGTTGTAAGCCAACGTGATTCCCGAAAATCCGCTTCCTTCCGCGGGAACTCCGATATCAGCGGCCAATTCCTCCCTCGGATATATGGCGATCCAAGTTCCGTTTAACATGAAGAAGGCGATCTCTCCTCCTTCGAAATCCATTTTAGGAAACCCGAGCCCGTCCCGATAAAAACGCAGGGATTCCTGAAAATCTTTTACGCCGAGAGTGATTAGATTGATTCGCGGTTGCATGGCGTTTATGAAACGCGAAGGAAATGTTTTAGCAAAGCAATATTTTATTCGGAGACGAGCGTTTTCGTGCGCAGACCGTATCTCGATTTGACCTGATTGATCTTTTTTTCCATTTCGGCCCAAAGAGATTCCTTATTGGGATGAAAGGACGCGAAAACGCCTTGCCGTATCAGATCTATTATCTCGTCCAGGGAGAAGTCCAAAAATCTCCAAAGTTTAAAATATTCGTAAGTCAGATTGACGTTGAATATCTCGGGATCGTCGGTGTTTATACTCAACGGAAGTCCCTGATCGTAATAATAACGGACGGGATGATTCTGTTCTTTACGAACGTATTTACCGGTGAACACGTTAGACGTCACACAAATCTCGATCGGAATGCGGTTTTCCCGAAGATACTTAACCAGCTCCGGATCCTGGATCGCGGAGGTTCCGTGCCCGATCCTCTCCGCCTTCAGCAATTCCACCGCTTCCCAAATCGCCCAAGGCCCGTCGTCCTCTCCGGAGTGGGCCACGACTCTTAAACCGGCTTCCCGCGCTTTTTGAAACACTTCCTGATAATCTCTTGCAGGCCCCATCAACTCGGCGCCGCCGAGTCCGATTCCGATGACTTCCGGATGTCTTAGTTTCAAAACGCGGTTGAGATTGTTCATCGCGTTCTCCGGTCCGAAGGATCTGGAAACATCGACTAACAAGCGTATTGTGATTCCGTCCTTCGCCTTCTCTTCGCGGATGCGTCCTACGAGAAAATCGATCATCTCCTCGAAATCGAGTCCGTTCTGGATGAATTTGGAAGGGGCGAAAAATACTTCCGAATAGACGATGTTGTTGGCGCGCATATATTCCGCGAGACTTCCTACGAAAAAGGAGAAGTCTGCGGGCTCTTTGACGAGGGATTGTATGAAAAAGAAAACCTGGATGAATCCGTTCAGATCCTTGAAGTTGAATTTTGCCTCGAACTCCTCTTCCGATACGCTGATCCCGTTTTTCGCCATGAGCTGTTTCATCGTATCTTTGTTTACGCAGGCTTCAAGATGTAGGTGAATTTCGGTTTTAGGGAGTTCCCGCAAAAAATTGATTACGTCTTGATCGTCCGGCTTTTCTTTCGAAAGATCTCCCGACGGAAACAGACCCTTGATCGGAACCGGGGTCTCCTGCGGAATTCCAGGTGTAGGAACTCCCAAAATCCAATTCGGCGGATCGAGGACTTCGAGCTCCATAAGCCCGACCCGTTCGTTCAAAAGAACGTTGATCTGTTTGTCGAATGAAATCTGAAGGGAGGAGGAATACGGTCGGTCCGCCGGTAATCTCGACTTAAGTCGATTCAGTTCGGTGACATCGCGATCGATGATCCGAATTCTGTCTAAGATCTCCCCAAAAGTTAGAGCCACTAAGGCAAAATATATTTCCTGCCAAAAGATTTCAATTCTGATTCGGACGGGGAGTTCCTACGCCTTAGGGATTCCCGGCGAATCCTTCGAATTCGATCTTTGTCTTTCTAAAAATGCGGTAGTTCCCGCACTTCAAGAACGGGCATGTCGGAACACGAACCGCACCCCGTTTACGACCCCGCAAGCGACATGCAGGGCTTGGTCCGGAAGCGCGGGTTTTTCACGCAGGATAACCTCCCAACGATCTCCCGGCTCGCGCTTACGACCGAGCGAAAGCGAGCCCGGAATGGTGCGGTCCTCGCGTGGGAACTCATACAAAAAGGAAATACCACCGCGGAATTTTCCCGCGCGAGGATGCGGCCGAAAACTTTCGCGGTAGTTCCCGCATTTTTCCCTTTCACGGCCGGATTTCCCTCTCAGGAAAATCGTATTTTTGCCGAGAATCTTAGAAACACCGGAGGTTTATGTCCGATATGATCACCGCACGCAAAACGTTTCTTCCCTTTGCGCTTCCTTGTATTTCGGAAAAAGCGATCGAAGAGGTTTCCGCAGTTCTTCGATCGGGATGGATCACCTCCGGCCCCAAAGTGAAGGAATTCGAGGACGAATTCGCGCGTTACACGGGCTCCTCCTACGCCCTCGCATTAAACTCCGCCACCGCCGGACTTCATCTCGCTCTCGAAGCCATCGGCATGAGCAAAGAGGACGCGGCGATTTGTCCCGCCGTCACGTTCACCGCTACCGCGGAAGTGATCTGTTACTTCGACGCGGAACCGATCCTTACCGACGTCGATCCTCTTTTCAACTTGATGACTCCCGAAACTCTCCGCGCTACGATCGAACGCGAATGTATCTACCGCAACGGTTCCCTTCTTCATAAAAAAACCGGCAAAACCGTCCGTGCGATCCTACCCGTTCATCTAGCGGGTGTTATCTGCGACATGGAGGGGATCCTGGAGATCGCGAAAGAATATCATCTTTATGTGATAGAGGACGCGGCCCACGCGTTCCCCGCCGTCCATAAGGGAAGAAAGATCGGAACCTTCGGAGATTTCACCGTTTTCAGCTTCTACGCGACCAAGGGAATCACCACCGGAGAAGGCGGAATGGTCACTACCAATCACTCGTATTTCGCGGATAGAATCAAACTCATGCGTCTTCACGGAATCAACCGTGAAACGTACGATCGTCCGGGTTGGTATTACGAAGTAGTCTCTCCCGGTTTTAAATACAACATGACCGATGTCGCGGCCGCACTCGGAGTCGTCCAACTTTCGGAAGCCGACGACTTTTGGAAAAGAAGGATCGACATCGCGGAATTATACAGAAAGGAATTTTCGGATCTTCCCTTTCTTCACCTTCCTCTTCCCGCTCCGGACGGAGAACACTCCTGGCATCTTTTCCGGGTGGAAGTGGACCGCGTATCCTCCCAAATGGACCGCGACATATTTGCTTCAGAATTAAAAAAACGTAATATAGGATCCAGTCTCCACTTTATCCCGCTCTACGAACATCCCTTCTACGCGTCCCGCTACGGCTTTAAAAAGGAACACTTCCCGAACGCGAACGCGATGTATTCGAGATCGCTTTCCATTCCCCTTTTCCCGGGAATGAAGGACGAGGACGTTCAGGACGTCGTCCGCGCTGTTAAGGAAATTTTGGGCGGTCTTTGAAAGAAGGAAGGGTTTGTTCGGGTATGTGAATTATCGCACAAAGCGTAAGGAACAACCGGATTGCAACCGCAAATCTAAGGCTATCTTCGGCGAACTATGGAGATATGAATTCCGCATATTGAGAAAGATAAGGATTTCTCGTTCTGGGAAATCGAAAACATTCAGTTTTTCCCTTCGATCACAAATGATTCCGGAGGCCAATGACTGCTCTGTTTGATAGCTGTCGTTCAGCGGTTTGATTGCTTTAGCGAAAGAATGATCGAAATTGCCTTCCAAAGACCTCATCGCAGATTTCCAATCTTCATACGATGTAACAGACTCGGAATTCTTATCTTCATAAGATTCTAAAGTCTTTTCAATCCTCGATTTTGTGACTTTTTGATCGTTCCAATTCATTTACTATTTCGATGATAAAACTTTAAAAAAATCTAATAAAGTTAAGTTCGTTAGAATGTCCACAAAGGCGGATAGATTTCAAACTCAATCAAGAGG
>NZ_NPEF01000095.1 GCF_002811955.1 Leptospira ellisii
CAATCCTCCTATTTTTATCTTTGGATTTTGCCGGCCTCCGGTTGGACCGCGTTGTTGGGAATTTTCGTCAAAGCCCGGTTCATCGTCCGTATCGGTTTTCCCAAAATCTGATAGAATGGCGCCAACGTCGAGGCGCGTTCCGTCTGAATCTGTTCCTTATAAAGGAGAAACATCAAAACGCACCCGAAGGAGAGAATTCCTATGAAAAAAATCGTTCGTTTCATTTAAAACCGATCCCGGTATTTATTATAAATCGTATTCATTAAAAGTAATATACTTCCGACCCCCAAAAAGACCACCGCTTTTAGGATCGTGCCCGAGGAGGATAGATCGTAAAAAACGAGCCTTCCTACGCAGAACAAAAGCACTCCGAGGGAAAGATATCTGAACCATGATTCCTTAAGAAACAGACCCAAAAGGAAAATAAGGAACGCTAGCGTCGCCCAGAGCAGGGTAAGAACGGCGCTCGAAAAAGACCAATATAGAAAGAGAAAAATTCCTATGAAAAAAGGATAATATACCACGGAGTTCAAATGGGTTCCGGTGCGGTCGCTGATTCCCTTTAAAAATCCCAAACCGGTCGGAAAGGAGATATCCTCCCTGCCGTAGCCTCGATAGGCCCTATACACGAATAAGAACAAAAGCAGAATCGTCAAAACCCCGGGAATCCACTTGGCCTGCGTCCAATGAACGATCGGATTGTCCTCCGTTGAGACGACGAACGTCAGATAAAAACACGAGACGAGATGAAATAGGATTCCGTACCAGCGGAATCTGGAAAGGGAGGAGCTCTTTCTTATGCCGATCTCCAGAACGAGCAACGCCGCAAGGGCGAAGGTGACGCTGATCCAGGATTCTCCGATAACGGAATAGGCGACGAGCCCGAGAAACAGAAGACAACCTTCGTTTAACAAAGGATATACGATCTTCCAAAACGGAACCGTTTCCGCCTCCCTGATTTCCGAACCGGCCCAATACAACCAGACGAAAATTCCCAACAACGCGGTCCAACCGGAGGCCGGCAAAATCCAAAGATAAAAATAGGAGGATTGCAGATCCACATACACATAATGAATCGAGAATGCGATCAATCCTAGCCAGGAAGCGCGTTTCAAAAAGTCTGCGAGAATTTCCGCGGCCGAAGACTTCGCCCTTCTTCCGAACCGAGAACCCGCCTCCAAAAACAGGATCGACAACAAGGCCCACGCAGGACCTACGATGAGATTGGATACCGGAGACAGTATGTCTTTCGAATATACGTAAACGCTCGCGACGACTCCGAAAACTCCCAGATATCCGGGCAGAAGGTTGCGATATTTCTGAAAAAAACGCAAAGGGATTTTCCAAAACCGGGTCCAGCCTCGAAAGTAAACCTCCAATCCGTCGAGCCCCGCCTTTGGAAACACGTAGAAAACGGCGCCTAACTGTACGAAGATGGAAGCGATCTGAAACCCTCTTGCACTCCAAGGGAATTCGGATTTGGATGCGAACACCGCGGTTTCTCCGCCGAGAAAAATTTCCAGATTCGTCCAGATAAAAAAGAAATACGAATAAAGAACGAATCGTTCCGTCTTCAAGGATTCGATTCTGGAAAGGAAGAATACGAGAAAAACCGTCAGGGACATCGCGAAAGAAACGATCCTTTCCGGAACTTCGGTATAAATCCCTATTATAAAGATTGAAAGTATCAATTCCCAGAAAAGCGGTTGCGCCGATCGCAGCCATTCCAACGCGGAAAATTCCTCTTCGGGAAAAAGGACCCAGTATAAAAACACGGATCCGGAAAGAATTTCTATCCAAAAACGGGCCGGAATTCCGACGAGAAGAACGGAGGATTGGAATTCGACCGTAAAGTGTCTGAGTAGAAACAATACGACAAGGACAAAGGACAAGGAGAATAACGAAGAGGAGAACTTCTCCCGATCCGGTTCGGAATTCAGATTCTCCCGAGAACGGAATCTTCTTCCCAATTCCAAATACGTTAAAGAAAGAAGTATCGCGAACGGTCCGAACAACAGCGAACTTTTCGTATCGAGATAATGATAAAAGGTGAATACGAAATGCGCCGTAAAACCGAACGCGCCCGGCCAGTATTTCGGTTTCGTTTTTCCCGATTCCGAAGATATATTACAATTCTTTAAATAAACGAGGAACGGCAAAAGCCAGGGAAGACAAAGAGCCAGGATTTTCTCCGGCTCCTGACGTCCCGAAAATAGGATCGTTTTCCATAACGATAAAGTCGTCAGCAAAGCCAAAATAGCGGCGGTGATCAATAGGCGTTTCGAGGAAAGTTTTTCCCTCAATATCAGCAACGCGCTCAACACGATCGAAGGAATCCAAATCCCGTAGTTTTCCGCGGAAAAGTTCAGATAAAGGGAGAACAAACCTCCGCCCGCCAACAAGGACATGACCGTAAGCAAAAGGGAGGTCAAAGAGAGTTCCTCCCTCGCTTCCGGGAATTTCCGTTCCAAAATTCCGATAAAGGCGACTAACGTTATGATGAGGATTCCGTATCCGGCCTGCGTGGTGAGCGATTCCGGAATCGCCACGCCGGGATCCGCGGATTGAAAAAACTCCTTATAGGAAAAGAAAACGAGTATTCCGAAGACGACCGCGGTCAGCGAAAGCGATATCCTTTCCAAAAATCGGCTCTGTTCCCGAAAACACACGAAGGAAAAAATCAATATCTCCAAGGCGAGAATGGCTACGATCGACAGATTCCCCAATTCCCAAAGGTGAAGCGAAAAAACGCCGAGTATGATCAAGGACTGCGAAACGAGTCTATCGGTGAGGAACAACCAAGGGATCTGCTTTCGTTTCGCCAAGGAGGACAAAAACCACACGATCGCCGCGGAGACGAAAAGTACGAACGTGCTCAATTTGGAATTTTGGGAATACCGGACGAGACTGATGCCGAGATACGCCCAATTCAATAGATGACTTGCGAGAGGGAATCCTTCGAATTCCTTCACGCGATACAACGTTTCCCGATAGTGCACGAGCAACGCCCCTCCGAAAACCGGTAGGATGCACAGGATCGGCAGGATGATCTCCGTTCCCTGCGGTTTCGCCTCCGAAAAGAAGCGGCTATTCCAATAAAGATGTGCGGCGAAAAATCCGGTGCTCACCACGAGAAGATGGATCTGTCTTTTCTCGCGGTAATTCCATATCACTCCGGGAAGACAGATCAAAGCAAGAACGACTAACGTATACGCGGAACTCTGCGGGATACAAACGGCGACCAGACCTAAAATCGTATGCAACGAAGCGAACGTTTCGTTTTTGGATCTGTATCCCGCGAAAAGATTCGCTACGATACCCAGGGTCAAAACTCCCAGCGCGGAATACGGATTCTCCAGAAATTTCAAAACGTCCACGAAACCGGCGCCGAGACAAACGAATAAAAACACGGCGGCGGCGCTGCTTCGTAACGCGAGGGATAAATTCCTAAATTCGGATTTTCTTCCCGTCCAAAGAGACAAGACGCATAACGTTCCAGCGAATCCCAGAATCAGCAGACAACGATACGCCGACGAGAGGATAAAAAGCGCGTAAATTCCCAGGAAACCGATCCCCGCAACGAGGATCACGGCGCCTAAAATCCCGGTCCAGTTTTCGGACAAAGGTTTTTCTATCTTCTTCCAAAGCAGCGTCAGATAACCCGGCTCTTGGGGCGCGGACGCTAAAACGGGAACCGGTTCGTTTTTAGAAACGGAAGAAGTCTCTTTTTTTACCTTCGTTTCGGCGTTTACCGTTTTCGCAGCAACGGGAGGTTTCGATTCCGTTTTGGCGGAAACGATCTCTTCCTTTTTTTCCTCTTTCGGAACGGTCGAGGAGGAAACGGGGATCGATTTCTCCTGCGTTTTGATCGGAGAGGGCGACGTAGAAACAGAAGGCGACGTGCGTTCCTCGTGTTTTTCCCTTTTCCGCGAGGCCTCCAAAGAACGGATCCGCTCTTCGAGTTCCTCGACGTTGCGTTTCAAACCTCTGGAATGAAAAAAATTATATAAACCGAATAAAAATAAGACGAAGAGGAAAAATGTTTCCAAGCGATTGACTCCGGATGAGAATCATCCGGAGCGTTGGGATTTAGTCAAACCAAACTGACGTCGAAACGGGAATTCGAAAGATTTTTCTAAAAGGAAAAGGGCAGCAGTTCCTTCATCGGAATCGTCGCGTTGGGAAGCCACATCAATATCCCGATCCCGAAAATCAAAACCAGCCAAACCAACTTACGTTTCGATATCGGAGATCCGTTCGACTTCTCGGTCCGGACATACCAAAAGATACACGCGAGACTGAAGGCGAATTCGATCAGAATCGCGACATGCGGAAAACGAAAGTAGGAATTCAGAGAAACAACGGCCGTGTCGGGACTCCAAATCTGGTGTTCGAATCCGACGATTAGATCGCATAACACGTGCAATAGGGTCAAGAACCCGCACCAGAACGCGAATGAGCGATCCTTATAGATTCCGTAAACGACGGCACCCACGATACCGCCTTGGATCGCGGCGGGAAGAAGGTTATGACTGTACGTCATATTCACCCGCAGATTTTGAAACGTGGCTTCGAACAAGGAGGAAGGAAACGCGGGTTCGATTCCGGCGAAGGCCAACAAAAGCCATAAAAATTCCGGAACGTTGGCGCAAAGAAGCAGTATCCAGAACGGGTATCGTTTGAATCTGCTGTAGGGAAGAAGGGCGGAAGCGTAATGACCTAGTATCATATTTCCTTTTTCGTCACCACATAATCGATGATATACATGCCGAGAAGATAAAACAAAACCAAAGTGATCAAAAGGGAGGACATCCGTTTAAAACTCCTGAAAGATGGGGTCGCGAAACATTGATTCCGCGAAAAAACGGCTGTCAATCAATAATTTTTCCCGGACCTTTTCGGCGGGCGCGGAAAACGGATCAAATCTTAATTAGAAAATCATAATCTATTTCCACTTCGTCCTTCGTTTTCGCGAATAAAACGGAGGGACGTTCGAGTTTGAATTCCGAAAACCGGATCTGCAATTTTCCGAAAACGCGGATCTGGCCTTTTTCCCGAGGTTCGACCTTTGCGTCGGACTGAAACGGTTGCGTATTTCCCCTGATCGTAAGTTTTCCTTTTACGGTATGCGATTCCCCCGAAATCGAAACGCTTTCGATCAACGCGGAAACTTCCGGAAAATCGGGATAACCCAGGATTTCGGCTATATGCGAATCGCGGTTCTCGTCTCCGGACTTGATCTTCAGAATCGGGATCCGTATCTGAAACGGAGCGTCGAGCCTATATTCCGAATTCTTAATACTCAACTTCGGAACTTCGGCGTCGATTTCGTGACAAACCCCGTGGACCACTTTCATCGGATGATCCACTTCGAATCGTATCTCTTTCTTCAGGATCTCGGAGGCGTATCCCGGAAAACACAGAAGAAACGCAAGAGACGCGGCGACGAACGGAATTTTATTTTTGAAAGACATGATATTTTCCTTAAAAAGTGATCACCAACAAAGACAACGAAAACGCCCCGAAACCGATCCAACCCGCCTGTTGCATATCTCGAACCGCGTCCGGTCCGTCCTTTGCGATCCTCTGCCCCAAAGAGGGAAGCAAAAGCATGGAAGCCAAATGAATCGGAATAAGCGCCTTATGCGCGAATATCGGACTGTATATATTCACGTCGGAATCCTCCGAATCGACGATACGTTTCGGAGCGAAATAAGCGAGACCTGCGGTGAGAAAATACATTCCAAAAGTTGCATATGCTAGCTGTTTATGCGAACTTCCGGAATGTTTAGCCTCCCATTCCTCCTGAGATTTCAAGGCAAGATAAAGCGGAAAGTTGGCGGCCGGATCCTTTAAAAGAAGGTAATCCGCGGCGATGCTGTTTTGATTCAATCCTTGTCCGATCGCCACCGCATACAAGGGATCGTTGTTCGCGTATTCGGGACGGGTAAGCAGTATAAGCTGCGCGTATTCGTCCGATTTTCTGTAAAGACTGTCCTTCGCCTTTTCTCCTTCGAGATTGGTCGCAAGCCATAGCCCTAAAGTAACGAAACCGGCGATCTGATGCCATTCCAACATGCTGCGTCTGAGTAACAGATCCTTCCTTTCGACTTTAGGAGCGGCCGTCTTTTCCGGAGCGGGAGCCGGAATCTGCACCTGTGCCTCCAAGACGCTTAAATAAGAAAAACAGAATAAAAGAAAAATAAAAATCCGATCTCGTTTCATATTCGCATCCTTCAACGCGGTTTTCGCGCTGAATGAGCATAATCGAATATATTTTTTTTACAATTACGATTCTGCGAGAATCCGCGAAAAACCGAAAAACGGGAATTTTCATCGATCGTTCCTCGCGTCAACGGGAAACAGTCTAACAGAAATGACATCTTTAGGAAAACAAGGTTTAAGAACTTCTAGGATCGGTTTGGGATGTATGGGGATGAGCGAATTTTACGGATCGAGAAACGATTCGGAATCGCTTTCCACTTTACGAAAAGCCTACGAACTCGGCGTCACATTCTGGGATACGGCCGATATGTACGGACCTTACCTCAACGAGGAATTATTAAGCGAAGCGCTAAAGGGAATCAGGTCCGAGATCGTAGTCGCGACCAAATTCGGAATCGTACGCGATCCTTCCGATCCGACGGTCCGCGGTTTCAACGCTTCTCCGGAATACGTACGATCCTCCTGCGAAGGAAGTTTAAAACGTCTCAAAACCGACGTAATCGATCTGTATTATATGCACCGTCCCGATCCGAACACTCCGATCGAAGATACGGTCGGCGCCATGAGCCGACTCGTGGAACAAGGAAAGGTAAGATACATAGGTCTTTCCGAAGTGGACGCGGAAACATTAAAAAAAGCTCATGAAGTTCACCCGATCACCGCTCTTCAGACGGAATATTCCCTTTGGAGCCGCGATCCCGAAGACGGGATACTAACGTTGTGCGAAACCTTGGGAATCGGATTCGTCGCGTATAGTCCTCTCGGAAGGGGATTTTTAACGGGGCAGATCAGAAAATTCGAAGACTTCGAACCGCAGGATTACCGAAGGATGTCGCCCCGATTTCAAGGCGAAAACTTCCCCAAAAACCTGCAACTGGTCCAAAAGATAGGACAACTCGCGGAACAAAAGGGTTGTACTCCCGCACAACTCGCGTTAGCTTGGGTTCTCGCGCAAGGGGAGAATATAACACCGATCCCGGGTACGAAACGGATTCCGTATCTCGAGGAGAACTTAGGCGCGTTAAAGGTGCTTCTCACCGAAGCCGATCTGCGCGAAATCGACTCCATTGCGCCGAAAGGAATCGCGGCCGGGGCGCGTTATCCGGAATGGCGAAGTAAGTGATTACGATTTGCGTTTCATCGCGATCATCGCGATATCGTCGGAAAGTTCCGAGAAGCCGGAGCTTCCGACGCTTTTGCCGGTATGACCGTCCAAATCGTCCACGATCGCCCGTATGATTTCGGAAGGGGAAACCTCCGCGTTCGAAACGATCGTTTTCGCCAAACGCTCCTTACCGTACATCGTCCCTTGCGGACTTCTCGCCTCGTCCAGACCGTCCGTATATTGGAAAAACACGTCCCCAACGTCCATCTGGAAGGATCTCGGTTCGATCGTGGTTTCGAAAAAGGAATTTTCATCCATACCGATGGGCAGACCTCCCGCTGGAAGTTCCCGGATCTTTTTTTCGGAAGCGTCGTATAACAACGGTTTTACGTGCCCGGCGGAAACGTAACGCATCTTAGCGGTCGGACGATCGTAGATCGCTATAAAAAAAGTGACGAAGATATGATCGGGAGTATCGGAATAAAGATATTCGTTCAGCTCGGATAGGATCCTTCTTAAATCCCTCTCCCCTTTTCTGAGGATCGATCTTACTTGGGCTCGGAATAAGGACATGACGATCGCCGGTCCCACTCCGTGATTGGAAACGTCTCCGACACAAAGCGCGACCTCGTTTTTGCTCAGCTCGATAAAATCGTAATAATCCCCTCCGACCCCGGCCATCGCCTTGTAAAAGGCGCCGAACTCCGCGGCGTCTCCGGGATGATTGGGAAGTTTGTCGGGCAGAAGGCGTTTTTGAATTTCCTCCGCAGCGAGAAGTTCGCCCTTCATCTCCTCCCTTTCCTTGAGACCGTGAGCCATCCGATTGAGTGAATCGCTCAAAATTCCGATTTCATCGTAACCGGCGGGAGGGAATTCGACTTCCAGATTTCCTTTTCCCACTTCCTCCGTTTTGCGAATGATCGTTTTGATTCTCCGCGCCGCCATCCAGGCCAAAACGTAAGCAGACAATACGGCGATGAAGCCGATCAATGCCGTATAACGTAGAAGCTCTTCCCTGTTTTGCCTTATCTTACGGAGACCTTCGGTCCTATCCAAAAGTACGACGTTGAACCCGAGATGATTTTTACGGAGAAGATCGTAGGCCAATCCGCCTGTTTCGTTCTCCTCCGACTCGGAAAACAAAGGGGTCGAATCCAAAGCCCACATCCACTCCTCCGCCTCACTCCGACTTCGGATTAAAATTCCTGAATCCAGAACGGGAAGTTTCGATTTAGGAAGTTCGGTTTCGGAATCTCCGGCGAAGATCCATTCGCGGAAGAGCGCCCATTTTTTTTTCACCGTTTTTCGTTCCTCTAAATTCCTCCAATACCGACGCATCGAATTCGAATCGGAACGATACGGAATAAAAACGAATTCGTCCAACGCGGCGTCCCTCAGTCCGGCGAATGATTCGGGCGCCTGATAAGGGATCGAATCGCTCCAATCGTCCTTGACCGCGTCCGTTCTTTCCAAAGTTTCCCGGATCTCCTCCGCGGTCGCTTCCAAGGAACGGATGTTTTCCTGTATCTCTTCGAGGGAGAATTTTTTCTCGCCCTCTTTGACGGGCATCGTCTCCTTTTTTCTCCAAACCGTGAGCTCTTCGTTTAAAGACTTGGCTTTCGTCTCCAGCGAGGTTATCTCCTTTTTGCGGTCGGACTCGATCGTTTTAACCGCTTCGGAATACGGATTCAATTGATCTAATTTAGAATCCCTTAATTTAATGATTTTTTTATATTGAGAATACAAATTCCTGAATTCCGGATCCGAGGAGGGTTTCACCTTGCCCGTCTTTCTCAGCTCGCCCAATTTCGATTTTATCTTTTGCGAAAGTTCCCCGAGATCCGCGGCGAATTTTCGATCCGCCTCGAGATATGCCCTCCAACGACGGGGACTTTTCAGGATTTCGTCGATTAGGATTTCCGAACGTTCCGCGGTGCCTGGATTCCGAAAAACGACTCGATACGAAACCTCGTATTGCCTACCGCCGACTTCGTAGTTTTCCGGTTCACGGAAATCCTGCGCCGTCTTAAAAGGATCTTTCCCCTGAAACAGTCCCTTTTTGTTCTCCTCGAAAGAGGCCAGACTTAATAATTTTTTTCCGGTTTCGGAGGATTCGGGAAAAAGAAGCCCCGTATCCAAAGTCTGTTTTCCGGAAGCGTCGTAGGCGAGGATCCGAACCTTGTCGGGCAAAAGCCCCAGGGCCGAAATTCTGTCCTTATACGATCCCCTGAAGAAGTTCTGAAGACTTTTGGTCAAAGCGGTTTCGCCTAACGCCGCTCTTTTTTCCGATTCCGGGATCGATTTGACGAGAGACCCGCTTTCCGCCGTCAGTTTTTCCCTTTCGGATATCAGCGTGTTCTTCCGCTTCGGATCGGATGCGGAGGATATCTCCGATTCCACGGCTTTAACCTCCTCTTCGATCTCCTCGATTCTGGAACGGGCCGCTTCGATTCCGATTCTGGCGGAAGCCGTACGTTTCGATATATTCATTAATTTATCATAATATACAGATTCTATCGGAGCCCCGCTCTCCTTGCGAAGTTCGCCTTTAACCTTCGTCTCGAACTCCCGAATTTCCTTTTCCGAAAGATAACGGGTAAAATACGTATCCACCGATTTTTGATAGTAGTTGTGTCTTACCTTCAACCCGATGGAGGCCCCGAAGGATTTTAAAGCGCCGAACAGCCCTCCTTCCTTTTTGAGCACCTTTCTTTTGAATTTGCCGAGCTCTCGTTGTTTTTCCTTAACCCTGATTTTGAATTCCTCGATGAGAATCAGACTATGACTCAGGTTTTCAAGATCCAACACCGCCGTGTTCACGTATTCCAAAGGAGCCTTCAGTTCGGCGTTCATCTTCTCCTCGAGCGCCTTTTGTTGTTGATTGTAATAGATTACGGATGTGATCGCGAGGATCGAAACGACGAGGACGGCGGTGAAAAAGGAGAGTTTGGCCCGGATTCCGGGAAGAATCATACGCAGGTATTTATCGGAGATCATTTTCTTTCCTCGAATGAATCAGTGTTAGGCGGTTTCGGGCGGGACGTTCGAGACGTTTATAACGTACGGTCATTATTTTTTTGAGGGAGCGTAACCCGAAACCGCCGTCCGCTCCGGTTTCGAAGAGTTCCTTCCAAGTGTCGCTTTTTTTCAGAGTGGGATCGAAAGGAATCCCTTCGTCGGTGATCGTAAATCTCCAGAAGTCCCGGTTCTTCCTCATTTTGAGCTCCACCCGGGAGGAACGTTGATCCGGAAATCCGTGTTCGATGACGTTCGTAACCGCTTCGTCGATTGCAAAAACGAGCCTTCCCCGCAGAATATCCCCACAATCGTTTCCTAAAAAAGAACGCACCTCCTCCCTCACTTTCGCAAGTTCGGAAAGATCGTTCGGAAACGTATGCGTCTTTTGCGACTTCGGATCCATCTGCGGATCAGAACGCCGAGATCGCGTCCTTAGCGCTGTCGAAGATGCGGATCTTTTTGGTGAAATACATAAGATCCATAGTGTCCCTTACTTCTTTTTTAATGTTCGAAAAAACGAGTTCTCCCGATTTTTCCTTTAGGAATTTCAGGATGGAATTCAAAACTCCGATACCCGCGGAGGCGATATACGTCACTCCCGAAAAATCGCAGAGAATCAAAGTCGCGCCGTTGCCTATGGAGGACTCGAGTTTTAATTTCAGATCCGGCGCGGTTTTCGCGTCTATTTCCCCCTGCATCTGCAGAACCAGGATCTTTCCCTCTTTCTTTTCTTGAATCGTAAGTGTAGCCATCTATATTCCCTTTTTAATATCCTTCATCATATCCTTTTCGCGGATGATTCCGTATAACTTCCGTTCCAGTCCGTCGATTTCGTAGTAATATCTCGCGTTGGGATCGCCTTCGAAAATGTGCGCGTATTTCCGGATTCCCTGGATGGCCTTTCTCACGTTGCCCTCCAAGATCCCCTTCGTGATCAGATAATAAAGTTCTATCGCGAGCGAATCCCTAAGGTTCTCGCGGAAGGAAGGATCCCTTTTTTCGAGCGCGCCCACCAGATTCTCCGTCTCCTGACCGCCGTAATTTTCGGAATCGCTGAATTTTATAATATAAGAAGATAATAATTTTTTACACTTGGGAAGATCGTTCGATTTCGTGGCGGTGAGGATCATGTTGTAGAGTCTGTGGACTTCCGTGTCCAGATAAACTTTTTGTCTGTGTGTGTCGAGTTTTACGGGTTCCAACGCGATTTTCAACTCTTCGGGGGAGAAGTTTTTGATCGAATCCTCGAAAAGGCGCTCGCTTTTCGTCCGGTTCAATTCCCGAAATTCGGAAAGCGGCTTTTCGATCACGGAAAAAAAATCGGCCGCCTCCGGGCTTTCCGCGACCGCGTCCTGCTCCTGGATCTTTTCCAGAAAGAAGATACAACTGTCTCCGACCGCGGATAAATTCTCCCCTAAGGAATGCGAAACAAGACGTTTGCAATTTAATCCTATCGTATGAACGTAAGCGGGATCCTGCGAGTCCGATTGTATCTTATCGATGATTTTGGCGGCGCTTTGTGCGGAATGGGATTTTTCCTTTTCCCAGCCTGCGTATGTCAAAGGATCGATCAGATACTTTCTAAAATTCTTTTTGCCGGACATGGCGAGGAGCCGGATCGTTTTGATGAATTCCTGTGCGAGCGGCTGCGGGATTTTATTTCTTAGATTGGGCATTTGCAAAAAGACGTTCGAGAAAATCGGACGGATTTTTTTCCCTTTTTTCGCTCGTGTTGTTAGGCGAAACGGAATTTCCGATGCGAACTCATATACGTCGATTCCGCTAAATGTAAAGTAAAAAGAACCGTTGATTCGGAAAAATCCCCGTCCGATTCACGTCGGTAGGACGGGCATCTTTTGCAAACCTTCCCGTACGCTCACGATCGGCCGATATCCGAGATCCCGTTTTGCATTGTCGATTCTTATCGTACAATCGCGCGACATGATGTTCGCGCCGAAGCGGGTCAACGGGGGTTCGTTTTTGATTCCGAAAAATTTCCAAACGGTCTCCAAAAGATAGGCGATGCTTCTTGCAAGCCAGCCCGGAATCGAACGATCGGGAGGAACGACGTTTTGCGTGGCGAGAAGGGAAGTTAGAAAATTACGAAACTTGAATACTTCATCGTCCGTCACGAAATAGGCCTGACCGCCTTGTCCCTTATTTAAGGCGAGTTCGATCGCGTGAACGAGATTGTGGATATGGGTCGTATTGGTCGAAGCGTTTCCTCGGTCGATCCAGGAAAAGGCTCCATCCGCTACCATTTTGAGAAGGACCGGGAGAACCGTTTTGTCGCCCGGCCCCCAGATCAGACGAGGTCGGATCGAAACGGTGGGCATGGCGGGGGAATTGGCACCTAACACGCGTTTTTCGGCTTCCGCCTTCGTGCGGGAATACGGAAACGGAGACGATTTCGGATAAGGATAGGATTCGTCGATGTCGATCATTGGTTGTCCGTAAAACAAGGCCGCTTCCGTTCCGATGAATACGAAACGTTTTACTCCCGCTTTCCTAGCCGCTTCCAAAAGTTGTTCCGTACCTTCCACGTTGACTTTCCAAAAATCGGAGAACGGTCCCCATTGTTCCACATATGCCGCGCTATGAATGACGACGTCGATTCCCCGCAAGGATTGTGGATCGACCGCATTTAACTCGGAACGGACAGGCGTTCCTCCCGCCGCTTGGATCACGGCATCGGTTTTTTCGGAACGAGACATAGCGTAAACGGTATGTTTTTTAGAAAGAATTCGGGTAGCGGCTTCTCCTACAAAACCGGAAGCGCCGGTGATAAAAAGGTTCATTTGATTTCTCCACGGAAGAAATTGCAAAAACTAGATAGATCGTTCTACTCAATTAAATGAGGTGACGATTTTGGTCAAGAAAGTTCCTTCCTTGTGAAAGTTCTCGTGTGGGAACTCTCACATAGAGCTGAGTTCTTTCAGAAAGGCTTCCAATTCGCTTCGAACGGTTTCCAAGGGATCTAGACTCCGGTGGGCCCGGGAAAGCACCAATGCGCCTTCTATGCTGGAAAGGAGAAGAAGCGCGATCGATCGGCTGCGTTTTTCTTCGATTCCGTTTTTGTGAAGGAGAGATGAGACTAAATTCTCCCATTTGTGATACGTGTCCGAACAAACCTTCTGGATTCGATCGTTTTCCGCGGCGACCTCTAAAACCACGGTCGCAATCGGGCATCCTTTTTGAAAACCGGACTCGATCAGTTCCTTTCCGAGATGATCGGTGAATTCGCGCAAGGCATCGCCGAGCCCGGCAAGATTGCTCCGTTCTGCATCCGTTTGCGAGATCGCGAAGGTTTCGATTTCATTTTCCAGCCGTTCTCCGGCCATTGAAATGGCTTCCGCGGTCAATTGTTCCTTTCCGTCCGGGAAATGATGATACAACGATCCGCTCGGAGTTTCGCTGAATTTGAGAATTTCCTTTAACCCTGTCCCATGATAGCCGCGCTCCTGTAAAAGCCGGGCCGTAGTTTGGATCAATCGATCCCTGGAGCTGAGCTGTTCCATTTTTTCACGATGCGAGTTTGTCGTTTTTTCTGTCAAGGGGAGTTCGATGAATCGAAATCCAAGGGGACACATCCGGTTCGTTTAGGAAACGGTTCTATCGGCAGAATCGTTTCGATTTTACGTCTGCTTCGTTAGGAAACTCATCGTTCGTTTTTGCGAAGATCAATTTCGTCGCGATTCTGCGAAGCGATATGGAATTCGAGAACGTCCGTCCGATGGGAAGGGATATATGTAACTCGATAATATTATGTTTTATTGATATATTAGATTCGAAAATTCTTCGGCTACTTACAGCGCCGCGTCGCGAAAAAATTTCAATGTTTGGGATCGTCTTTTTTAGGAATCATATCGATTCGGGTAATTGTATACGTAAAAGGAATGTTCCGGTTCGC
>NZ_NPEF01000096.1:0-10308 GCF_002811955.1 Leptospira ellisii
GATGCGAAACATCGTTTCCTCGTTTCAGAGAATTCTCAAAAACGGAACGGTCCGCGAAGAACTTCTTCGTGAATTTCCCGAAACGTTAAAAGGCCGTTTTTCCGAAGGGGGCGTTTTTTTGAGTTTCGATTTTCATCTTACGGAATCCGGTCCGAAGCTGATCGAAATCAACACGAACGCGGGCGGCGCGTTCCTTCAAAAAAAATTGATGGAAGCTCAGCGCGAATGTTGTGTCGAAGTCGCCGACGCACTTCCTACGAAAGAGGAATTGGATGCGATCGAACCCGCGTTTTTGCGGACTTTTGTTCGGGAATGGAAGGATGCGGGAAGAGGGGAGCGACCCGAATTCATCGTCATCGTGGATGAAAATCCCCAGGAACAATTTCTTTATCCCGAATTTCTTCTCTTCCGAGAATTGTTTTCGAGTCACGGAATCGATTCCGAAATCGCGGCTCCCGATTCGTTTCGAACGAACGAAGACGGTTTTCTTTTCTTGAACGAAAGAAAGGTCGATCTGATCTACAATCGTATGACGGATTTTTATCTTACCGAGTCCCACAATCAGGCGATTCGCACCGCTTGGGAAAAACAAAACGTCGTTTTAACGCCCAATCCTCTCGATTACGAACTTTATGCGAAAAAAACGAATTTGATTCTTTGGAAGAACGACACTTTTTTAAAAAACGCAGGCGTTCGAGTAGAGGATCGAAAAACGGTCTCTTCCACCGTTCCTTTTACGGGTTACGTGAAGGAACGGGAACCGGATCAGCTCTGGGAGGAAAGAAAACGATTCTTTTTTAAGCCGGTCTCCGGTTACGGAAGCAAAGCCGTTTACAGAGGGGATAAGCTCACCAAAGGAACGTTTCGGGAAATTCTTTCCGGTAATTATTTGATTCAGGAAATCGTTCCTCCTTCGGAAAGGATTCTTTTGAATGCGGAGGGGGAGAAGGTTCCCTATAAAATGGATCTTAGAGCATACGTTTTCCGAGAGGAGATCCTACTTTTAGCCGCTCGTCTGTATCAGGGGCAAACCACGAATTTTAGAACTCCGGGAGGCGGTTTTTCACCGGTTTATAGTTTGGGTCGGTAGATCGTTTCGAAAGAATCTACGTTTACAATCGGAACGTACTATCAGACGTTTTTTCGATTCCGTATTTTCCTTCGGGTGAGAGTTCCCACATTTCGAACAGCAGGACCGCCGATGACGAAACAAAGGACTTCCGCGCGTGTGAGTTCCCGCACCTCAAAAAATAAACCGTTTCTTACGATCATCCACGTTTTTTAGGAGTTCCCGCTTCTTAAAAATCCGATCTTTTCACGATTCTCAGAAAAACATAACGAATACGACTTCCTATTCAACCCGACCAGAACGGACGTTCTGTTCGATCGACATTTCCGTCGGAAAACTCCCTTGACCCTCCGTTTGACCGAAATACTTTAGCCGCAGAGAACCCGAATAGGAAAGAATTATGATCGATTTAAAAGGTAAAAATGCAGTCGTTACCGGAGCCGCCCGCGGAATCGGGAAGTCGACGGCTTTGACTCTTGCAAAAGCGGGAGCGAACATCGTTATCGCGGACCTCAACGAGGAATCCAGCAAAGCTACCGCGGAAGAAATCGCAAAACAAACCGGCGTAAAAACGATCGGTGTCGGAACCAACGTAGCGGATTCGGATTCCGCGGCAAAAGCAATTCAGGCCTGCGTGGACGAATTCGGATCCATCGATATTTTAGTGAACAACGCCGGAATCACGAAAGACACTCTTCTTATGAGAATGAAAAAAGAACAGTGGGATGCGGTGATCGCCGTTAATTTGACGGGAACCTTCAACTGCACGCAAGCCGCTACGAAGTTCATGATGAAAAATCCGAACGGAGGATCGGTAATCAATCTTTCTTCCATCGCGGGTGTGAACGGTAACATAGGACAAACCAACTATTCCGCATCCAAAGCGGGTGTGATCGGTTTTACGAAAGCGGTCGCTCTCGAAATGGCTTCCCGCAAAGTCCGTTGTAACGCGATCGCTCCGGGATTTATCGCCACCGAAATGACGGACGCGATTCCCGAAAAAATCAGAACCGCCATGGTTGCCGCAATTCCTCTCAAAAGAGCGGGACTTCCGGAAGATATCGCGAATACGATCGCGTTTCTCGCTTCCGATATTTCCTCTTTTATTACCGGTCAGGTAATCGAGGTGAACGGCGGAGGGTTTCTCCCGGGCGCACAAGGCTAAAAATCCCCTTCGACTTCTTTCACTTCCTTTCTTCGGGGAGTGGAAGAAGAGTTCCTACGTATTTCCTTTAATTCGTTCGAAAAAAGAACGTTTCGAAACTTTCCTTTTTTCTTTTTCCGATTTAAATCGTTTCCCTTTCCGAATCTTAGAATACAATCAAATCAAAACAAAAACTTTTCTCCTCGATCCTAATGAGACAAACGGTTATGGATCAAGACGGCATTCGTTTCCTATTTTTTTTAGGCGCAAAAAACGATTCGAAAAAGAATTCAAAAGTACGAAACGAAAGGAGTTTTTTTCCCGAAAAAAAGTATATTGGCTTGCCAAATATTTTCAGGATTAAATCTATAAAATTCGGTGGATTTTATATCCGCCTGACCAAATCTAACAAAAAATCATCATACCACCAAATGTGGTACGGAGGAAACAATGGCAGACTTTGAAAAAGTTAAATCTATCATCGTAGAACAACTTGGAGTGGATGAATCTGAAGTTACACCTGAGGCTCACTTCATCGACGACCTCGGTGCGGACTCTCTGGACACGGTAGAATTAGTAATGGCTCTCGAAGAGGAATTCGGAATCGAAATCTCCGACGAAGACGCTGAGAAAATTCAAACTGTCGGGGACGTAACTAAATTCATCGACAACCTCAAGTCCTAATCGTTTGAGACTTTCCGGGTTCTTCACGGAACTCGGAATTCTTTTTCCTTCCTTTGATTTTCAAAAAATCACAATCCTCTTTTACTACCCGAAACCCCGAACGGGTTCAAACTCTCAAAAAACTTTCCAAAAAGATAGGGATCCAATTCTCGGATTTCGAATTCTATCATATCGCTTTCGTTCATAGTTCTTATAAAAACGAAACTCCCGAAATCGCCGAGGACAACGAACGTCTCGAATTTCTGGGGGATTCCGTTCTCGGTTTGGTGGCGGCCCGTTATCTTTTTAAAAAACATCCTCTGGCGAGCGAGGGAGAGTTGTCCCGTATCAAGTCCAGGATCGTTTCGACCCCGATCCTGAATTCGATCAGCGAAAAACTTTCCCTTTCCGAGTTTCTTCTTTTGGGAAAGGGAGAATCGAAATCGCAGGGCAAAGGACGTCGTAAACTTTCGGCCAATCTTTTCGAATCTTTGATCGGTGCGATCTATCTCGATTTGGGTTTTGAAACCGTCGAAAAATTCATCCTCAAACATCTAATTGAATTTGCGGAAAATCCGGAAAAGGTGGAATCTGTCAGAGATTATAAAACGCAGCTTCAGGAATATTCGCAGAAACACTTCAAGGTTCTTCCCGTGTATCGTATGAAAGGGGAATCCGGTCCCGACCACGCGAAGGTCTTTCGGGTTTCCGTAAAAATCCGGGACGAATGGGAAGCCCTCGGTTCCGGAGTCAGTAAAAAAGCGGCGGAACAAAACGCCGCAAAGGAATTGTTTCACCGAATCAAACGCGAATCCTAAGGGACTCGATTTCTCTCTCAAAAAACTCCGTCGAAAGGACGACGATCGATTTAGAATGGATTTTTTCTTTAAAAAGAAAGGGATGCGGGTCAGAGTCGCGGCCTTGATCTTCAATTCGCAAAACGAGATTCTTCTGATCCAACAAAAGAAAAAGGATTCCTACTATTGGCTTTTGCCCGGAGGGGGAATCGAATTCGGAGAAAGCGCCGAGGACGCGTTGCGCCGCGAATTGGCGGAAGAACTTTCCCTTGAGATGAAATCGGCTTCGTTTTTACTGCTGAACGAATCCATCGAACCAGGCGGAAAAAGACATCTCATTCAACTCGTATTCTCCGTGAACGTAAAAAAGGAAGTTCCCGAATTGAACTTAAACGAGAAGGCGATCACCGGGTTCGGATATTTTTCCCCCGCCGCGGTCCGGGAAATGGATCTAAGACCGGATATAAAATCGTTTCTTTCGGAGGGGAATTTTCAACCCTCTCCGTTCATCAAAAGCGTCTGGGTTTCCGAAAAAAAATGAGTCAATTAGAAACAATCAACGTAGTCACCGAACACAAATCGGTCCCCGTCCGGCTTCACACGGATTTTTCGGGTTTGTCCGAAGAGATCTCGAAACTTTCCGGAGTCACTTCCGTCTTTTTGATCACGGAACGTCCGATTCATTCGTTGTATTCCAAATATCTCGAGAAGGAATTGTCCTCCCTCGGTGTTTCCGTCCGCGTGATTTATATCAAAGGCGGAGAAAAGTCCAAACACATCGATCGAACCGGAGACGTTTACAACAAGCTCATCGAGTTCGGCGCGGACCGCAAATCCTTGGTTCTTGCCTTCGGAGGAGGAGTGGTCGGGGATTTCGCGGGGTTTATCGCTTCCACCTATCTGCGCGGAATCCGATTCGTTCAGATTCCCACCACACTTCTCGCATGCGTCGATTCTTCCGTGGGAGGAAAGGTCGCGGTCAACGCGGATCTCGGAAAAAACATGATCGGTTCGTTCTATCAACCGGAATTCGTCTTCGCTCCTCTGATCGCACTTTCCACTCTTCCCGATCGGGAATGGAGATGCGGTCAGGCAGAGATCGTAAAACACGCGCTTCTTTCCGGCGGGGAATATTGGGAGAAGGTGAAGGAGCATTCGCTTTCCGATCTGAACGCGAACGCTCCGATCCTTCCGTATCTGATCGCGGAGTCGGTGCGTTTTAAGGCTGCGGTCGTTTCCAGCGACGAAAAGGAAACCGGTCTGAGAAAAATCCTCAACCTGGGTCATACCACCGCGCACGCGATCGAATCCGTCACGAAATACAAAAAGTTCTCCCACGGCGAGGCGGTTGCGATCGGTCTCGTCACCGCGCTTTTGATCAGCGAGGAAAAGGCGGGATTGGATCCGAACGTCGCCCGCGAAACCGTAGATTGTCTCAAACGCTACGGACTTCCTTTTACGACCCGTTTGAAATCGGGGGAACTCGCCAAACATATGTTACACGATAAAAAGAACGTGGGCGGTTCGATCCGTTTCGTACTTTTGGAAAAACCCGGATCTCCCGTGTTCGACGTTCCCGTAGAATCCGACCAGATCGTCCGCAACATCCGCAGACAAAAGGCTCTTTGATGGGTTTCGAAATCGATTTTTTAAAAAGCCTCAATCCTTTCGTTCTTCTGCGGACGAAGGATCGCGGACTTTCGGAAGAGTTGATTCTGATCGTTTATTTCATCGTTTTTTTAGTGGTTTCGTATAAGGTAATCATCGTCGTCCTCGACTTTTTCCGACCCACCTTGGACGTAACCTCGCGTTACAACCGCAGAAAGATGGCTCGGATGTCGTTCATCATTCTGGGTTTGATCATCCTTTTGCCTGTGGTTTTTTCCGGTTTGTCCTATCTTCCCACAGTGATGGGGCTTGCGGGAGCCGGTATCGTCATCTCCCTGAAGGACATCACGCTTAATTTCGTGGGCTGGTTTTTCATCCACGGAAGCAACGGTTTCGAAGTGGGGGATCGGATCGAAATCGACGGGGTGCGGGGCGACGTGATCAACATCGGGGTGAACCGTTTCACTCTGATGGAAATTTCCTCCGATCCCAAGTCGGATCAATCCACGAACCGTCTCGTTCATTTTCCCAATCACTTCGTCATCCTGAAACAACTCATCGTGGTTAAGGATAAGATGAATTACGTTTGGGACGAGATGAGGATCAAAATTCCCTACGACTCCGATTTCGAAAAGGCGGAGGAGCTTCTGAACGGCATCATCCGAAACAACGCCATCATCGATCAGGGTGAAATCGATTATACGCTTCAGGAACTTTCCAAAAACTATCTCGTGCGTCTCGGTAAAACCTCTCCCATCGTTTATCTTTCCCTGGAGGAAGGGGGGATCCTTTTCTCCCTCCGTTATCTCACTCACGTGCGGGAACGGCGCGATATGAAGACGAAAATCTCGCATCAAATTCTCAAGGAATTCAAACACTTTCCGGGTATAAGGATTTTATAAAATTCGATTGTGATCCGGAATTTTTCCCTTGTCGCACGTCCGATCCCGAGTCCTATCGGGATAAGGATAGATATGTCGATGAAAAAAATCCTTATCATAAGCTCGATCTCCGTTTGGTTCGGAATCGGTTGCATCAATTATTACGTTCGGGACGCAGCTCCCGTAGAAAAGGAAAAACTTCCCGCGAAATACAATCCGAAACGGGTCGCCTTGGTCGGCTTTCGTCCCTTTGCCACGATCTTCAAAGGTCAGACGGGAAATACGCTTCATTACGAGGCGATCGTGAACTACGACCTTGATTACAGAAAAAATCTTAAGGACGTGGGAGTTCCGGTGGAATCGATCCCCGCGAGGGGAACGGATCCTTCGATACCGAAAGAAAGGGTGGAAGTGTTCACCAAACTCTATCTGGATTCGGTGAAGTGGACCGGAATTCCGGAATTGAAACAGGTGTTCGAAACCAGGGAAATCAAAAAGGGTGATCCGACTAACTTGGCTTATACGCTCAAGAAACGGGACGTGGATTATTACGTGGTCGGAATTCCCGGACCGCCTTTCCTTTCGGGCGGGGATTTTTATATCCTCAAATTCCTAGGCACGGCGCATATCAGTCTGGGTACGCTCTTTACGATTCCTTGGTGGATGGACAATCGAGTGGAATCCACGATCTACGTTTTCGACAGCAAGTTGAATCTGATCAAAACATGGAAGCGGGAAAGCGTGTATAACGGTACTCTTGCATGGTGGAATAAAAACACGGGAGAAGGAACGCTCCAGCTGATGGACATCAAAAACGAAAAGAAGGAGCGGTTTTATCTTCCCGATCTTGCGGACTTTTCGAACGAGTTCATCGGTTTCGTAAGCAAGGCGGATCCGAAAAAAAATCCGACTTGGTGATTTTTTGGATTATTTTCGGTTTGAACATTTTCCAAAAAGGAATATTCCGCGAAAAAATCGCGACGGAACGAAAGTCCGTCGCGATTGGGAAGTATAAAATTTAGAGTTTTATGATTTTTTAATAAACTTCCTCTTCGTCATCATTTTATGGTTGTTCCTGAAGATAGAAATTATATCTTGCAAGCAATCGTTCGATCAGTATGTCTCCATAGGTTAAAGTTAAGGATTCTCGATCACGATCGTAAGACATATATTCATTTTTTCTATAATGTGCTTTTGATCTGTCTATGTAGCTTGCTCCTTGAGCCTGCGCTCCCTGATATTTCAGGTTGAATGGCTGAGCGCCCAACGGAAAATCTCGGACTTCGATTTCCCCCGCCTTATAATACCAAGCTGTATGTCCCAATTCGTGAAGGGCTATGTTGTACTGGCTGTTGCTCGGAGTGTTTTGTCTTAGGGCCTGAACGTATTCCGTCGAATTCGAAATTGGAAGAGTACAACCGTTGCAGTTGGATACTAGGGAGGGATCGAAATGATAGGTGATGACTCCGAATGTTTCGGTTCGAAATGCGTCCAAATTCGAATGTGCGTAACCGAAAAAAAGATCCGTTACGGAAGAGAACGCACTCCCTTCTACCGGATTCGCGCTCCCGAGTGCTTCGGATTCTAATCCATTGAGTCCTAATAAGTCTATGAGATAGATCGTTACATCCTCTCCGTTTTGGCGTGCCGGATACAATTTCTTTAAGTGAGTTTTTATCATGCTGGGGTTTTCTTCGTAGTATAACATCGTGGCGAGCAAACGCTCGTTCGTATGATTCAGGTTGAGCGGTTTTTTGCCCGGAGTTTTTAGGAGAGCATTGTACCAGTCGGTCACTAAGGACTGATTCACATCCGGTTGTATCATGGAAAACCGATGTACACCTTGAACATTCAAATTAAAATATTGTTTCGTTCCGTTTTGGAAAGCGGTCCTAAACGTATTTGCCCAAGAATTTAAGGATGTAGTCGTTATGAACTGAGTGTCGCCAAATCGTACGAGACGAACCTTGATCGTGTCGACAGGAGTGTTCGTATTAGTCGGGATCGCGGGTCTAACGGCGAGTGTATCGATCAGTTTTCTGGAAAGCTCTTTCGTTTGAACGGTATCGGAACAATTCCCCGAAGCATTGTGTGAAATTTTAAAATTCAGCGATTCATCCGTTGAATGTTGAAACTTAATCGAACTAGGAGCGGTGATCCAAACGGTCAGGATTCCTTGCGGGTAGTTTGCCAGAGAAATCAGATGATCATTTATCGTAGAGCAAGTCGTGCTGATTCTCCGTTTTATCGTGTCGGAAATGAGTTTGATGGAAAGAATGGAACTTTTTTGAAGTAGATTCAGTTTTTTTAAATCTACCTCCACCGAATTGTTTAATGTCTGTAATTGGTTCAGGTTCGCGGCTAAGATATACGGGGATCCTCTATAGAGATATCCTATATCCACGATGGGAGTTCCATAAGAATTATACAGGTAAACGCTGCGGTTGTTTACGATCATGTCACTACGAACCCTATCTAGAGCGATCGTATCGGCTGGGGTTGTGATCGTGATACTATCGACAACCTTCGGATATTCGCTCGCGGGAATTCCTTCGGCGAAAATAGTATAAGTTCCAGGGGCCCAGTTGAGGGTGGAAAATTGAATTTGAAATTGTGTGTCTTCGGGTATCAAATCCGACGTTTCTAGAATATCAACCGAATCCATGTGTTTTGTTTGCGGGGGAACTTTCTCGGAATGCAGATAGCCGGACAATTCTTGAGGGGTAAGATCCTTCCAAATTTGAGCGTATCCCGTGAACCGCGATCCGGCCGGCGGATAAAACAGTAAGGTAAGCGAAGTTCCGGATGGTCGGGAAAGAGGGACACATTCCGGGCCTCCGTGTGCTTCTAATATGTGAATGTAACCGATCGATGGATCATAAACCGCACAATCGGGAATCGCAAGAGCGGCTCTAGACTGACTTGTTGCCAACCTCAAAATCGAATCCGTATCTTCGAAAGCGAACGCAAACGGATCGGTCTCGTGTCGATTCTTTGGATCACAACTTAACAAAGAATAAACTATGGTCAGGCATAAACAAATTCGTTTCATAATGGTTCTCCTGGATGAAATTATTAACCCCCGAAATGTCTCATCGAGGGTGATTCATTCGTAACATTCTAACCTTTGAATGTTGCGAACAAAAAAATATCACAGGAAAATTATGACGGTATTTTCGGAAAAAGAATCTACATTGTATTCAATATCTATTGTGCGTTTTTATATTAGAATAAAATAAATATTTCATATTGCAATATGAACGGATTCTTTCGCCGTCAGTGGATCTTGTAGATCTGCAAAAAATCCACGCTGCGAACGTTCGCACCCGGCGCTCCGGATAGGATCACCACCTTGTCCCCCGGAAAAAGGATCTCGTCCTCTTTGAGTTTTTGATTCATATGGGCGAGCATATCCTCCAGTCTCGTAAAAAAGGGCATCACGAACGGAACCACTCCCCGGTAGAGTTTCATCCTTCTTGCGGTCGCGACGAACGGAGTGAAGGAATAGATCGGAACCTTAGGTCGCATCTCCGAGGTGATCAGCGCGGAATATCCGCTCCGCGTAAAGTTGACGATGGCTTTGGCGTGGATCTCGTGCGCGATTTCGCGCGCCGCGTGTCCGAGGGCCGTGCGTTCGGATTCCAAAAACGTCTTTTTTACGTTCCAGTGGATTTCGTAGATGTGATCGATACTTTCCGTTTCACGAATGATGCGCGACATGATCTCCACCGATTCCGCCGGATAATGACCGCTGGCCGATTCCGCGGACAACATCACCGCGTCGGTTCCGTCCATCACAGCGTTGGCCACGTCGCTCGCTTCGGCGCGGGTCGGTCTGGGGTTTTCGATCATCGATTCGAGCATCTGCGTCGCGGTGATGACGGGTTTTCCCGCTTGGTTGAGTTTATAGATGAGTTCTTTTTGCAGAATCGGGACCTTTTCCGTTTCTATTTCGACGCCCAAATCCCCTCTTGCGATCATGATTCCGTCCGCGCGTTCTATGATCGATTCGATGTTGCCGAGCGCTTCGGGTCTTTCGATTTTGGCGATCAAACCGGTTTCGCTTCCCTGCAACATACTTCTTGCGAGTTCCAAATCCGCGGCGGTCCGAACGAAGCTGAGGGCGATGTAATCCACTCCCAAGGA
>NZ_NPEF01000096.1:10318-14221 GCF_002811955.1 Leptospira ellisii
GGCGAATTTCAGATCTTCTTTGTCCTTTTCCGAAAGCGCGGGAGCGGAAATCGGAGTTCCCGGAAGATTGATCCCTTTGTTGCTCCAGAGAATTCCCCCTACGTTCACCTTTAGAATCGCGGAATTTTCCGATTTGGAAAGTACCCGAAGAACGAGTTTACCGTCGTCGATCAAAATCCGATCTCCGACCTGAATGTCTCCGATGAGATTGGGATATGTACAACCGATTTTGTGTTCGTCGCCCTGAAATTCCGCGTCGGGAACGATTTCTATCTCCTGATCCTTATGAAGCAGAATCGAATTGAGTTTCAGTTTACCGGTGCGAATCTTCGGGCCTTGAAGATCCGCCATAATTCCCAGAGGAGAACCGGAAATCTGTTCGCATTTGCGCAGAGTTTCGTAGACCCGTTTGTGGGATTCGTGGGAACCGTGGGAAAAATTCATCCGTGCGATGTCCATTCCGGATTTTAGAATCGAAAGAATCGTCTCTTCGGAAGAGGAGGCGGGGCCGATGGTGCATACGATTTTGGTTTTTTTCCCGTTCAGAATTTTCATGGCTGGCAATTGTAGACGAATCCCTTCACGATTCCAGCGAATATTTCCTCTTTACGAACGGAAACGGGAAAATAGAATGAACCAAAAAAAGGCGTCCTCTCCTTGGAGAAGCAGTTAGAACGAATTGGTTTGGTTTATCACCCAGATTATAACATGGATCTGGGACCGCACGTATTTCCCGCGAGGAAGTACCAAATGGTGTACAATCTTGTAAAACAAGACCCGAAACTTGCGTCTCTTTATATTTATAAACCCGAACCCGCTCGGGAAAAAGATCTGGCCCTGGTGCATACCGGAGAATTTCTGCAGGATTTTTTCGGTCTCAAATTGACCGAAAGAACGCAGTATTCCGAACTCCCGCTTACGAAACAAATCGTACAAAGTTTCGTTTTGGCGGTCGGAGGAACGATTTTGGCGACGGAACTCACCGAAAAATATCGATTCGTTTATCATATCGGCGGCGGTTTTCATCATAGTATGCCGGATCGCGCCGAAGGTTTTTGTTATCTCAACGACGCGGCGATCGCGGTAAAATTGCATCAACTGCGTAATCCCGGAAAAAAAATACTGTTCATAGATTTGGATCTGCACCAAGGGAACGGAAATTCCGTGGTATTTCAGGACGATCCGGACGTATTTACGTTCTCCATGCATCAGGAGAATTTATATCCCAAAAAGGAGAAATCGGGGATGGACGTTCCCTTGGAGGAAGGTACGGACGACAAAACCTATCTTCAGCTTTTGGAAAATTCCCTCGATACGATCGCTTCCTCTTTTCGACCCGATCTCATTCTTTATATCGCGGGCGCGGATCCGTTCGAAGGGGATTCGCTCGGAGATCTGAAGCTGACCTTTCAAGGATTGAGAAAACGGGATAAGACGATCCGCGACTTCGCGTTAAAAACGGGCGCACCCGCCGTGATTCTTCCCGCCGGAGGTTATGCGAAGGACTTTCACGATACGGTCACGATCCACTACAATACGATTAAGATATTTGCGGCCGATTGAACATGAACATTTTTTCAGATTCGGATAAGAAGAAAGGCAACCCCGGATTTTTGGACGGCCAGGAATTGGGAATGATCGATATCTCCCGGGAGTTTCAAACTTCCCTCGGAATCGAAAACAGTCTCTTCAACCGTTTTTCCATCGACGAAGTGAACGCTATGATGGAAGAGGCGGGTATGTTCCGGATTCTCAAGGCAAGGGGTTACGTCGAGTTCGAGGTCAGCTTGGACGGAATTTCTGACATGGACAACCGGATCTACATCAAGGATCCTTCCGGCGGAATTCTGGTTCATATGCGGTTAAAATTTTCCGACTTTCAGTTTAAAAAGCTGGATCAATCCTATAAGCTCGTTTATATTGACTGGCTCTTGACCCAAAACCTAAAGATGAAAAACCTCAAGACCAAAAAAAAACTCCATCAGGGACAGGAATATCCCGGGTTGAGCGTGATGAACGAGATCACAGGTTTCATCAGGGTTTTGGCAACGAAGATGGGCGCCTACGGCGCGTTTAATATTCCGGAATACTTTCACGACGCGGTGCTCTTTCATAAGTCGTTCCAGTTCGTGGATCCGGAGAAGGAAGGTAGATTCAGAGCCATCCTTCAATCCTTCAGCAGAAACAATCTCAGGGAATTGAGCGATCAGATCCACGGAGAAAAGATCGTAAACGAGGAGACCCGGGAGGTTTACACGTGGAAATACGGGGAAATGGTCTCCTGCATCAGCACTTATCTCGAGTCGGCCCTTTTCGACGAGGAATATTATAAAAAAGTGAAGAAGATCGTTTCGGGAACCCGTTATATTAGGAAATTTTAATATGCCGGAATTTTCCCTAAGACCAGAGATCATCATCATGGACGACGATCGCGACGTCGGAGAAACGCTCGAGCTGATCCTGTCCAAACTCGGATATCAGAGCGTTTTTTTCGATTCCGTGGAGCAGGGAAAACAGTATTTCGAAAAGGAACTCAATCCGATCGTGTTTCTGGACATCCATATGCCCGGAACGAGCGGTCTAGACATACTTCCCTATTTTAAGAATCTTGAATCCAAAACCCAGGTGATCATGATGACCGGCGAACGCGACATCAACAACGTGGTCACCTCGCTGACGCACAAAGCGAGCGACTTTCTGCTCAAACCTTTTTCGATTCAGACGGTTCAGATCGCGATCCAAAGGGCGCACGATTATTACTCCATTCTCAAGGAAAAGGATCTGCGGGAAGAGGTGATCATGCGCGATCTTCGGCTCGCCTCCAGATTGCAGGGAAAGATATTCTCGATTCCGGATCTTTCCCCGTATAAGGTCGCCGCGGACGTGACCCCGGTGTCCTTCGTGAGCGGGGATTTCAACGTACTTCTCAAAAAAGAGCGTTCCGTATTACTTCTATTAGGCGACGTGGAGGATCACGGAGTAACCTCGGGATTGATCGCGCTTTTGATGACGGCCTTGGCCAAGGAGGAATTCAAAAGAACCGATCATCCTTCGGATATCCTCAAACGGATGAATCAGGAACTTTGCCTCGGCATCGGGACGCACAGTATGACGGCGGCCTGCGTCGTGTTGTTCCCCGAAAAAAACAAACTCGTATACGCGCGCGGAGGTCATCCGTTTCCGGTGCTTTTTCATAACGACGGCTTTTCCTTTTTGAAAGAGAAGTCGGGGCAACTTATGGGAATTTTGGAGGACGTCGAATTCCCGGGTCACGAAGTTTCCGTAAAACCCGGGGACGTAGTGTTTTTATTCTCGGACGGAATCATCAACAATCTCAATCATCCTCTCATAGAGGAACTGAACCGGATCCACAAAGCAGGTCCGGATCCGATCGACGAAATGCAGGAATCCTTGGATCAGTATGTCCGTTCCGCGATTCCGTCCAGAGAATACAGAGACGACGCTTCCTATATACTTCTTCAGATTCGCTGAACGAAGGTAACGCGGCTCCGGTATCCATGAAATTTCGTCTAACGTAGATTTTTGTCGTCCTCGTTCTCGCGTGCTCGAGATTAATCTTCGTCTCGGAAAAGGAATAATTCTTCGGGTAGATCCGACGTTGAAACGTACGGAAACGTTCCTTTTCGTATATTAAAAAATACTAATTCGGGCAGACTGAAGAAGGCGGATTGAAACCCTTTCTGAAACCTTTCCCCGCGGTCGAACGGCGCCGTAAAAATTCCGATCGCGGTAGCGCCTATCCCCGTGCTCAGGTTGATCGTTCCGTAAACCGGTCTTAACCAGAACACGTCGTCCGTATAAAGCGGAAAAAAATGGTCCTCTCGGTTTTTTTTATAAAAGGAGGAGGTGAGCGGAGAAATTTCACGGAGAGACGTCCAAAAC
>NZ_NPEF01000097.1:0-1034 GCF_002811955.1 Leptospira ellisii
GTCATATAAGGAGTGGATTCCAGACCGGGTATGTTCGGAGCCGCGGGTCTGGCGCCCGCCGCGATAAAAATCCGATCCGCCGTCAACGTTTCCCCGTTTACGGAGATCGTATCGTTCGAAAGAAAGCGGGCGGTTCCGGGGATATAATCTATATTCGGATTTTTTTCGTAGGCGGGGAGAATCGACGCCGATTCGTCGTCGACGGTTTTGGAAATACGTTCGATCAGGGCTTTGAAATCCGCCTGCGGTTTTTCCGGAAATCGAATTTGGAACTTTTCGGAATGTTCGGCTAGGGTCATGATTTCCGCCGGATAGATCAGCATTTTGGACGGAATACAACCTCGATTGAGACAGGTTCCGCCCGGAGTTTCCTTTTCGATGACGGCGACCTTATATCCGAGTTTGGAAGGAGGGGTGACGAGTTTCGTACCGCCCCCGGTTCCGATTACGATGATGTCGTAGTGTTTCATAGTGTTTCCGGCGTTTCGTGTCCGAATTCGAAACTGTCCTTGACCCGGTTTTCGTTTCCGATCGGAAAAGATCGATTTGGAAAAAGGGGGATCGAATTCTTAAAAAAGAACCGCTATGGTTACACATTTTGCCCGCCGTGTTTTAGGGCAAACGATTTCCGAAAGAATCACCATTTGTCGCGGAGTGCGCGTAAGGACACGAAGAAACCTTCCGGAGAATTCGGATTCCATCGGGTTCCCGTTTTTTGAAACACCTTCTCCTGCAAATCGTAAGAAGGGTCCTTACAACGGAAGAATACGTTGATTTTTTTTTCTAAAGCCAGATCGTTCGTGGGAAATTCCTCGTCGGGTGCGAAGGTTTCATATTCTTTTACGGCTTCGATGGCAGCCCGGTTGTTCGGATCCAAGGAGAGGGTAAATCGGAGATTGGTTCCCCAATAATCGTGTCCCGGATACAACAAAACCTCGTCTTCCATCGGATAAAATTGTTCCAAAACCGTTTTGGCCAAAACCGCCGCCTCTCCTCCGCGATAACAGTTGCCTACCCCCGCATTGAACAGAGTG
>NZ_NPEF01000097.1:1148-7879 GCF_002811955.1 Leptospira ellisii
GGTGTTTCAAAAAACGGGAACCCGATGGAATCCGAATTCTCCGGAAGGTTTCTTCGTGTCCCGGCGTATCCAGAATCTCCAAATGGCCGTTTTGCGAGGCAAGAATCCGATCCCCCTTTTTCACAGGATGGGTCGCGTGGGGGATTTTGCCGATCGCACCGGGATGTGCATACACGATCGGTGAATACTCCTTCACCAAACCATCGTTACCGGAAGTATGATCGGCGTGTTCGTGGGTGTTGAGAATAAAATCCAGATTCCATCCTTTTTCTTCCAGAAACTTCCGAATCGGAACGGAATCGTACGGATCGATCGAAAGGGTTTTTCCGATTTCAGGATTACGAAGGATATAGGTGAAATTTCGTAGAGGACTGCGGGTATAAAACCGAAAGACTTCCAAAAAGGACCTATCGGATGATATCCAGATGTTTGTCCAGATTGGCGATCTTCAAGATCGTCATAACGTCTCGACTGATGTTCTTGAGTTTGAGGGAGCCGCTGCGTTCTGTGACGTATTTTTGGGAATTAAAGATCGCGCCGATTCCTGAGGAATCCAAATACGCGTCTCCCGAAAAGTCGAGAACGATATCGGTAAAACCTTCCCCGTGTTTTTTGATGATCAATTCCTTAAGAGCGAATGCGTTTTTGAGACTGATGCTCCCCTGAATCCGAATGGTGCAAGTAGTTCCCTCTGTGAGGATTTCTGTGTTAAAGTTTTCCACGATTGCTTTGCTCGGAACCCGTTTTGAATCCTATTCGATCGGCATACTCGGTAAACAAAATTTTTTTCCTAGCCTTCCTACCGTAAGAAATTTTTCATAAATAAAAAGAATTGGCTGGAAATCCTAAAGGAATCGATAATTTTAGACAACATTTTCCTGAAAAATCCTCTTCTTTTCAGGACTGTTTTTTTAAATTATGCGCATAAAATTTTGGGGTGTACGCGGTTCCATTTCCTCTTCCGTTCGGGGGGAATCGATCCGAAATAAGGTTCAAAAAATCCTCAGTCTGGCGACTCCCGCAGATATCCAAAGCCCGGAGGCCATCGACACTTTTTTGGATTCGCTTTCCCTTTCCAATTGGAGCACCTACGGGGGAAACACGACCTGTATCGAAATCCGAGATCAAAAGGACAATCTCGTGATCGTGGACGGAGGAACCGGTTTGCGCGAATTGGGAAATTCGATTCTTCACGAGGGTTTTTTGGAAGGAAAAGGGAAGGCCAAATGGATTTTCACCCACACACATTGGGATCACATCCAGGGAATTCCGTTTTTCGTTCCTTTGTATTCTCCGGGAAACGCCTTCGAATTCATCAGTTCCGTGGACAATCTGGAAGAACGACTCAAATATCAACACGCGTTCACGCATTTTCCGGTTCCATACGACGGGTTTCGATCCACCAAAACGTTTAAGTTCATTCCCGAAGGAAAAGCCTTTCCGGTGACCGAATCCATTTCCGCGATTTCCAAATCGGTCCGTCATCCCGGCGGAAGTTTTTCGTATCGTTTCGAGGAAAACGGAAAGTCCTTGATCTTCGCTTCCGACGCGGAATTCAACCTGGATGAGATGGAGAATATCCAGGACTACCTCAATTATTTTCGAGGAGCGGATGTGCTCGTCTTCGACACACAATATACGTTCGAGGAATCGCTCCAAAAAATCGACTGGGGTCACAGTTCCGCTTCGATGGCCACCGATATCGCGCTCCGTGCGAACGTTAAAAAACTGGTGATGTTCCATCACGATCCTTCGTATGACGACGAGAAGTTGGACGCCGTGTATCTGCGCGCCTTAAAATACAAGGAAATGTTCGACCCGGACAACCAGCTGGAAATCATCATGGCGTATGAAGGATTGGAACTCGAAGTCTGACGTTCCCAAGTTTTTCGTACGGCCGAATCGAATCTTATAGTTTTAAAGTTAGGGAGAGGGAAATTGCCCATGAGCGAATATATCATCGGTATCGACGCGGGAACCACGGGGATTCGAACCTTTTGTTTTAACAAATCCGGAAACGTCATCTCCAGCGCGTATTCGGAATTCGAACAACATTATCCGAAACCGGGCTGGGTCGAGCACGATGCCGAAGAGATCTGGGTGAAAACCGAAAAGCTCGTCGTAAAGGCGATTAAAAACGGAAAATTAAAACCCGAAAATGCGGTCGCGATCGGAATTACGAACCAAAGGGAGACGACGGTTCTTTTCGACAAGGACACGGGCAAACCGGTATACAACGCGATCGTATGGCAGTGCAGAAGGACTTCGGAAACCTGTATGGATCTGAAAACGAAAGGTTTGGAGCCTCTCTTTCGGAAAAAAACCGGTTTGGTGCTGGATGCGTATTTCAGCGGAACGAAAATCCAGTGGATTCTGGAGAATGTAAAGGGTGTCAAAAGCCGGGCGGAAAAGGGAAAGGTGCTTTTCGGAACGATCGACACGTATCTTCTCTACAGACTTACGAACGGTAAATCGCATAAGACGGATCATACGAACGCAAGTAGAACATTAATTTATAATATAGAAAAAAAGGAATGGGATCGGGAACTCACACAAATACTGGGAATTCCGGAATCGATTCTGCCGGAGGCGCACAATTCCAGTTCGCTTTTCGGAAGAACCGAAAAGGTGAAAGGACTTCCGGACGGAATTCCCATCTCTTCGCTCGTGGGGGATCAGCAGGGAGCCTTATTCGGACAACTTTGTACCGAACCGGGCGAGGCGAAAAACACGTACGGGACCGGTTGTTTTCTGCTGTTTAATACGGGAAACAACTTTCAAATCTCAAAAAATAATTTATTAACCACGCTCGGTTGCGGACCCGAGGGAAAAACCGTGTATTGTCTGGAAGGTTCTGTGTTCATCGGAGGTGCCGTCGTCCAATTTTTACGGGACAATTTGAAGTTCTTTAAGGAATCCAAGGCTTCGGAAAAACTGGCGGCTTCGGTAAGGAAGGAGGACGAAGTGGTTTTCGTTCCCGCCTTTGCAGGGTTAGGCGCTCCGTATTGGGATATGAACGCACGAGGCGCGATTTTAGGATTGACCCGGGATACCACCGCGGAACAGATCACGAGGGCTGCGCTTAAGTCCATAGCGTTGCAATCCTACGAATTGGTGGAAGCGATGGAGAACGATACCGGATCCAAACTTAAGGTATTGAAGGTGGACGGAGGAGCCACGGGAAATTCCTGGCTCATGCAATATCAATCCGATATATTGGGAAAACGTGTGATACGTCCCGCGAACGTCGACACGACCGTGTTAGGCGCCGCGTTTTTGGCCGGGTTGGAGCGGGGATTTTTTCCGTCCGTAAACGATCTTAAGAAAAAACTGAAGACGAGTAAGGAATTCTCTCCGCAGATGAAAGGCCCGCAGAGGGAAAAGGAGATCCGGATTTGGAAGGACGCCGTTTCCCGAATCAGGACCGATCAATAATCGAAGCCCAAAACGCAGAATTCGAACGTCTTTTTTTCTGCGGTGATCCCGGCTCCGCAGACGAGTTTGAACTCGGGAAAAAAAGGCACCTCCAAAATTCTTCCGGGCGGAAGTTTTAAAAAGAACCGTTCGTCCCGTTCCCGTTTTGAGATCATCGTGTCGAAGCGGACGATTTCGATCCACTCCGAAACGCGGAATAGGAGTACACGATCCGTGATCGCGTAGAGCTCGATCGAATTTTTTCCCCGAATCTGAAGGTTGTATTTTTCCGGGTAGGGGACACTCCGGAACGGAACTTCCACCGCCGAATTGGGATCGGTCTTCATCTCTTCCGCATTTTCCCGATAGATTGAAAATATTCCATTTTCATAATATATCTTTCTTGAAAAGTTCCTGTAGATTTCCCTCTCGATCGTCTCCTCCAGGGATTCGCCCGACTCAGGTTTTTTGACCGGAGAATCGAGTATGGATTTGAGTTTGTTCTTCGAGATGTTTTTTTCGATCATCGCCCTTACGGGCGGGGAAAGACGGGGAAAGGAAAAACGCACGATCCGTTCGTCCATGGATACAAGGATCCTGTTTAAAAACGGACCGTGGATCAGGGGAAGGATTTCGATGCGAAAGATTTGATCCCTCAAAAAAACGGCGAATTCCGGTTCGTGACTGAATAGGTTGGAAACGACGGTCTGTTCTTCGGAAGGGGTTCCCGCGTATAGGATTTTTACGAGCCTGAATAAATAACTTTTTTCCTTCGCGTCGAAGTAAAGGGTTTCTATCTTTTTTTCCACTTCGATTTCGGACAATTCGGGGTTTACGATATCCTTTAAGGAAAGATAACGCGTTGAGATCGTTTGATTCCTTCTTTGACGGAAAAGTTTGAATTCGCCTTTTTTTAGCGCCCCTACGACGGGGAGTTCGTTCGCCTCTCTCGAAATGAACAAAGGGGGGGCGCCCGAGGGATGATACGGATTTCCTTTCACCCGAAACGTCGTGCCGTCAGCGATCTCGATCGTTGTTTCGGGGAAACGTTCGGAAGGGGAGCTTAGCGTCCCGTTTTCGTAACGAAGATACGCTTTGCTTCGCATATTCTGAGACGGATACGTTATACGATCGTATTCTACGGAGTACAAAAACCGGGGTACGATCCCGAAAGAGGCGAATAGATGGGGGAGTTCTTCGATTTCGGTTTTGTCGAAATCGTAAAAAGGCTCCGCGTGGGCTTTGAGCCGGACGACCGAATCCGGATTGGCGAGAATGAAAAAATAGTTCGTTCCCTCTTGAAATAACATAACGTGCGTTTGTCGGAATAAACTCGCGTTTATCGTTTCCGCGGAAAGCGTTTCGCGTCCAAAATTCGGCGTTTCAAGAACGCTGAAGGACCGATCTTCCCCGTTTTTACGTTAGACGAAAGCGATGTCTCAATAGGAGGGACGGATCGTTTCCGGAATCGGAGCGGACAAGCCCGGAGCGGAATAACTGCGTTTCGTTAATTTGGAGATCAGCGCCTTCTTAAAAATGGAGAAGTTATATTCCGTTTTGAGCGTTTTGATCTCCTCTTCGAGTCCGAACGGGATGAATTCCACGATTTCGTCCTCGGTCATACCCGTCACCAAAGCCGCGTCCTGCAGGATTCTACCCAGCTTGCGCGCGTCCCTATCCTCCAGAACGACGATGGAAAGGATTTTTTTTTCGAGTTCGGTATATTCCAACATTCTATTTTTTACGGATCATGAGGATGGTCATATCGTCCTGGATTCTTCCTCCGGTATGAACCAATATCTCCTCGAACAGATCGTCCGCTATTTTTTTCAGACTATTTTTCGGGACTTCGTTGATAAAGCGAAAAAGATTTTCTCCGAAGTAAAGATTCCCGTTTCCTTTCTGTTCATAAAGCCCGTCCGTGAAACAGAATACGATATCGCCCGATTTCATACCGAATCTTCCCCTTCCTTGGACGTTTTTTAAACTCGCGTTCATGGTGGTGGAAATGAATTTACCGTCGGTTTCCACGAGTTCGGTCGTTCGGGTTTCGTTTTTATAATGTACGAAACTAGGATGAAGCCCGGAGTGTTCCACCGAACCCTCCGCGTCCGCTTTGATGAGAAGAAACGTAGCGTATAAACTGGAATTCACCGAAGGATATCGTTCGATCCTTCGGGCAAGTTTTTCGTTGATCTCCTCTATGACGTCGTAAGGCTCGGAACGCGTATGAACCAGGATGGACATATGCTGGAAGATCATCATGCTGAATAATCCCGCTAAATATCCGTGTCCCACTGAATCGCCGATTCCGATCCAATAGTTTCCGCGGGAATCCCTCAGAAAATTGTAGAAATCGCCTCCGATCGGATTGTAAGTGAGGGTTCGCGCGAAAATTTCGTAATGTTCGTCCTCGAACGCCGGGGGAAAAAGATAGTTCTGCATCCTATCATCCCCTTTTCTGTAGCGCTTCATCATTCTTCCCCGGACCTCCTCCGAAGGAAAAACGCGTTTGGTCAGAATGAATATTAAAAAAACATAATTCACTAAATAAAGCAGCGCTATAGAAATCAGTCCGAATACGATCCTTTCCTTGAAGGAGAAATCGGACACGAGGATCGTAAAACCGGCCGACGCCAGAAATACGAGGTTGGCGGTGGGGGTAAACCAACCCAATCTCTGTAAGCGGACCTTGAGGGATTCTTCGAAATTCATGGTTTATAAAAATACGCGTGAAACTGGAATTCCTTTTTGAGGAGATTACGTCTTGCGACCAGAAAAAAACGATCCTCTACGTAGGGGCTGCTCATTCCGTCCATGAGTCCGTATGTTTTTTCCTCGTAGCCGGTTTCATATAATAATGGGACGAGGGTTTTCGTGGAAGAATCATAGTGATACAATAATTTATGCGAGAACGGAGCGTATTCGATCCGAAACGCTTCGGAATTTCCCGGAAAGGAGATTTCCCCCTTTTCCTTAGTTTCCAATAACACCCAATTCCCCGAAATGGAATAGGTTCCCTTGCCGACGACGATTCTGGTGACGTATTCGTTCTTGTCCTTGATTTCCCGACGCGAGGATTTTTCGAAGGTTTTGGTTTCCGGATTTAAAAGTATGTTTTCGTGAACTAAGTTTTTGTAGAACAGTGTATTCCGGTTGGAACGTTCGGGGCGATTCCTAACATACATCCCTCCCGGAAAGGAGGACGCGATGAGAAACAGACGGCGGATCGAATCCGTTCTTCTTTGTTTTTTCCTTTCTTTCGGGTTTTTCCATTGCGGCACTCCGTCCTGGATCCGCTCCCTACCCAACGGCCC
>NZ_NPEF01000097.1:7889-8271 GCF_002811955.1 Leptospira ellisii
GGGCCGTTGGGTAGGGAGCGGATCCAGGACGGAGACCCGCAATGGAAAAACCCGAAAGAAAGGAAAACACAAAGAAGAACGGATTCGATCCGCCGTCTGTTTCTCATCGCGTCCTCCTTGCGGGAAAGTCCTTCGTTATTTCGGAAAAACTTAAAATTGGAAATATATAAATTCTCCGCCGCCGTCCCCGAACACGCCCAACAACAAAAGTAGGATTACGCTTAAAACGGGGATCAGAATCGCGGAACGTTTTTCCAATTTATCCATCCAGACAGGGTAATACTGGAAAACGTTAAAGCCGATCGTCAGTAGAATGAATACGTCACCAGAATCGTCGTCGGCAAGGGAACCTATTCCATTTCGGGGAATTGGGTGTTATTGG
>NZ_NPEF01000097.1:8281-13914 GCF_002811955.1 Leptospira ellisii
ATCGCCCATAAACCGCACCGAATTCTTTCCGGCGGACCCGCCCCGGAAAAAAAGACCGGAGAACGCAAAAAGATGCACCGTAAACGCGATACGAAGCGTCCTTTGCCAGGTGAACGAAGGTTTGGTCGAAGTTTGAGGCGCCGTTTGTCTCGGTTCGAAAATCCGTTCCAGAGCCAGAATCAATCCCAAATATGCGCCCCACAGAACGAAAGCGATGTTGGCTCCGTGCCAAAGTCCCCCGAGACACATCGTCAAAAACATATTCCACTGGGATCTGAATTCGCCCTGTCTGCTTCCACCTAACGGGATATAGATGTAATCGCGCAACCAGGTAGAAAGGGTAACGTGCCATCTTCCCCAAAATTCCCGAAAGGATGCGGACAAAAACGGTCCTCGAAAGTTTTCGGGAATATCGTATCCGAGCAGGAACGCCGATCCGCGCGCAATGTCCGTATAACCGGAAAAGTCGCAGTATACCTGACACGCGAATCCGAACATGGCGATGTATGTGGAAGCCGCGTGATAGGACCCGGGTTCCAAAAACAAAGGACCCACGATGCCCGAGATCGAGTCGGCTAAGATGGATTTTTTGAACAAACCGAAGATCAGCAAAAACAATCCGTGTTTCATCCGATCCTTGTCTATTTCGGGATGATCCAACTTCGGCAAAAAATCCGCGGAGCGCATGATGGGGCCCGCGATCAACTGCGGAAAAAACAGGATGAACAAAAAGTAGTCCCGCGATCCGATCCTGTTCGGAATCAATCCCCTGTGAATGTCGACCTGCAGCGCGATCAGCTGAAACGTGTAAAAGCTGATCGCCAAAGGAAGCAGAATTTCTACGGAGGTTCCCAGACGTTGCCAAAGCTGCATTCCGGTGGCGGCGGACAGGGAATCCATTAGGAAATAATAATATTTGAAGAACGCGAGGTTGACCGCGTTCAAGACTACGACCCATTTCAGAAGCCCGGAGGTGGAGCCTCCTTTTTCCCTGATTTCCCAGAGTTTATTGGAAAAGTAGAAATTCCCTCCGATGACCAGCAGGAAGTGTATGAGAAACGCGATATGCGAATAGCCGTAAAAGATCAGCGAGGAGACTAGCAGAACCCTTTTTTTCCAGAGCGCCGAAACGTTCCAGTAAATCAAATACGTGATTAAAAAAAGAAAAAGATAGGGTAGGGAATTGAATAACATCGATGTACCGGAACGTAAATTCTAAATTTCTAATATTTCATTCAGTAAGACCAGAGATACAGAAAACGGCGCCTTCTTTCCGAACCGAAAATTTTGGAGATCGTGGATTCCGGTTTCAACTCCGGCGACTGCACCTGATAAAAATTCGCGCGTTTGTCCAAACTCTGGGAATAATAGATGATACGGGGAGTCGTATTGCCGGGCGTTTTGCGGTAATTCGGAAGGGCCATCGTTTCCTGTACCGCGTTTTCGAAATATCCGATCCGATCGATCAAACCGTGGTGTAGTGCTTGGGAGGCGGTGAAGATCCTTCCGTCGGCGAGTTTACGAAGGTCGCTCGGATTTTTTCCGGGTCTTCCGGTTTTGACCACCTCGAAGAATTTTTCATACAGATCGTCTACGATCGCCTGAAGCAGTTTCTTTTGCTCGGGGGTCAGGTCTTCCAAAGGGGAGCCGATCGTTTTGTTTCCGCCGGAACGGATCGATTGGTCCTTGATCCCCAATTTATCCAAACCTTCCTTTACGTTGATTCCGGAAAGGATCACTCCGATGGAACCCGTAACCGAAGTTGGATGCGCCATGATCAGATCGCTCGCCATGGAAATGTAGTAGGCTCCGCTTGCCGCGGTATCCATATACAGGGAAACGACAGGAATTTTTTTCTTCGTTTTGAATTGAAGGACTTCCCGGTAGAGGATGTCGCTGGCGGTTACGGAACCGCCGGGAGAATTGATCTTCAAAATGACCGCTTTGATTTCCGGATCGTTTTCGGCGATTTCCAGCTGTTTTTTTACCCCAGCGAGAATGGAATCCTCCTGACCTCCGAAGAAACTTTTTTCTCCGTCGTCGCTGATCACGCCGTCGATGGGGATGATGAGGATTTTATCTTCGTGTTTTCCGGTGAGAAGTTTTTCCCTCAAATCTCCCGCCTTACCGGGACCGCCTAAGTTGATCGTAAAACAATGGGTGAACAAAAGGGAAAGAAGTAAGCCGTGAATCCAATATAAAATCCGGTGTTTCAAAGAATTTCTCCTATGGAATCGTCAGTTTCCGCCACGAAAGCTGGCTTTCAATTCCTTTCCTGAGACCCTCGTTTTTAAAAAAGAACTTAAAATGAATGGAAAGGATCGGGAAATCGTGCAGTCTGGACGATCGTGTCGGAAATTTTCAGCGAACGTTCCCGGATTCGATTCACCGAAAACGGAAATCAGATCCTTTCCTGGTCGTGGAAACATCCCCTGAGCGGCGAATCTTTGGAAATTCTTTCCGGTTACGAACCGAAAGAACCCTTCTTCCATTCTGGTTCTTTTCTCATGTATCCTTGGGTCAACCGTCATACGGGGGAGTCGATTCAGCTCGGGGAAGAAATCATTTCCTTAAACGGATTGGGGGTTCGGGATACGAACGGGTTTCCGTCCCACGGACTTGCGTATGATTGGAAACGAAAGCTCGTCGCGCGTTCCTCCAAGTCCGTGACGTTTGAATTGATTCCGGACGATGTTTGGATCGATACGAGTTTGTCTCGAGTGCGGGTTCGGGAGGAATATTCCATCGACCGCATTTCCAACGAGGAAGTTCTGACTCTAAAAACGTATTTTCTAAATCGGAATCCGTTCGCCTTTCGATTTTGTTACGGATATCATCCGTATTTTCGAATGAAATCCTCGAAACGAAATCCGCTTCTTCGGTCTAATCTCAAGAAACAGATCCCTTTACAGGATACTCTGATTCCGGTTTATCCCATATACGGAAAAACGACGGACCGTTTTGATCAGGATCGGATTCCGCCGTTGGATTCCCTGTTTTACGGAGAGGAACCTTTGATCCGTTTGTTGATTCCGGATGAATCCTATCAGGTTAGGATTCAATCTTGGAGCGGAAGTTCGGATGAAATTCCTCTATCGTATGTACAGATTTATACGGACTTCTCCGGAGATCGGATCGCGGTCGAACCGATGAGCGCACCGGGGGATGCGATTTCCCACGGATTCTCTCTCACGAGCCTGCTTCCGGAGGAAGAAAAGAGTGGTTGTTTTCAGATTCTTCTCTCTCCTCTGTGAAAAATCCTTATTGTCGCATTCTACTTGACAGAAAGGGGTCGATTTTCAGTCTAAACAAACAGGAAACCAGACACAAATGAGCAAACCTTTAATCGTTCAGAGTGATAAAACCATGCTTTTGGAGGTCGATAATCCGGAATTTGAGGCCTGTCAGAGCATCGTTTCCAAATTTGCAGAGTTAGAAAAGAGTCCCGAATACCTTCATACATATAGAATTTCTCCGCTTTCGCTTTGGAACGCGGCGTCCATCAAAATGACCGCGGATGAAATCGTGGAATGTCTGGAAAAATTCTCCCGTTATTCCGTTCCTAAAAACATAGTCAACGAGATCCGAGAACAAATCAGCCGTTACGGCAAGGTGAAACTCGTAAAGGAAGAATCCGGAGAACTCGCAATCATCTCAAACGAGAAGGGATTTCTTCAGGAAATCGGAAATCACAGAGCGGTTCAGCCGTTTATCGAAACGACCTTTCCCGATAAGATATACATCAAAAAAGAATACCGCGGTCATATCAAACAGGCGCTCATCAAGATCGGTTTTCCGGTGGAAGACCTGGCCGGTTACGACGAAGGAAACAAATACGGTTTCAATCTGAGACCGGAAAGCATCAGCGGTAAGAAGTTCGGAATGCGCGATTACCAAAGGGCCTGCGTGGAAGTGTTTCACGCGGGGGGCGGTAACGAAGGCGGATCCGGTGTGGTAGTACTGCCCTGCGGTGCGGGAAAAACCATCGTAGGAATCGGCGTGATGCAGATCGTAGGAGCGGAAACCCTCATTCTCGTCACGAACACTCTTTCCATCCGTCAGTGGAGAAACGAAATTTTAGACAAAACCGACATCCCGCCCGAGGATATCGGGGAATATTCCGGCGAGGTGAAAGAGATTCGTCCGATCACGATCGCGACATACAACATTCTCACCCACAGAAAGAAGAAGGGAGGGGATTTTACCCACTTTCATCTGTTCAGCGCGAACAATTGGGGACTGATCGTTTACGACGAGGTTCACTTGTTACCCGCTCCGGTGTTTCGTATGACGTCCGAACTTCAGGCGAAACGAAGACTGGGACTGACCGCGACCCTCGTACGCGAGGACGGTTTGGAAGAGGACGTCTTTTCCCTCATCGGACCTAAAAAATACGACGTTCCCTGGAAGGAACTGGAGAGTAAATCCTGGATCGCGGAAGCCAAATGTAAGGAAATCCGCGTGAATATGGACGAGGATCTCCGTTTGAAATACTCCATCGCGGACGACCGGGAGAAATTCAGATTGGCCTCCGAAAATCCGGAGAAGATGAAGGCGATCGAGTTGATCATGAAAAAACATTCCGAGTCGCATCTGCTCGTGATCGGTCAATACATCAATCAGCTGGAAGAAATATCAAAGAAATTTAATATACCTCTGATCACCGGGAAAACCCCTTTGCCGGAAAGACAAACCCTGTACGACGCGTTCCGTTCCGGTAAGATCAAATCCCTCGTCGTGAGTAAGGTGGCAAACTTCTCCATCGACCTTCCCGACGCGAACATCGCGATTCAGGTTTCGGGGACGTTCGGTTCGAGACAGGAGGAAGCCCAGAGATTGGGACGGATCCTAAGACCGAAAGGACACGACAACACGGCCGTATTCTATTCCCTCATTTCGAGGGACACGAACGAGGAACGTTTCGGTCAGAATCGTCAGTTGTTTTTGACCGAACAGGGATACGAATACGAAATTTATACGCTCGATCAGTTTCGGGAAGCGCAGGAAGAATTGGCGCAGCTTCAGCTGAATAACGCCTGAACCTTCCGATTTTCAGAGATCGAACGACGCACTTGATACAAGTTAAAAACATACAAAGAGGAACAGCATGGATCTCAGCGCAAAAAGGCTGAACGTCATCGAGCCCTCTCCCACGCTCGTAATCACCGCTAAGGCGAACGAGTTGAAAAAAAAGGGGGAGGACATTGTCAGTTTCGGAGCCGGAGAACCGGATTTCGAAACTCCGTCCCATATCAAAGACGCCGCTAAAAAGGCGATCGACAAGGGAATGACGCGTTATACGGCTGTTTCCGGCACCGTCGAACTCAAGGAAGCCATCGTACAGAAATTCAAACGGGACAACGGTCTCGATTACGATAAAAGCCAGGTCATCATCGGGACCGGCGGTAAACAGGTGATCTATAATTATTTTCTCGCGACGCTGAACGCGGGAGACGAGGTGATCATTCCTTCTCCGTATTGGGTGAGTTATGCGGACATCGTCCGTCTTGCGGAAGGTGTCCCCGTACTCGTGCCCACTTCACCCGAAGAAAATTTCCAGATGAGCCCGGAACAACTCAAAAAGGCGATCACCCCAAAAACGAAATGTCTGATCCTGAATTCGCCTTCTAACC
>NZ_NPEF01000098.1 GCF_002811955.1 Leptospira ellisii
GTATTAGCCGTCCTGCTGCGGGCCGAAATTCGAATTCAAGCATTCGTATCGAATTATAATTTCGAATCTTCGTTTTGTATCTTCGTCCGTTGTGAAAAATTTAATGCGAAATGTCGTATTAATTATTCAATATATTAAAAATTAATTCCGTTAAAATGGATTTAATTTGTTTTTTCAAGACGCATTGTAAGGTTTGGATCAACTTACCGAAGGAATCGAAACTCCGCCGGAAAGATTAAAAAAGAGGAAACAAACCATGAAACGCAAACTTGGTACGTTTGGAATAGTGCTGGTCTTAGCGGGGTTTCTCGGAACCTTCTGCAAACCTTCCGAAGAAAAAAACGACAACAATCTACTGTTCGCAGCGGCGATCGCGGCCGGATTCTCGGGAGTGAGAACCAACGGTGCCGTCGATCTCGCCGTGGCGTCCAAAGACAACTACGACGACAACGAATTCGGTCTCGTGACCGCGACCACGATCAAACGATGGAGAACCGATTGGGCCAATCAAAAACCCGCATCGATCACCGGAAATCTGATCATCCTTCAGTCCAGTCAAGGCGCGACGGTGGGACAGGAATTCATCAAGCCGACCGCGGGCGTTTACGTTTACGACTGGCCCAACGGCGGAGGCACCGACATCAACTTCCGCCAAAAAAGAAACAACGGTCTTTTCGAGAACGTTCAAACCGGATTGCCCGACGGAGAAAGGACGGACCGTTTTCTTACGTTATACGGAATCGATCTTTCCAAGGATCTCGTGGTTTTTGCGGCTGGAAAGGATACGAACGCGGGAACTGCCGCCAGTCCTAAAGGAAGCACCTATCAAACCTCGGGAAGAGGATTGTATTGGCTGAGATATTGGGGCGCGGAAGCGAATCACGTGGCGGTTCTCGACGGACCGATCGACACCCAATTTTCCGCGGCGGAATTGACCGCGGTAGGAACCGAAAGCACTCCCCCGAACAACGGAACCTTTTCGGTGAAATCCTTCAAGAACGTGGACAACTCCGTGTTGGTTCAACCCGTCGAGAACGTGATCAAAATCGTCCGCAATCCTAACGCTCACGGAGTCACCGGATTGACCTCGTCCGTGTTCATCTCCGACGCGAGACACAACACGACTTCCACCGAACGTGAGTTTGTCGGAACCGCCGACGGAACGAACGCAGGAGAAGTCGAAGTCGGTAAAAAGGCGCTCACCGAAGGACATCTCAAGGGGGCCTTTTTCGCGCCGTGGCTTCAGGTCGTGGATCAGGCTACGGGACGTTTCAAAAGTAAGGCGGCCATCGCTGCGCTCTGGAATACTCCGAACGGCTGGGGACACGCCGAAAACGCGAGCGCTTCCGGTTATCAGGAAGGACAAACCTTTCTTCATTACTGCAGAACCAACGCAAGATCGATGGTCACCGGACTTTCCACTTTCGTGATTCTGGGAAAACCCACGGTGTTCTACGAAAATTCGTTCATCGAATGGAACGGACTTTCCGCCAACCACCCCGATCCCGCGAAACGTACACTTCCGGCCGATTCTCCGTTCGCTACCGACACGGCCGATCTTACCGTGAGCACAGGAGGAACCGGAGGAGGACCCACGTTCAACGCGGCCAATGCGGCCAACTACAAAACGGTCGTAAATCCGAACGCGACTACATCGCGTCAGACTCTGATCGACGACTGGGCGTATAAGAACGAATAAGGTTTTCGTTCGAGAACCGCGAAGAAGGGACGTCGTCCGGAACGGACTTCGTCCCTTTCGAATATTCAAAAATATGAATAATTACGGAGAAGTTATCGTGAAACGAACGTTGGCATTCGCCATCCTATCCATACTTTTGGGAGTCGGATTTTTTCCGGCGCACGCGTCCGGCGGTTTTAGCGGAGGAGGAGTCGCTCAGATTCCGAAAGGTCAGGACCGGGAAAAATATCATCTCGGCAAATCCGTCTATAATCTCGAGGTGGAAATTCCCGCCGAAATAGACGCCGCCAAAACCCAGGAACAGAAGATCCGTTTGGAATATCTCCAGGGTTCCCTGCCCAATACGGAGAAACAAAGGGTCAATCTGGAACAACTGGCCGGGCGTCTCACTCCGGAACAGCTGGATGCTCTGGAATATTTCGTGAGTGTGCGGTTTAACGTGAAGTTGGAGAACAGGAAATAGATATATCTTTTCGAATATTAGGCATTTAGAATGAATTATAAATATAAAATTTTTGCGGGAATCGTGTTTTTTACGGTTTCGACCGGGGTTTCCGCGCAACAGGCTTGGGCTCCGTATCAAAGACAGTTGTGGTTGAGGACAATCGCGATCCATTCCGAATACGACTCCGCGTATCTAGCGGACACGAAGTCGAAATACGACGACAACATACGGATTAATACTGGAAACATCGTTCTGGAATACGGGATCACGGACCGTCTTACCGTGGATTTCGGAACCGGATTCGGAAAATTGGGAAGGGCCAAATTGGTGGACCGTTACGGAGGTCTGATGCAGATTCCCGAAAGTCCGGATAAATACGGATATCTCGACACTAGATTAGGAATCCGTTATAAACTCTGGGACGAATTCGATTCCGACAAATGGTGGGTTCCGACCGTGTCGATCCGCGCGGGCGCTATCAAAAAAGGGGATTACGATCGCAACCCTCAATCCTTGGGGGACGGAGCGAGCGGAGGAGAGGTGAATCTGTATCTCGCGAAGGATTTCGACTTCCACGGATTGGGCGCCTTGGGGGAACTCAGCTACCGCAGAAGGGAACATCCCGTACCGGACGATATCCTTTATTACTCCGGTTTTTATCTCAGGTTTATGGAGAATTTCTTTTTTACGGTGGGCGCCAGAGGCCAAAAAGGGCAGGGAGGATACGCTTTCGCCGATCCGAGACAGGCCCCTCCTTACAACTATTTCGATCTCACCGTTCCCGATTCGTATCCGGGAGTGAATTTATACGATCTGTGGGTGCAAAACGAAAGGCCCGCGTGGGGAAGGCGGGAAGACTATCATAACGCGGAAGCCTCCCTCGGGTTCACCGATTCGTACGGGAATTTCTACAATTTGTATTTTTCCCAGACGTATGCGGGTTACAACACGGCGAAGCTGCAGACGATCGGTTTTATCGTGAATTTTCCGTTCAACTTGTGAGGCGTTTCATGAAATATTATAAATTACTGATATTTAATTCGATCGTATTTTTGTTCGTCGCGTGCGGGGAAAAGGCCAAAAATTACGATTTTATTCCGGCGGGTCTCAAACTGGACCTTCCCATTTTGGTGCGGGTAAACGCCGCGGAGGAACTGGCCGTTCCTTCCGCGGACGATTACGACACAAACACGTTCGGACTCGTAACTCATTCGACCGTCAACCGTTGGGTTCAGGATTGGCCCAACCGAAAGCCGCCCGGAATTTACGGAAAGCTGTTCCTGTTTCAGGTTCAAACGGGCGCGACCCCTTCGGGGACGTACGTCTTTCCGAAAACCGGGAGCGGCGTGAAGGTACATCTGCTTGCGGACGCGAGTTCCTTCTTCGGTCAGACCAGAAACAACGGCGTACTTGATACGGAAACGATGGTGCCTTCCGGATCCCGAATCGATACGTTTCTGAAACAATACGGAATCGATCTGCAGACGGACTTGGTGATCTTCGCTGCGGACACTCCCACCGCGGGAAATTTACAACAGTCTTTGAGAGGGTGGTATGCGCTCCGTTATTGGGGGGCTCCGGCGAAAAGTCTGGCGATCTTAAACGGAGCCGTTTCGTATCACGCGGCCGTGGGAAATTTTTTCACATCCGCGATACCTTCCGCGATAGATCCTTCCGGAGGCAAAGGGGTTCAATCCTTGTTGACGGATAACACGATTCTGCAGGCGACCTTGGCCGACGTGATCCATATCGTCAAAGGCGGCTCCACGAATTTCGAAGAAGTGACTCCGATTCCGGGCGGAGGAGTTTTTCTTTTGGACGCGCGTTCCGTCGCGGAATATTCCGGGAACGCATCGAGCACCGCGGGGGCGGAGGGAAAAATCTGCGCGACTCCTCCTTGTGTGACTCCGATCGAAGGTCATATCAAAGGAGCGGTCAATCTTCCGTATGCGGATTTGCTTACTGACACGACGACCAGTTTTCAGTTTAAGACGAAGGCTCAGATCGGAACGATCTTCGCCAATGCGGGATATTCCACCGGACAGACCGTGATCACGTATTGCAGAACGAACGTACGTTCTACGATCACCGGATTCGCGGCGATATCGATTTTGGGAGTTCCTACGCGATACTACGACGGATCCTGGATCGAATGGGGAAGTTTGGCTTCGGATACGAGAGCGGTCGCGGACGATCAGAAATGGTCCAATCTTCCGGCGGTTTCGCCTTGGAGAACGAGCCAGGTCGCGTTGACCGAAAATCTTACGTTCAATCCGGATGCGAACGTAGCCAAGTCGAACTTCAGCACGTCCCAGTCTTTTTCAAAACATTCGAACGCGTCGATCCGGGAGGACAAAAATTATCTTCGTACTCCGGCGGGTTCCGCGGGCTCCTCTTCGGGCGGCGGAAGTTCCGGGGGAGGCGGTGGCGGCGGAGGGGGGAATGCCTGCGGAGGATAGGTTTGTTCTTTCGGTCGGCCGGTTTTACCGGCTTAATACTTTCGAATTTTATAATGTTCTTTTCGATCGGATGCGGCGATCGGTTTTCGGAAAGGTATTGGAAAACCCCGATCGATCCGCAGGGAAAACCTCCCGCGGGTCGAAGTCGCTTGGAGGCGAGTTTGGATCCCGAATCCTGCGGAACCTGTCATCCTAAACAATACGAAAATTGGAGGGAGAGTTTTCATTCCAAAACGGTCGGACCGGGACTGAAATGGCAGTTGCGGCGTCTCGGTCCGGAAGGTTCCGAATCCTGTCTAGGGTGTCATTCGCCGCTTTCCGAAACGCAGAATTATATTCAGGAATTTGAATACGGTTCTCCGAAGGTTTCGGAAGAAGTGCGTTCCTACGTAAGTCCGGGTACGGAGGAGAAGGGGATCGTGTGCGCGAGTTGTCACGTTCGCGGTCACGTGAGACACGGCCCGCCTCCTCGTTCCGCGATCGCGGAAGGGATCGATCCGAACGCGCCCCACGGAGGTTTTATCGTTAAAAAGGAATTCGAATCCTCGGAATTCTGCGCGGCCTGTCACGATTCTCCCGAAGGCGGAAAACCGCTGGCTGGAAAACGTCTTATGGAAACGGGCAAAGAATGGAAGAACAGCGTCTACGCGGACGCGAAGAACGAAATCACATGCCAAAATTGTCATATGCCGGACCGATCGCACGAATGGAAGGGGATCCACGATCCGTCTTTCACGCGTAAGGCGGTGACGTATACCGTTTCCGTACGGTCTTCGGAACGAGGATATCTCGTTTCCGCCTCGCTCAAAAACACGGGAGCAGGACATTTTTTTCCCACCTATTCGGTTCCGAAGGTGTTTCTCGTTTTGGAACGTCTTCGTTCCGGAAGACCCTCCAAGGTTTTGGCCGAAAAAACGATCGGAAGAGTTACGGACATAGAGCTTCAACACGAGTTCGAGGATACGCGGATTCCCCCCGGAGGAGAGGTCGTTTTGAAAACGCGCGTTTCCGAAGACGAATGGAGACGCGGGGACGAAATCAGATTTTATGCGATCGTGGAGCCCGACGAGTTCTACGTCCGTATGTTTCAGGAAAATTGGAACCGCAGAAAGGAATTCGAAATCGAGGGACGTTACGAGTCCCGATTGTCGGAGGCGCTGCGCCGAGCCAAGTCGACGAAGTATCTTCTTTTCGAAGAAAAAATTAGAAATTTATAATGCGTTAGGCTTCGGGTAAAAATCCGTCCACGGAACGGATCAAAAGTAATCCCCCGCCTTCCGGAAGTTCATCGACCCGGAATTCGGGGCGGTTCTCCCAAAGATCCAAATCGCATAGAATCAGATCGTATCGTTTCCAATCCGCGGAACCTTTTCCCGCGGGAAGAATTTTGATCTTCTCCTTTTTCAGAATCTGTTTCGATTTTGCGGGAAGCCGATCCAAGGATCCGTTCAAATCCACGAGCGAAAGTCCGGAGTCGTAGTTGTCCGAAATTCTCCTCGCGATCCGCAAAAGCCCCATGTCTTTCTCTTCGCCGAAGAGGACGTGAATGTTTTTTACGTTTTCCAATCGGGCGGAGAATAGGATTCCCGCGTTGCATTCCGTTTCGCTCAGAATCGTACGGATCTTTCCTCCGAGTATATCGTCCGAAAAAAAGGAACGCGCGGCTCCGATCAAAAGAAGTTTATAATCGCCTTCCTCCAAAATCCGGATGATGTCTTTCGTGATGTTGGTCGAGGTTTTGTAGATCGTCTTAAGGCGGATTCCCAAATCGCCCGCGAGTTCTTTGAGAGGGGTGAAGCTGGACGATTCGTATTTTTCGGCGTGCGTTTCCGATATGTTCGATTCCGGAGAGAGATGAACCGCCGTAACTTCCTTCTCCTTTTTCTTTTCGGGAAAAAGTCCGTAGGCGATCTTTAAAAGTTCCAATCCTCTGGAATGTTGCGCGAAGGAGATCAGAACGCCGTCCTTCTTCGTCCCGGTTTCGGGTTTCGTTTCTCGAGCGAATAAATGATCCAGAAGTTTCAAACCGGGGCCCGTCATAACTGTGGTCGTAAGCGCCATAAGAACCATCATGGAGAATATCTCTTCGGATAGGATTCCCAGATCGTAACCGATGTTGAGAACGATCAATTCCATCAAACCCCGCGTATTCATTAGAACGCCGACGGAGAGGGACTCCTTCCAGTTTTTTCCGGAGATCCTGGCTGCGACGGCGCTTCCGCCTAACTTCCCCAATACGGCGACGAAAAGAATCAGGAAAAAAACGGGCCAAAGACCGGAGCTCAACAAAAGTCCGAATTTGGTGCGCAAACCGGTGAACGCGAAAAACAAGGGAAGCAACACGGTGAGGCTAAAGTCCTCGATCTTATCGACGAGATTGCTTCTGAGTTCCTTTTTGTCGGGCATCACCACTCCCGCCAAGAACGCTCCGAAAAGCGCGTGTATTCCTATGATTTCGGTGATCCATGCGGAAAGAAAGATGAACAGAAAGAAGGAAGCGGAGATCGTCTTGGTCATCGATTCCTTGGTCGTGTATAAATTCCCGGCGCGTTTCATCAGCGGAAGAATTCCCTTCCACATCACGAGCATATACACGAGAGACATGAAGACGGTGAGGATTCCCGAAGAGAAGGAACCCGCGTTTACGATCGTTACCACGATCGCGAGGATACACCAGGCGGTCACGTCGTCCGCTGCGGCCGCGGTGATGGCAAGACCGCCTAACGCGGTTTTGGTCCAGCCCTTTTCCAGTATGATTCTCGCGAGAACCGGAAACGCCGTTATGCTCATTCCGATCCCCATAAAAAGACAAAAGTCGACGAAGTCCACTCCCTTGGGCGCGAGGGGAATGTAAAGAAAATACGCGAGTCCCGCTCCGAGAAGAAACGGAAACATGATGCTCGAATGCGATATCACGACGGCGGATTCGGCCTGATTTTTGAGGACTTTCAGATCGAGCTCCATTCCGATCACGAACATGAACAACAAAAGCCCCAACTGACTCAGTATCTGGAGAGTGGAAAGGGATTCCTTCGGGAATAGGAGTTGGAACCCTTCCGGAAACAGAAATCCGAGCAGGGAGGGACCGAGAAGGATTCCCGCAAGAATTTCTCCGATGACCGCGGGTTGTCCCAGAATCGTCGCGAGTTTGCCGAAGCCGCGCGCGGCGAGCATGATTACGATGAGCTGGAGCAGAAGTCTGGAAACGGGTTGTTTCAGATGTCCGGAAAAAATCTTTCCGACCGAATCGAAATCCAAAAAGCCGGGTCGTTCCACCTGGTTTCGCACTACGTTCGTTTTGGAAGATACGTTTTCGACGGAATGCCAAAGTTCCTTTTCGAGCTCCAAACGTTCGCCGGACCGGAGAATCAGTCCCAACAAAAGAACGAAGGCGAATATTAGAAAAACATAAAAGAAGGATATCTTTTTCATCCGGTAAAAACCCCTCCGGGAGCAGAATCCGGTCGAATCACGGTCCCGTCATTCAGATTTTAGAACGGATTCCTCTTGAAGAATTTTGGAGGCGAGTTTGGCCGCTTCGAGAGGAACGGCCGGACCTTCGACCGAACGGACCCGGATCAATAAAAGCCAATTCGTCTCCGACTTTTGAAAGGAGGCCCAGAACCAGGAATGTGTTTCGTTTTTATCGGAATAAAACGCAGAGTCCGAAACGAACTCCTGAAGACCGTTCCAATCGCCCGGAAGATCGTGTGTTCCGCTCGCGTTCGAAACGGAACCCGGATTTCGTTTTAAATAACGCCAAACGGATTGGATCGTTTTTGTGCGGAAACGCGAAGGTGTTTCCTGAAGTCGGATTAAAAAATCGGAGAATTCGGAAGGAGAAACGGAATACGAACCGTCGGTCCAGAAAGCGGCGCGGATCGGAGGAACCGGATCGGAAAACGAAGCGGCGCGTTCCAGCAGTTGTTTTCCCTTTTCCGGTCCGATATCGTTCCAGAGTTTCGTAAAATACCACTGCACCGAATATTCGAGCGCGGATCCCAAATTCTGGTCCTTTTGCCAGCGGATATACGGGTATCTGGTTTTGTCCCAGAAAAAGAGGGATTGATCCTCTTTGAGATAACCGTTCTCCAAAGCGACGAGCGTTAGGACCGGATGATACAGGGACGAGGGCGGGGTTTTATAAGAACATTCTTCTTTTTGAAAGTAGATTTTGTTTCTCGCCGTTACGTTCGTCAAAATGGCGCATACGAACCTTCCGTTTTCCGAGCCCAATTTTTTTTCCGAGAAGGACATCGGAGAAAGTTCCGAGCGGGAAGGTTCGCTCCTACAGACTAAAAATACGGCGACGTTCAGTATAAAAAGAAAAAAGCGACCCACCAAAACACGATGGAATCAGAAATACGCGGCGATGCAAATCGAAATTAATGCGATCGGAATATAAATAAAAAAGAAATATCGTTTTCCCGCTTTTTTCCAAGGTTTTACGAGTTTCGGTGCGAGGAGTTTCTCGAGTTGGAAATCGTCCGCGCGATAGAGTTCGGAAGCGTCGTTCATTCCGTATATTTTGGAAGCGAGCCGAAGATACGCCTTCTCCCGATGAAGCGAAAGATATTCCCTACTTGCGGAAACGATCCGGGGATCGTCCGAAAGCAGATTGCGGAATACGTTCGGGATCTCGTAGTATTTTCCGATCAAAAGACTGGAGATGCGCGTGAACAATCCCAGATAAAAAAGGGACGCGTATTTGACCGCTTCCCATTTTAAACCGAAGACGAAAATAAAACATACGACGTACGCTCCGTAACCGACGAGAAGACCGGCGCGTTCGAACCAACGATTCCAAAAAACCTCGCTTTCGAATTCTAAATCCAGGGATTCTACGGAGGGAGGGACGATATTTTCTTTCATACGGTGAGCGGAACTCACAAGGAAGGTCCGCTCTTCCATAAAAAAACGGGGCGCACAAAATTCAAATAGGATTATGCCGCTTTGCGGATTCGTTTCCCCGATCGGCGGAAGTTTTCTTTGCCTGGGATTCGGTGCGGAATCCGACAATGAAGCATACGAGGCTTTTGGATGTCGTCTACCGCACTCAAACGAAAAGAAAGAAAAATTCAAACGGGAGAATTCTGGACTTCCCGTCAGAGACAATCCCATCCGATCCATTACGGCGTGAGTTATCGCGCCTCCTTTAAACCGGAACTGCCGTCGTTTTTTTTGGGGAAATATCTTTCCGGAAATAAGGGAACCGTTCTCGATCCGTTCGGCGGGAGGGGAACCACTTCCATTCAGGCGAATCTGGAAGGTCATGCGGCGATCCACAACGATATCAGTCCTATGTCCCTGTTTTTGGCGAAGTCGAGACAGAATATTCCCTCCATGGAAAGTATGGAACGGGTTTTAGAACGGATGGATCTGAAAAAGAAGACCAAGGAAGAGAAGGAAGACAAGGATCTTTTGGCCTTCTATCACAAGGACACCCTCAACGAGATCAAAAATTTAAGGAGAATCCTCTCTCAGGATTCTTCTCCCGAAGTTCAATACATCGGAGTGACCGCGCTTTCCAGGCTGCACGGACACAGCGAAGGTTTCTTTTCGGTTTATAGTTTTCCTCAGATTTCCATTCCCGCCGCCGCGCAAAAACGCAACAACGAGAAGCGGGGAATCAAACCCGTCTACAAAGAGATCAAACCTAGAATTCTTCAGAAGATGAAACGCGATTTAAAAACCGCTCTACCTCCGTTTTATCACGAATTTTCGGGAAGAAACCGTTATACGAATCATTCCTCCCTACATTTGGAATCCTTGGAGGATTCCGGCGTGGATCTCGTGATCACTTCGCCTCCGTTTCTCGACAAGGTGAATTACGAAGAGGACAACTGGCTGCGCTATTGGTTTCTGGAGATAGAACTTCCCGACGATAAAAAGCCGAGCATCTTTTCCACGTTGTCGGGTTGGACCGACTTTATCCACGGAACCTTGGAGGAGTTGTCCCGGGTGTTAAAACCGAACGGGATTTGTGTCGTGGAAGTGGGCGACGTCTCCCAGGGAAAAACGATCGTAAACTTGGATGAATCGGTGATCGAGGCTTCGGCGGAAACGGGTTTGGAATGGGAGACGACCTTTATCAACGACCAGAAATTCACGAAACTTTCCAATTGTTGGAACGTTTCGAACAACGAGAAAGGAACCAATTCGAATCGTTGTGTCGTGTTTCGGAATTATAAATAATCCGTAGAACAAACTTGTGTGGGAATTCCCGCGGCTCTTGTCGGGGGAAATGCGGATCCTTCGTAATTAAAACCGTGTGGGAACTCACACTTTTTCCGAATTTTGTCTCTTTTTCTCCGAATTTCACCGGGATTCCCTTCACCAAATTCGAAAATCTACCGAACTTGAATACAGAAAGAGGGTTACCGGAATATGATGCGCTCGCTTTGGACTGCCGCGACGGGAATGATCGCGCAGCAATTTCATATCGATACGATCTCAAACAACTTGGCCAACGTGAACACGACCGGTTTTAAAAAGAACCGCGCCGATTTCGAGGATTTGGTCTATCAACACCAGGTGCTTGCGGGAACTCCCGCAACTTCCGTGAGCGAAATTCCGACGGGAGTCAACGTAGGTCACGGTGTGCGTGCGGCCGCCTCTCAGAAATTATTCGAAATCGGTTCCTTCCAAGCGACAGGAAACAAATTGGATATGGCGATCACCGGCGAGATGGGATTTTTCAAAATCCAAATGCCGGACGGAAGTTTCGCGTATTCCAGGGACGGATCCTTTAAGATCGATTCCAACCAACAGGTGGTGACGTCTAACGGATATCTTTTGGAACCCCCTCTGATCCTTCCGGAAGGAGCGATCCTGAACACTCTGATGATATCGGAGCAGGGCGAAGTGACCGTAAAAGTCGGAGCCGATATCCGGCCGATCGTGATCGGACAGGTGGAATTGTATCGTTTCGTAAACCCGGCCGGACTTCAGGCCATCGGAAAAAACCTCTTTCAGGAAACCGTGGCGTCCGGACCGGAAATTCCCGGCACACCCGGAATGGAGGGTTTCGGAAACGTGCTTCAAGGGTTCCTCGAAATGAGCAACGTAAAGATCGTTGAGGAAATGGTGAATATGATCGTCGCGCAAAGGGCGTACGAATCCAATTCTAAGGCGATCCAAACCTCGGACAACATGCTTTCCACGGCGATATCGCTTAAGAGATAAGAATTTTATAAATTTCTTATGAACCTTACCCGCGTATTCCTCCTGTTAACGGTCGCGACCGCTTCCCTCTGGGGAAGGGGCTCGTCCGGAATTTATCTCAAAGGAAGGGCGATCGTGGAAGCGGAGGACGTGTATCTTTCCTCGGTGGCGAGAATTCCCGAAGGATACGAGGATCGGGTTCTGCTCAAAAATCCGAAGAAGCCCACATACGTAGGCGCGCGCGAGATCGCGGACGTCTATCGCGATCTGGATCCGATCGTCACAGGAAAGGAGACTTTGGTGCTTCCTCTCAATCACACCTTGGATCCCGCCGAAATCGCGGCTTCTCTTTCCGAGGAAATCTCCAAGAAACACCCTCAGGAAGAATTTCGTCTAACGTATATATCGGGGGAAACGAAGGTTCCGCGCGAAGGAGTGGAGTTGCGCTGGGCCAATCTTTCGTCGCGTCTGCATCCGGGACAAGTGATGGCTTCTTTGGAAATATACTTTCAAAATCAAAAAGTACATAGCCTGCGGATCCGTTTTCAGGTGGAACAGAGGATTCTCGTCCAAAAGGCGTCCCGTTCCCTGGAAAAGGGAATCAAAATCGCCGAAAACGACTTTAAGGAGGAGGAGATTCTCAGCTCCGAGGAGATTTTGGATTCTCCCGGAAAAGAGCTGATCGGCTCCACTTTGCTGAAGGAAATGCACGAGGGGGAGGTTTTCCGTAAAAAACACGTCCGCAAGATTCAGGACGTGCAAAGAGGAGGGGAGATTCTTATGATCTATCATAAAGGAAGTCTCGTTCTCAAAACGAAGGTAAAGGCGCTCAGTTCCGGAAACATAGGGGACGAGGTCCAAGTTACGAATCATTCCCGGGAAGGGCAAATGAGGGCCAAGGTCGTCGACAAAAATACGGTGGTGACCGAATGAGATCCGATCGTTTCGTTATTTATCATATTCTAAAATTCTTAAAGATAAACGTCCTCTCCTTCTTTTTATCCGCGGCCGCTTCTGCGTTCGGCTTCGGTGTCCTTTCTTTGGAGGCACAGGACGGCTCCCTCTGGACCGAAAAAAATCCGTATTCCGTCCGTCAGAACATCAAAGTGGGTTCCGCGGTTTACGTCAAGATCCGCAACGGTCTGCAGGCGGAATTCGAATTGGAATCCAACGCAGATGAAACCCTCACCCTTAAGGCGATGCCGGATAAAAAGATAGTTCCGGATATGCCCTCGTATAACAGCGATCGTACGATCACTCGCAAAAATAAGGGAAAGATAAAATCCGTCGGTAAGATACGCGGAAATCTGACCGCGTTGGTGACCGGCGTAGATCCCAACACGGGCTTACTGACCATTCAGGGAAACAAAAGCAGTCTCATCAACGGGGAAGAAAACAGTCTGACCCTGGTCGGAAACGTCGCGCCGGAATTCGTGGACAAGGATTCCTCCCTGGACGCGGATAAGATCGCCAATCTGCGCGTTTCCTACAACGGAAGGATCAATCCGAAAGAGGTGGTTCCTCCCATCGCCCTAAAGTCGGTCACCAATCCCGACGGCTCCGTCACGATCAAGGCGGAACTTTCCGAAGAGGAAAAACAAAGGCTGATTCTGAACCAGTTGAACCGTCTTTTGGGGGAATCACAATGAAATTAAAATATTCCATATTTTATATATTCTATTTTTTGATCTTGTCTCCGTACTTCGCGGCGGAACTCAGACTCAAGGACGTGGCCCGAATCGAAGGAATCCGCGAAAATCAGATCACCGGTTACGGAATCGTAGTCGGTCTGCCGGGAACGGGCGACAGCAAAACCCCTTTCACCTCGGAAAGTATGAAGAACTATCTGAAAAATCTAGGAGTGGACGCGAA
>NZ_NPEF01000099.1 GCF_002811955.1 Leptospira ellisii
TCCGAAAGGGGGCACCCCTGCCAAGGACATAAAGAAGATATTGATCGCGATCGCCGTCAGCGGCTTTACGCCGGACAAGGACTGGACCGCAAAAAACGTGACCTGTCTCGTTCCCTCTTCGAGGTAGGCGAGGATAGCGAACGCTCCCAAACTCATAAACGAATAGACGATCAGATAAAACAACACCTCTTCGCGGACTCCGGCGGAAATCCCCGCGACCACGTATCCGGCGTGCGCGATCGAAGAATACGCGAGCATTCGCTTTAAATTTTCCTGTTTTAATGCGAGAAGGTTTCCATAGACCATGGAGCATAACGCGAGTATCCCGGGAAGCCAAGCCCAAGCGCTCTCCTCCAATCGGACCGGAAGTTTGGTGTACAACACCAGAAGAAGTCCCATCGAAGCCGCCTTCGCCGCGGTGGCCATATATCCGGTTACCGGAGTCAAAGCTCCTTCGTACGCGTCGGGAGTCCAAGCGTGATACGGAAAAAGCGCGATCTTAAACGCGACCCCGGTCAGGAATAATACTAATCCGATCTTGGCGAAATTTCCCTGATACCCCGCGACCAACAAAGGTTGCAAACAAGCCGATACGTTTGTGGATCCGCTTCCTCCGAAAAGAAAGGCGATTCCCATAAGCATGAATCCTGAGGAAAAACTCCCGAGCAGAAAATACTTCAACGTGGCTTCGAGGGAAAACAGATCGTTCCTCGCGATTCCCACGAGGATATACAGACAAAGACTCATCAGCTCGAGCGCGGTGAATACGAGGATAAAATCCTGCGCCGAAGTCATCAGCATCATTCCCGAAGTGGCGAACAGCAGAAGAGGATAGAATTCCGGGAATTCTATTTTATGATTTTTTAATATTCTCGGAGCTATCGCAGCCGTTCCGATCGCCATCGAGACGTACAAAAGGTTGAGCCAGAAGGTCAGGACTGAATTCTCTATCTGTCCCCCGAAATAGACTCCGTTCCCCGGAAAGCGGAACGCGGTATAAAACACCGAAGCGAATGCGATCAGTAAAATCAGACCGGAGACGTAACGTACGATCAGGAATTCCCTCGTCTTAAAAAGCACCGATAAACAGATCAGAATCACTCCCCCTCCGGCCAAAATCAGGGCGGGAAGAATGGAGAAAATATCGAGTAGATTCGGGATCAAATTCATGGACGCGCCTCCTCGTCCCCTTCGGGTGTCGTTTCCTTCCCACTTCGGATCGATTCGGGAAGCGCAAACTTGCTTTGGTATCCTTTCAACCGTTCCTCATAACGCGCGGGATCCTCCCCCAAAGATTTATAGGAAGTGTATTTCCGTTCGAAGGGTCTTTCGCTCAGATCCTTTTCCTTTTTTTCGCGATCCTGAATCACCCGAAACGAAGCGGAATTGAGCGCCACCTTTACCGAAGGTTCCAACACCTCCAAAAACGGTTTCGGATAGATTCCGATCCAAAAAATCATGACCACCGTCGGAATTAGGATCACCCACTCCTTTATACCGAGGTCGTGACCCTCTATGAGGTTTTTAGTCGGTTCTCCGAAGATCATCCGTTTTGCGAACAGCAGAAGATAACCCGCGGCGAAGACGACTCCGGTTGCGGCTAACGCGCCGTAGACGAAATTCGACTTTAGACTTCCGAGGATGATCAGAAATTCTCCGATAAAACCGTTGGTTCCGGGAACGCCGAGCGAGGAAAACACCGCGATCGCGAAAAAAACGGAAAACACCGGCAGCAATTTGGACAATCCGCCGGCCTTGGCGATTTCGTTGTTTCCGATCCGCTCGTGCAACATTCCCAACATGAAAAAGAGCATACCCGCGGTGAATCCGTGATTGATCATCTGGATCATTCCCCCGGCCATTCCCTCTTCGGTGAAACTTAAAATCCCCAACATACAAAAACTCATATGCGATAAGGAAGAGAACGCGATCACCCGTTTGGAGTTTTCCTGAGCCATCGCGATGACCGCTCCGTATAGGATTCCAGCGATCGCAAGTCCTCCTAGCAGTTCCCTGTATTCCAACATTTCCTCGGGAAATATGGGAATCGCCAATCGTACGAACCCGTACAATCCTATCTTCAGCAGAATTCCGGAAAGATCCACGGAACCCACGGTCGGAGCCTGCGAGTGCACGTCCGGCATCCAGGTATGAACCGGAAACAAAGGCACCTTGATCGCGAACGCGAGGACGAACGCGAAGAACATGAATAGACGGATGTTCTTAGGAATCTCGGGCAAAACTCCCGTGGACAATTCCTCGATGACGATGGTTCCCGTCTTAAAGTAAAGGATGAGAATTCCCGCGAGCATCAACACCGATCCCGTGAACGAAAAGATCAGATACTTGATCGCCGCCTTTACGCGCTGGTCCTCTCCCCAAATCCCCACCATAAGAACCATCGGGGAAACCATCGCTTCCCAGAAGATGTAGAACAGAACGAGATTCCCCGAAAGAAAGACCCCGTGAACGCTCATCTCCACGATCATTAGATAAACGTAAAATTCCCGGATCCGATTGGTTATGCTCGACCAGGTCGCGAGCGTGGAAAGAAAGAACAACAAGGACGACATTCCGCAGAGCAATAGGCTGAATCCGTCCAGTCCGATATGATAATCGACGCGCAGATTTCCCGACACGATCAGATCCCGGATTCGATCCACGAATTGAAGTGAGGCGTTCGTCGGATCGTAACGGAAATACAATCCTACCAGGATCAAAAACGGAACCAGGGTGAAAGTCCCCGCGATAAACCGCAGCCAAATCACCCGATTCGACAAAAATAAGAACGGAACACCTGCGAGCGGTAGAAATAAAAAAATGCTCAGTATATACGGCGGGAATTCCAAGTTACAGCCCCCTCATTAGGAAAAACGAAAGTATGACGATCGTCCCGAAGACGATCAAAATCGCGTAATCGACCACGACCCCGGTTTGAACCCTGCGCAGGACGAGGGAAATCGCGACCGCGACCCTTCCCGTTCCGCGCAACATCAAATCCAGGAAATTTCTTTCCACGTGATCCGCGAAAAATTTTCCGAGAAGTAAGATCGGTTCCACGACGAAATTCCGGTAGAATTCGTCGACGTAGTATTTTTTCGCGAGAAGTCGTTTGATCCCGGTTAACGTTTCCTCGTCTTTCGGAAGATTCTTGTCGTTCAGAAATACGATTCCCGCGGCGAAAATTCCAGCAACCCCGACGGAAACTCCGACCGCCAGCAGAATCCATTCAGAGACCGCCCCCGTTTCGTGAACATCTAACGATCGTTTGGCGATCATGGCGGAAATCTCCGTCCCTCTTTGTAATACGGGCGCGAAATAGCGGGTGAGAACGTCCGTTCCCCCGAAAAGTATGTGAGGAACCTCCAAAAATCCGGTGACCGCGGCGCCGACCGCCAATATGAAGAGCGGAAGCGTCATCACGAACGGGGATTCGTGCAGACGAGAGACCTTATGTCCGTCCACGCGGGAGCTCCCGTGAAACGTAAGATATACGGTCCTGAACATGTAAAAAGCCGTCAAAAGTGCGGTCAACACCCCGAGTCCGTAGAACAAAGTTCCGTAAGCATACGTTTTTTCTAATATTAGATCTTTTGAAAAGAACCCGCTAAAGGGGGGGATTCCGGATATGGCGAGTGATCCGATCATAAAAGTGACCCAAGTGATCTTCATCTGATTCTTCAATCCGCCCATGTTGCGCAGATCCTGTTCGTGATGCAGAGCATGGATCACCGAACCGGATCCCAAAAACAAAAGCGCCTTAAAGAACGCGTGAGTCATGAGATGAAACAGTCCCGCGACGTAGGCCCCGGTTCCCATGGCGACGAACATATATCCGAGCTGCGAAACTGTGGAATAAGCGAGCACCTTCTTGATGTCATTCTGAAAAAGTCCGATCGTAGCGGCGAATAACGCCGTCGTCGATCCTACGATCACGATCCAATGTCCCACTTGCGGAGCGGACAAAAAGATGGGATTGAGTCTTGCGATTAAAAAGATTCCCGCGGTCACCATCGTTGCCGCGTGAATCAGAGCGGATACGGGCGTCGGTCCCGCCATCGCGTCGGGAAGCCAAACGTGCAACGGCAACTGGGCGGATTTTCCAATAGCCCCGATAAAAAAACAGACCGCAGCCAAAGGAAGCACGTAACGGAACGCCGGCGTTTCCGGAATGGCCTCGGTGATTTCGACGAACGAAACCGAACCCGTATACCAGAATACGAGCGCGATTCCCAAAAGCATTCCCAAATCCCCGCTTCGATTCGTGATGAACGCCTTCATCCCCGCGTCGGCGGCGGAATCCTTATGATAGTCGAAACCGATCAGCAGATACGAACAAAGCCCTACTCCTTCCCATCCCAAAAAAAGAAGAATTAGATTTTCTGCAAGTACCAGATTGAGCATCGAAAAGACGAACAGGTTGAGATACGCGAAGTAACGCGCAAAACCGGGATCACCCTTCATATAACCGATGCTGTAGAGATGAATGAGAGAACCGATTCCCGTGATGATCAGAATCATATAGAGCGAAAGTTGATCCACTTGATACGCGATCGAAATCTGGATCCCCCCCGCGGAGATCCAGGGAAAGACGGTAACGATCTCCGGAACAGAACGTTCCATCGGATGAAACGCCGCCAACGAAACGACCGCAAGGACGAACGAAAAGAACACCGCGGCGGTGGAGATAAAACCCGCGGCCGATTTCAGGCGGTTCCCGAAAATCCCGGAGATTAAAAATCCTCCCAGAGGAAGGGCGACTAACGCAGGTATGAGCGAAGAAAATTCCATTCTTTCTACCATTTCATCAGATTCATTTCGTCGACGTAACTGGTCTTTTTCATCCTATGGATCGCGATCACGATCGCGAGTCCGATCGCGGCTTCGGCGGCTGCTATCGCCATTACGAAAAAAACCGCGACTTCCCCGTCCACTTGACGGAGCGCTTTGGAAAAGGTCACGAAGACGAGATTGACAGAGTTGAGGATGAGTTCGATGGACATGAAGATGAGCACGGCGCTTCTCCGGATCATCACTCCCGCGACCCCGATGGTGAATGTGATCATCGCCAGAATGAGGAAGTATTCCACCGGAATTCCGGAAACCCAAAGATTCATAGTCCGCCTCCGTTTTCGTTTTTTCCCGGATTTTTTTTACCGAGCACGACCACTCCGAGAACCGCCGTAAGCAAAAGGATAGAGATCAATTCGAAAGGAAGCAGATACCGCAAAAACATAGCGCTCCCCACGACGGCCGTGTTCCCAGAGGCCCTTACCGGCGAATGTGCGTTAGGCGTTTTTTCCGCGGAGGGATCCGTAGGCGGAACGCCGATCGTAAAGGAATAATCCCCGGAATTGTCCCCGACTTTTTCGTAACCGACGGGAGCGGCGGTTCTGGAGGGGATTCCGTCCTGAACCGCCGTAACGAGAAGCACCCCCAAGAAGGCAACCAGGAATAAATATAAGAATTTCTTAATCGGCTTCTCGAAGAAAAAAAGCCTCTGCGTTTCGTCCCTAAGCGACAACAACATCAGCACGAACACGACCAGAACCATGATCGCCCCCGCGTAGACCAGGATCTGCATGGTCGCGATGAATATCGCGTTCATGACGGCGTAGATCGCGGCGAGGGAGAAAAAGCTCAATACAAGCAACACCGCCGCAGAGATCGCGTTCGGGTGAAAGATCACCCCCAACGAACTGAGCACCATCACCGAAGCGAACAGAAAAAACAAAAGCAGTTGAGGTTGATCCGTATATGGCATATTCTTTATATTCTTAAAATTGTATATAGATACTGGCGATCAGGATGTTCAAAATCGCCCAAGGAATGAGTTTTTTCCATCCCAAGGACATGAGCTGATCGTATCGAAAACGGGGTAAAGTCCATCTTACCCAGAGGAACAGAAAGGTGAAAAACAGAACCTTCCCCAAAAAGAAGGCCAATCCGATCAGGGGTTGCAACGAGTTACCTTCCAGAATTCCGAACGGAACCTGATATCCTCCGAAAAAAAGGAGCGTAACCACGCAGCTCATCGTGATCATATTCATGTATTCCGCGACGAAAAAGAGCGCGAATTTGAAAGCTCCGTATTCGGTGTGGAATCCCACCACGAGTTCGGATTCCGCTTCTGCCAAATCGAAAGGAAGACGGTTCGTTTCCGCGAACATCGCCACGACGAAAAGACAGAACGCGATGATTCCGGGAAGTTTGAAGACGTTCCAAAGACCGGCCTGTGAGGCGCTGATATCGGTCAGTTTGAGCGACCCGGTGATGATCACGATCGAAGCCACGCTCATTCCCAAAGGAAGTTCGTAACTGATCATCTGCGCCGTGGACCGGATGGCGCCTAACAACGAATATTTGTTGTTACTCGCCCAGCCGGCGATGATGATTCCGTAGACCGCCAAAGAGGAGATAGCGAAAAGGAACAGAATTCCGGTGTCGGGATTGGCGATCTGAAGATCCAAAACGCTCAAGCCCGTCGCTTCCTGTAGCCAGGACGGAAGCGGAAGTTGTCCTCCGAGAGGAACCACGGACCAAGCCATGATCGCGCAGGTCATCGATATGGCGGGAGCGATCAGATACATGACCTTATTGACCTGAGTCGGGAACACTTCCTCTTTGGTTAAGAATTTAATTCCGTCCGCAAGAGGCTGCAGCAAACCCCAGAATCCGGCCCGGTTCGGTCCTTTCCGGTCCTGGATAAATCCGGCCACCTTTCTTTCCGCAAGCGTGTAATACGCACAGGCGGTGATCAGGATAAAAAAGAAAAGTCCGCTTTTCAAAAGCCAAAATAAAATCTCGTTCCAATTCATGGAGTCGTCTTTCCTCCGGCTACGGATTCTTCCGCGATCCGGTCTTCTTTTCTTCTTCTAGGATGTTCGGGAGCCGCCGGTTTTTCCTTCAGTCTTGCGTCGAATTCGGAACGAAACTTCTGCAGCGCGGGACGTACGGCCCCCACGCAGGCGTCGGAAAGAGGACAGATCGTCGTTCCTCCCTCCATATTTCTGGATAAGGACAGGATCAGATCGATATCCTGAACCGTTCCTTCCCCTTCCCTGATTTTATGAAGAAGATCCGCGACCCAGTGTGTACCTTCCCGACACGGGGTGCACTGACCGCAGGATTCGTGCGCGTAAAAACGGGCGAATCGATACGTGGTTTCCACGATGTCGGTTCCCTCCGCCAGAACGATCACGGCGCCGGAACCCAACATGGTTTTGTGAGCGGCCATGGATTCGAAATCCATATTCGCGGTTTTGCATTCCTCCGCGGTGAGAATCGGAACCGAGGATCCTCCGGGGATGACGGCCTTAAGCGGCTTGTCGTCCACGATTCCGCCGCAAAGATCATTCACTAATTCTAATAAAGGAGTTCCTAATTCGATTTCGTACACACCCGGTTTTTTTACGTGACCCGACACGCTGAAAAGTCTCGTTCCGGGCGATTTTTCGGTTCCGATTTTGGAATACCAATCCGCACCTTTGTCGAGGATATGCGGAATTGCGGAAAACGTTTCTACGTTATTGACCACGGTCGGAGAACGATACAATCCCGACACGGCGGGGAACGGAGGTTTTAATCTAGGATGGCCTCTGCGACCTTCGAGAGAATTGATGAGCGCGGTTTCCTCTCCGCATATATAAGCGCCGGCGCCTTCGTAGAGAATCAGATCGAAATCGAATCCGCTTCCCAGAATGTTCTTTCCGAGATATCCCTTTTCATACGCTTCTTCGATGGCCGCCTGCATCGTCTTGGCGCCTTTCTGAAATTCCCCCCGGATATAGAAAAATCCCTTGTTGGACCCGATCGCCTTCGCGCCGATGATCATCCCTTCTATGATCTGGTGCGGAAGGTTCTCGATCAGTTTACGGTCTTTGAATGTTCCCGGCTCGCCTTCGTCGGCGTTGCAGATGATGTATTTCGGTTTCGGAATGTCTTTAGGAATAAAGGACCATTTGAGTCCGGTGGGAAATCCGGCCCCTCCCCGTCCCCGGAGTCCGGATTTTTTGACTTCGGCGATGATGTCGTCGGGCTTCATTTGAAGCGCCTTTTTCATTCCGTCGTATCCGTGCACCGATTCGTAAAACTCAAGTTTGGCGGACTGGGGATTATCGATGTATTTCGTAAGAAGTTTCATTTCTGCCATAAGGAGTTCCTTTTGTCAGTTTAGGTTGTCTAGGATCTGATCCACTTTTTCGGGGGTCAGATGTTCGTAAAAGTCGTCGTTGATCTGGACCATGGGAGCGTAGCCGCAGGCGCCTAAACATTCCACTTCTTCCAGGGTGAATTTACGGTCGGAAGTGGTCTGACCGGTGTGAATTCCGAGACGTTTACAGATATGTTCCTCGATCCGGTCGCTTCCCCGGAGGTAACAACTGGAAGTTCCGCAGATTTGGATATGATACTTTCCGACCGGCTTTTTGTTGTAGAGGGTGTAAAACGTCGCGACTCCGTAGACCTGAGCCAGGGAAATCGGATCTCCCAGACGTTGGGCGATGTAATTCATCCCGTCCTGATCCACGAATCCGTTTTCTCTCTGAAGAATATAAAGACAAGGCAGGATCAGGGAACGTTTGTCCGGAAACGCCTCCAACATCCTTTGGAATCTTTTTTCCGCCGCCTCGCTGAATTCGTAACCCATCAGCAATCCAACTCCCCCGCGATCACGTTCAAGGAACTCATGGTCGCGACCGAATCCGCAAGAAGACCTCCGCGCACCAGTTCGGCGAAGGATTGATAATACCAAAAACAAGGGCGTCTAACGTGCACCCTCCACGGAGATTTTTCCCCTTCGGAAACGATGTAAAACCCGAGTTCTCCATTGGCGGCTTCGGTGGCCATATAATATTCCCCCGGAGGGACCTTGACCCCGTGCATGATGATCTTGAAGTGATAGATCAATTCTTCCATGTTGTTGTAGACTTTGTTTTTTTCGGGAAGATACGCGTGCGGCAGATCCGCGTGCCACGGTCCCTCGGGAATTCCGTCCACGAGTTGTTCGATGATGCGGATGGATTGTCGCATCTCCTCCATTCTCACGAGACAACGGTGCAGAACGCTTCCGTCCTCTCCGATCGGAACGTCGAAGTCCACCTTGTCGTAAAGCATATACGGTTCGTCCTTACGAAGATCCCAATCCACACCCGCCGCGCGAAGATTGGGTCCGGTATATCCGTAGGCGATCGCGTTTTCCGCGGAAATTCCGCCGATTCCTTCGGTGCGTCCCAGAAAAATCTTATTTTTTAAAAGAAGACTGTTGAATTCCTCGATCGCGGGTTTCAATCCCTTACAGACAAGTTTCACTTCCTTGACGAAGTCGGGATAAATGTCTCGTTCCAGACCTCCGATTCTGCAGAAGGTCGTGGTCAACCGTGCACCGGTCAGTTTTTCGATGACCTGATAGATGTTTTCCCTATGATGAAAAAGGTGCAGAAGTCCGGAGAATGCCCCCAAGTCCACGCCCAAAATTCCGGTGCAGATGATGTGATCGATGATTCTGGAAAGTTCGGAGATGATCATCCGCACATACGTGACCCGATCCGGAACTTCCACCTGCATCATCTTTTCCACGGCCAAAATCCAACCGATATTGTTGAGCGGAGTGGAAACGTAATTCATCCGATCCGTACAAACCAGGAATTGATTGTAGGTATAACGTTCCCCTAATTTTTCGAAACAGCGGTGAACGTATCCGATCACGGACTCGGCTTCCACGATCCGTTCCCCGTCGATCTGAATCACGTTCTGCAGAATTCCGTGCGTCGCAGGATGAGAAGGCCCCAGGTTTACGAGCAGATGTCCTTCCGGAAGGTTTTTGTATTTTTGTTCGAAGTGTTCGGCGGTTTTTTCGTACATAACTTCTTACTTTCCTCCTTCCTTCGCGATGTCCTCGTTTACGTGGATGTGCAATAGATCCTCGATCAGATAATCCTGACCGAATCCCTCCAAAGGAAAATCCTTCCGAAGAGGATGGCCTTGAAAGTTGTCCGGCATCAGGATACGATCCAGATTGGGATGACCGATGAACGGAATTCCGAAAAGATCGTAGACTTCCCGTTCGGGCCAGTCGGCTCCCTTGAATACGTTAGTCACGCTTGGGACACCTTCGCCTTCCTCGAGACGGACCTTAAATCGGATCCGACCCGAAGCCTTGTTTCCGGACCGAAGCAGATAATTGACCTCGAAACGTGGCTCCTTTTTTCCGAGCCAATCGACGGCGGTTAAGTCGTTTAGAAAATCATAATGCAGAGTCGGGTCGTTTTTGAGCGCCGTAAACACCGGAACGATACCTTCCGCTTTGAGATAGATTACCGGAACGTTGGAGACCGTTTCTTCCGGCGCATCCAAAAAATGGGGAAATTTTTCTTTTAGGAACCGTTCTACTTCTTCTTTCATCGTACGACCAGGGGTTTATTTCTTTCGTTTAATTCCTGGATCTTCTGCATCACTTCCTGACGTCTCGCTTCCAGCCCCTGGGTTTTGAGTTTTTCCTGGAGTTTTACGAGCGCGTCCAAAATCGCCTCCGGTCTCGGAGGACAACCCGGAACATACACGTCCACGGGAAGAATCCGATCCACACCCTGCAAAACTCCGTACGTATGAAACATTCCCCCGGAGGAAGCGCAGGCCCCCACGCTGATGACGAATTTCGGCTCCGCCATCTGATCGTAAATCTGCCGGAGAACCGGAGCCATCTTGTAGGTGATGGTTCCCAAGATCAGAATCATATCCGCCTGACGGGGTGAAAACGAAGGCCGTTCGGCTCCGAAACGGGCGATGTCGTAATCGGAACAGGAAGTGCTCATGTATTCGATTCCGCAGCAGGCGGTCGCGAACGGATACGGCCAAAGCGAATTGCTCCGTCCCCACTGGATGACGGATTCCACGCTGCCGAGCTGAACCATATCTCCCAGGGCAGAACCCGGGGTTTTACTCAAATCACTCAATCCCATTCCAGCGCTCCTTTTTTCCAGATATAGTATAAACCTACGACCAAAGTGAGCACAAACACAAACATCTCGAAGATGAGAAAAAAACCCATTCCCGCGTTTTTAAATCCGATCAAATTGACCGCGTACGGAAACAAAAAGACCGCTTCGATGTCGAAGAGGATAAAAAGAACCGCGACTAGATAGAACTTGATGTTGAACAATCCTCTCGCATCCCCGTAGTATTGAACTCCGCATTCGAAAACGTCCTGGGGTTTCGACTTTTTTTTAGGACCGATGAGTATGGCAAGGGTAAGAATCAGAGCGGAGAATCCGACTCCGAGTAAGAATTGAATTAATAAAGGGCCAAGGTGCTCGGGAGCGCTATCCATAGCTCCTATTAGACTCCGTTACGCATATAGCCTGTCAACCTGAAATTCAAACGAAAGCGGCTTCAGGAATGAGTTCCGAATGAGAAGATCTCTCAATAAAATGACCGGCGAGTTGGAGAATTTTCCGCAATCCACTTCGTGACATTTCAAAAGATTCTAATTCAACTTGGCCGCTCAAAAATTAAGCGAAAAGAAGCGTCGAGATCCTCCCTTTTTTCGAAGTAGGAACTCGAACACAAAGATCGCTCCGCGGAATAGAAAACGGCGTCGTCCGACGACTATTCCATTTTGGGATATTCCATTCTCGTTACGAAATTCGAAATCGGTTCGCGAAAAAACGGATGGACAAAAGGAAGCACTGACTTCTCTTGGAATCGAGCCGTGAGGGGAAGCAAATTGCTATCGGTCCGTATTACAAATTACTTTTCCCTGAAAACGAACCCTTCTTCTCGTTTCGCTTCTCCGCGGATTTGGATCTTTTTTCTCTTTCTGTTTTTCGTTTTTACGGATTGTTCCACATCCAAAAATACGATCTTAGGAACCGTCTTCGTACGAAGGGGATTCACTCCTCAAAAAAAATCCAAGCACGTCGTCTTTCCGGTTCAAGTACGTTCGGGCTGGTTATTAAAAGAACAAAGCTCGGAACAGAAAAAATTCGTCGAGTCCAGAAGTTTCGAAAAACTGGAATTGGCGATTCTCAATTACGGAGGAAACATCCAGGAAAAATACAATGCGGAAAAGCAGTTTCGCAGCGTATTGGAGACCGAAAAAAATTTCACCGAAGAAACCGGCATCAAAATCGCCAAACAACTCAAAGGCGAAGTGGCCGTGTTCACGGAAATGACGGATTACGGGACGGCGTCCGGGAATTCCATTCTCGAGCTGACCGTTAAGGCGATGGACGTCGACAGCGGATCGATCCTTTGGAAAGGGATCTTTTCGGGGAAAGCGTTCGGTCTTCAGGACAACATCGACTTATCCATTCTGGAATCCGAGATATTCGAACAGCTGACAAATAAATTAATACAAAAAACGGAGTAAAAGGAGAATGTCATGGCAAAGGTAGTATTATCCAGCTTTGCGGAACTCGAGGCTTATACGGGCAAGGAAATCGGCGTTTCCGATTACCATACGATTTCACAGGAACAGGTGAACAAATTCGCGGAAGCGACTTTGGATCATCAGTGGATCCACACGGATCCGGCGAGAGCAGCCAAGGAATCGCCGTTCGGCGGAACGATCGCGCACGGATATCTTACTTTATCCATGGCTCCCTATCTACTATCACAAATATTAGAATTAAAGAATATTAAAATGGGGATAAATTACGGGATGGAGAAACTCCGGTTTCTGGAACCCGTAAAGGTAGGAAGCAAATTGAGACTGAAAGCGGAACTGATCGAGTTAAAGGACTTGAGAGGAACCGCCCGGATGACCCTGAAAATGACGTTCGAAACCGAAGGTTCCGCGAAAGCGGCCGCAATCGGAGAGGTTATCTACCTGTATCAATTTGCCTGATTAAAAAATTCTTTTTAAATTAGGTAAACTATGAGTCCTAGACTGATCATCTATGTTGTCTCGAGGATTCGAGACGAGTTCCACAGACATCTCAATGCGGAACTGAAGGAAAAAGGCCTGGGGGCCATTTCGACGACGCACGCGGACATTCTCTTCGCTTTGATTAAAAAGAAACGCGCGCAAATGCAGGAAATCGCCAAGATGATCAATCGGGACAAATCCACGTTAACCGCTCTTGTCGACAAACTGGAATCCCTCGGATTCGTGGAAAGAATCCGGGATCCGGAAGACCAAAGAATCGTCCATCTCGAACTGACTCAGAAAGCGTATACCGTCCGCCCCGTCCTGCTCGGAATTTCCCGGTCCCTCGTGAACAATCTCTACAAGGGATTTACGGAAACGGAAAAGAAGGAATTAGTCCGTCTTTTGGTGAAACTTTACAACAATCAGAATCCGGACGGAGCCAACGCGGATTTTATCCAATAATCGGAACGGGGAATCGTTTGTACTGGGTTTCATGGATTGCGGCTTGGACGGGAGGATCGATTCTTCTTTCTCTTTCCTTACTGCATCTGTATTGGGTCGCCGGAGGCGTCTACGGGAAAAACCGGGCGGTCCCGGAATGGAAAGGAAAACCGGTTTTCGTACCGGGAAAAGGTTCCACCCTGTTGGTCGCCTTACTCTTGTTCGGCGCTTCTCTGTTTCCGATCGGAAGGAGAGGATGAATTC